>NZ_JBVHDR010000002.1:0-521946 GCF_055563295.1 Streptomyces sp. NPDC002868 | reverse complement strand
GGGGGGGTTCCGGGCGGGGGGGGGGCCCAAGGCCCGGGCGGCCCCCCCCGTCCCCCCCCCCCCGTCGTTGCCGGGGGCCGCCCCCCCCCCCGCGCCCCCCCCCCTTCACTCTGTCCGGTCTCAGGCGGTGTACGGCTTGGCCTCGAGGATCTTCACCGAAGCCCTCTTGCCGTTGGGCAGCTCGTACTCCGCGTCCTGGCCGACCTTCTTGCCGCTCACGCCCGAGCCCAGCGGGGACTGCGGTGAGTACGTCTCGATGTCGTCGCTCGCGTACTCGCGGGAGGCGAGCAGGAAGGTCGTCGTGTCGTCCTCGTCGCCGTCGAAGGCGATGGTCACGACCATGCCGGGGGCCACCACACCGGTCGCCGCCGGGGCCTCGCCGACCTTGGCGTTCTCCAGGAGCTGGGTCAGCTGGCGCACACGGAGCTCCTGCTTGCCCTGCTCCTCCTTGGCCGCGTGGTACCCGCCGTTCTCGCGCAGGTCGCCCTCCTCACGCGCTGCCGCGATCTTGGTGGCGATCTCGGTGCGCGCGGGACCAGACAGGTACTCCAGCTCGGCCTTCAGCTGGCTGTACGCCTCCTGGGTGAGCCAGGTGACGTTCTCGCTGGTCTGGGTCACAGGTGCTCCTCGTAGGTACTGGGAATACAAAGCATCGCCCTACCCAGAAGGATGTGCCTTCATGGATGGGCGAAACCACGAGCCTAACAATTTCGTGGCGGAAGGGGGAGGACGAAAGCCATCAGAATTTCATCAGCGCAGGTCAGAGCCGATACCATCTCGGTGGCGCGCCGTCAGCGTGCGGTGCACTGCTCCAGCTCGGCGCTGGTTGCGCGCGCCGTGGTACGCACCGTCACGACCTGGTCGATCCGCTTCTCGCCCCGCTGGCCGACGATGACGTCGATACGGCCCACCTCACTGCCGTCCTCGGAGCGGGAGCGCAGCGTACAGGTGCCGGTGGCGTCCGCGTCCTTGCGCACCTCCAGATGCGCCTGGACCTCGGTGTCCGAGACAACCTTGAATTTGATCACTTCGGCGCTTATCTTCTGCCCGGCGATGTAGTCGTAACCGAACCAGCCGACCACCCCGAGCAGCACCACACCGAGGCCCGCGCCCACGATTTTGAGCATGCGGTCGGCGCGCTCGTCCGCCGAGCGGCCGTAACGGCCCTCCGGAAGCTGCTCGCGCACCGCGGCCATGATGGATCCTCTCCAGAACGGGCTGCCGGAATTTTCCGTCCCCCGATTCGGTCACTATAGAAGCCGCCCGCCCGCCACCCGACCGCCGCCCCACATCGACGTCCCTGCGGGACGGCACCGGTTATTTCGCGACGAATCACTGAGGATCGAGTCTTGACTGAGCAGCTGCGACTGATGGCCGTTCACGCCCACCCCGACGACGAGTCGAGCAAGGGCGCGGCCACCATGGCCAAGTACGTATCCGAGGGGGTGGACGTGCTGGTCGTGACCTGCACGGGAGGCGAGCGCGGCTCCATCCTCAACCCGAAGCTCCAGGGGGACGCATACATCGAGGAGCACATCCACGAAGTGCGCAAGAAAGAGATGGACGAGGCGCGCGAGATCCTCGGCGTCAAGCAGGAGTGGCTCGGCTTCGTCGACTCCGGCCTGCCCGAGGGCGATCCACTGCCGCCGCTGCCCGAGGGCTGCTTCGCGCTGGAGGACGTCGAGGTGGCGGCCGGCCGTCTGGTGAAGTCGATCCGCGCCTTCCGTCCGCAGGTCGTCACGACCTACGACGAGAACGGCGGGTACCCCCACCCCGACCACATCATGACCCACAAGATTTCGATGGTGGCCTTCGACGGTGCGGGTGACTCCGAGAAGTACCCGGAGTCCGAGTTCGGCCCCGTCTGGCAGCCGCAGAAGCTCTACTACAACCAGGGCTTCAACCGGCCGCGTACGGTCGCGCTGCACGAGGCGCTGCTGGAGCGCGGCATCGAGTCCCCGTACGGCGAGTGGCTGGAGCGCTGGAAGGAGTTCGAGCGCGCCGAGCGCACCCTGACCACGTACGTTCCGTGCGCGGACTTCTTCGAGATCCGCGACAAGGCGCTGATCGCGCACGCGACGCAGATCGACCCGGACGGCGGCTGGTTCCGCGTGCCGATGGAGATCCAGAAGAAGGTCTGGCCGACCGAGGAGTACGAGCTCGCCAAGTCCCTGGTCGATACTTCCCTCCCCGAAGACGACCTCTTCGCGGGCATCCGCGAGAATGCCTGATATGAGCGCAAGCGCAAACCTCGCACTGACGCATCTCGTCCCCCTCGCCAAGGAGGTCGACGACAACAAGGTCACCCCTGGTGTCCTCGGCTTCATCGTCTTCGCGGCGCTGGCCGTGGGCGTGTGGCTGCTGATGAAGTCGATGAACCGCCACATGGGAAGGGTCGACTTCGAGGAAGCCCCGGATCCGAAGGCGGACGCCCCCAAGGGGGGCAAGGGTAAGTCGGGGCCTGCCGCGGCGTGAGGTCGTGACGAGGTGGGGCGCCTGCGGCGGGTTCTGCCCCTACCCCGCCCTTTCCCGACTGGGGGCAAGCCCCCAGACCCCGTACTCCCCCTATGCCCGCAGGGCGTAGGGGGAGTGTCCTCAATCTCCCCCAGACTTCGTCCGGGGGGACCCCCAACGGGCTGGATTTTCCAGCCCCGCCGGCGGTTGAGGCGCGGGGTCCGGGGCGGAGCCCCGGCGGAAGGCTACGTCGCCGCGGGTACCGGGACGCCCATCACCTCGCGTGCATGGCGGTTCGGGACCATCCCCAGGTGCCAGGCCTGCCAGCCGTCCTCCAAGTGCACGCCCCGTTCCAGCATCACCGCCAGCGCCTCCGCGCAGTCCTCCAGCTTGCCGTCCCGCGACGCGTGCGTCGTCCCCATCAGCTGGGCCAGTTCCTCCTGGGCCACCACCGTGCCGACCTCGATACCGCCCGGCGATGCGAACGGCAGCAGTGTGCAGCGCAGGAATCTGGCCCAGTCGGCGCCCCGGTCGTCCTGGTACGAGGCGAACAGGGCCGCCGCCTCGTCGCACAGCGCCAGCGCCTGCCCCGGGCGGTTGTTGCCCGCGTCGATCAACGCCAGCTCCAGGCAGGTCCAGGCCTCGCCATGGGCAACGCCGATGCGATGGAAGTCGGCGCGGGCGTCCACCAGAAGCTGGCGGGCGAAGCCCGAGTTGCGCAGGTTGCCAGTCTGAGCCGCCCGCTGGTCCCGGGTGACACGGCCCGAGTGGTGGCGGGCGCAGGCCAGGCCGTACACGTCGCGCATCCGGGAGAACATCGTGCGGGCCCGCTCCAGCTCCCGTACCGCCTGGTCGCGGTCGCCGCGCTCCTCCAGCGCCTGGCCCAGGTAGTACAGCGTCCACGCCTCGCCGCGCGCGTCCTCGTTGTCGCGGTGGCGGGACAGCGCCTGGCCCAGCTGGTCCACCGCGGGGGCCGGGTCGCCGTCCACCAGTCTGGCCCGGGCCAACTGGGTCAGCGCCCAGGCCTCACCGCGTCCGTCGCGGGTGCGGCCGTACAGATCGAGGGCCGCACGCAGCTCCGACTCGGCGCGCGGGACATCGCCCATCCGCAGGCACACCTGGCCCAGCTGGAAGTGCGTCCACGCCTCGCCGTGCAGCGACTCGCCCTCCCGGTGCAGGGTCAGCGCCGTCGCCAGCAGCGTCAGCGCCTCCGCGAGATTGGCCCGGTCGCGCTCCACCGCGGCCAGCGCGTGCAGCGACCACGCCCGGTCCTCGGCCTGCTCGTCCGAGGACTGGAGCTCGATCGCCTCGTGCAGCTTCGCCGCAGCCTCGGTCAGATTGCCCTGGTGGTGCAGGGTGATGCCGAGAGAGCAGAGCGCGAGTGCGGTGCCCGAGTCGTTCTGCGCCTCGCGGTAGAGGCCGACGACGGACGACAGTGTCGTACGGGCCTTGTCGAGCTCGCCGAGCTGCCGGGCCGCGATGCCGGTACGCCAGCGCACGGAACGTTCCAGCAGGCCCTGGTCCACCGCCTGCGACAGCTCACTGATCTCGCCGAGCCGGTACAGGTCGCCGCGCAGCAGGCAGTAGTCGCACAGCGCGCCCAGCAGATTGAGCACCGTCTGCTGGTTGACGCCCTCCGCGTGCCGCAGCGCCGAGGTGATGAAGCTCGACTCGTCGTCCAGCCAGCGCAGCGCGGCGTCCAGCGAAGCGAAGCCGTGCGCGCCGAACTGGCCCGCGCGCGTGGACATCTTGCCGTCGACCATGCGGATCACGGCCCCGGCCAGGTCGGCGTAGTTCTGGATGAGCCGCTCCTGCGCGGCCGTACGCTCAGCGGCCTCCTCCTCGTCGAGGAGACGGGCCCGGGCGAAGGACCGTACGACGTCGTGCAGCCGGTAGCGGCTGGCCCGCACATGGTCGATCAGTCCCGCGTCGGCCAGGCCCCTGAGCAGCCGCTGCGACTCCTGCTCGTCCGTGGCCAGCAGCGCCGCTGCCGCCGCCGCACCCAGCGACGCCCGCCCGGCCAGCGCGAGCCGGCGCAGCAGCCGCCGCGCCTGCTCGGACTGGTCGGTGTAGCGCAGCCACAGCGCCCGCTCGACCGGGTCCACCGGACCGTACGCGCCGAGATCGGCCGCCAGCTGATGCGCGGTCCGCGGGCCCAGCGAGGAGCCGGCGATACGCAGCGCAAGCGGCAGCCCGCCGCACAACTCCCGTACCTCGTCGGCCGATTGGGCGTCATACGGCCCGGACAGGGGCTCCTCGGCCGAGGCCCGCAGCAGCTCCTCCGCCCCCGCCGCGTCCAGTGCGTCGACCGGCAGCTGGTGCACCCACGCCGGAATGTCCGCCGGCAGGTCGAGCCGCTCGCGCGCGGTCACCAGCACCAGGCTGTCCGAACGATCCGGCACCAGGGTGCGCACCTGCGCCGGGTCGCTCGCGTCGTCCAGCACCACCGTCACCGGCAGCCCGGTCAGATGCTGGTGGTACAGCTCGCCCAGCCGCCGCACCTGCTGATCGGCCGACGAACGCTCCCGGAACAGCAGCTGTTCGCGCGGCGCGCCCAGCCGGTTCAGCAGGTGCAGCAGCGCATCGCGCGTAGAGAGCGGATGCTCGCTGTCGCCGCGCAGATCGACCACGCACGCGCCCCGGAACTGATCCTTGAGATGGTGCGAGGCCCGCACGGCGAGGGTCGTGCGCCCCGATCCCGGCGCGCCGTACAGCACCACGACCGTCGGCCTGGTCTCCGTCGACGCGCGGGCGGCGTGCACCCACTGCGAAATCTGCGTCATCGCGTCCCGGCGGCCCGCGAACGGCCCCTCCGGCTCCGGCAGATGCCCGAAGGACTGCTCCAGCACCGACCGACTGCGCGCCGCCGCGCTCCGGTCCGCGCCGCGCAGCTGCGGCACCGCGGTGGGCTTCTTCGCGGTACGGGTGGAGGAGACCAGCATCCGCTGCTGGTCCAGGAACGGGCGGATGCCCCGCACCTCCAGAGCCGTCAGCCACTGCAACCGCAGCTGCTCGGTCCCGCCCGGCTGCCCCAGCGCCCCGGCTCTGCGGTGGGCGGCCGGCCAGTGCGAGGCGGTCACCTTGGCGACGGTGGTCGCGGCCCCGGCGACGGCGACGACAGCCCCGGCGCCGAGCGCGGTACCTGTCGCCGTTCCCAGCGCGACGTCCGCGCCGATCGCCGCGGCCGCGGCAATGGCCGTGACCAGCAAGGGAGTTGAGAAGTTCTGTCGGCTGAACTGCGCGGACAGCGGCTGCTGCCCGGCCTCCGCGTCCACCAGCGCCTGCTCGTACGCGGCGTACTCCTCGCCCGCATTCGCCGCCATGCTGTCCAGGGCGGCCCGTGCGCGTGCCAACAGCACGCCCGAGTCCGATCGCCCGCCCGAGCGCCGTACCTCTTCTTCTACGGCGCGTACCAACAGCCGCTCGGCTTCCGCCCGATGGCTGTCCCGCATATGGGTCCCCCTCCGAGAGCCTTCCGCTTCCGTTCCGGTTCCGGTCCCGTCTCCGGTTCCGGTTCCGTTCCGGCGACAAGTGTCCTGCGTGCGGCGCGTCAGCGCGAGAGAGTCTGACGATCATCCGCACCTGAGAGAGGATGGGAGTATGCCGAACCGCCTCGCCCATGAGACTTCCCCCTACCTCCTTCAGCACGCCGACAACCCGGTCGACTGGTGGCCGTGGTCGGGCGAGGCCTTCGACGAGGCCCGCAGGCGCGGGGTACCCGTGCTGCTCAGCGTCGGCTACTCGAGTTGCCACTGGTGTCATGTTCTGGCGGTCGAAAGTTTTGAAGATGAACAAACTGCCGCCTACATGAACGAGCACTTCATCAACATCAAGGTCGACCGCGAGGAGCGGCCCGACGTCGACGCGGTCTATATGGAGGCCGTGCAGGCCGCCACCGGGCAGGGTGGCTGGCCCATGACCGTCTTCCTCACGGCGGACGGCGAGCCCTTCTACTTCGGTACGTACTTCCCGCCCGAGCCCCGGCACGGCATGGCCTCCTTCCGGCAGGTCCTCGAAGGGGTCGCGGCCGCCTGGGCCGACCGGCGGGACGAGGTCGGCGAGGTCGCGGGGAAGATCGTCCGGGATCTGGCCGGGCGCTCGCTCGCGTACGGCGGCGAGGGGGTGCCGGGCGAGGAGGAGCTGGCGCAGGCGCTGCTCGGGCTGACCCGGGAGTACGACGAGCGGCACGGCGGCTTCGGCGGCGCGCCCAAGTTCCCGCCGTCGATGGTCGTCGAGTTCCTGCTGCGGCACTACGCCCGGACCGGGGCCGAGGGTGCACTGGAGATGGCCGTGGACACGTGTGGGGCGATGGCCCGCGGTGGGATGTACGACCAGCTCGGCGGCGGCTTCGCACGGTACTCGGTGGACCGCGCGTGGGTGGTGCCGCACTTCGAGAAGATGCTCTACGACAACGCCCTGCTCTGCCGGGTGTACGCGCATCTGTGGCGGGCGACCGGTTCTGAGCTGGCCCGGCGGGTGGCGCTGGAGACCGCGGACTTCATGGTGCGGGAGCTGCGCACGGCCGAGGGAGGGTTCGCCTCGGCCCTCGACGCGGACAGCGCCGTCGGAGACGGATGGGGGCACCCCCAGGCCGAAGGCTCTGGGGGAGGTACGGGCAAGCATGTCGAGGGCGCGTTCTATGTATGGACGCCGCAGCAGCTGCGCGAGGTGCTGGGGGACGAGGACGGGCGGCGGGCCGCCGAGCTGTTCGGGGTGACGGAGGAGGGCACCTTTGAGGAGGGCGCCTCTGTCCTTCAACTCCCCGACGGGGAGGTCGAATCGTCGATCAAGGAGCGGCTGCTTGCGGCACGGGCGCAGCGGCCGCGGCCCGAGCGGGACGACAAGGTGGTCGCCGCCTGGAACGGCCTCGCGATCGCGGCGCTCGCTGAGGCCGGCGCGTACTTTGAGCGGCCGGATCTCGTCGAGCGGGCCACCGAGGCTGCCGATCTGCTGGTGCGGCTGCACATGGACAGCGGGGCGCGCCTCGCCCGTACCTCCAAGGGTGGCCAAGTCGGCGCCAATTCAGGGGTGTTGGAGGACTACGCGAATGTCGCGGAGGGTTTCCTGGCGCTCGCGGGCGTGACGGGCGAAGGCGTTTGGCTGGATTTCGCCGGCTTTCTGCTGGACATCGTCATCGACCAGTTCGTGGCCGAGGGCGGGGCGCTGTACGACACCGCGCACGACGCCGAGCGGCTGATCCGCCGCCCCCAGGACCCGACGGACAGCGCGACCCCGTCCGGCTGGACGGCGGCGGCCGGCGCGCTGCTTTCGTATGCAGCCCACACCGGCTCCGAGGCCCATCGCACCGCCGCGGAGGGCGCGTTGGGTGTGGTGAAGGCGCTCGGGCCGCGGGCCCCGCGTTTCATCGGCTGGGGGCTCGCGGTCGCGGAGGCGCTGCTGGACGGGCCGCGCGAGGTGGCGGTGGTCGGCCCTCAGGACGACGCGGCGACACGGGAGTTGCACCGTACGGCGCTATTGTCGCAGGCCCCGGGCGCGGTGGTCGCAGTCGGCGAACCGGACAGCGAGGAGTTCCCGCTGCTTGGGGACCGCCCTCTGGTGGACGGCAGCCCCGCCGCGTACGTGTGCAAGCACTTCGTTTGTGACGCCCCTACCGCGGACGCATCCGCACTTGCCGGAAAACTCGCCAATTGACGGCTCAACTTCAGTTTTTATCAGGCGAGCACCGGACTTTAACCTTCCGCCTATAGGGTCCTCGGCACGAGGAGTAGCCGAGGTTGTGCACTGGGGAGTGCCGCACCGAGGCTGACAAAGGTGTGTCGCCGGCCAGGGGGGTCCTGCTGCCGGGGCGCAGGTCCAAGGGGGGACCTTTCGGTGCTCATATCGGTGTTCGTTGTTGCCATTTCCGTGGCGCTGTTCTGGATGGCGGCTTTCACGCTGTGGTGGCAGATGCATGCCTGGCGTACGCCCGAGATACTCGCGGCGACCCGGTTCGACCGGCCCGACGGCGGCGTCGGGCTCTCTTTCTCTCTGCTTCTGCCGGCCCGCCACGAGCAGGCCGTGCTCGAGCACACCATCGAGCGGCTGCTGGAATCCAGCCACTCCAACTTCGAGATCATCGTGATCGTCGGCCACGACGACCCGGAGACCGCGGCGGTCGCCGAGCGTTCGGCCGAGCGCGATCCGGTGCGGGTGCGGGTCATCACCGACACGCATGAGGTGAAGAACAAGCCCAAGGCCCTCAACACCGCGCTGCCGCACTGCCGCGGCGACATCGTGGGCGTCTTCGACGCCGAGGACCAGGTCCACCCCGAGCTGCTCGCCCACGTCGACCACGCCTTCACCTCCACCGGCGCGGACGTCGTCCAGGGCGGCGTACAGCTGATCAACTTCCACTCCAGCTGGTACAGCCTGCGCAACTGCCTGGAGTACTTCTTCTGGTTCCGCAGCCGGCTGCATCTGCACGCACAGAAGGGCTTCATCCCGCTCGGCGGCAACACCGTCTTCGTCCGTACGGCTGTGCTGCGCGAAGCGGACGGCTGGGACCCCAACTGCCTTGCCGAGGACTGTGACCTGGGCGTCCGGCTCTCGTCCGTCGGCAAGAAGGTCGTCGTCGCGTACGACAGCGACATGGTCACCCGCGAGGAGACCCCCGGCACGCTGATGAGCCTGCTCAAGCAGCGCACCCGCTGGAACCAGGGCTTCCTGCAGGTCTACCGGAAGAAGGACTGGAAACAGCTCCCGGGCTTCGGACAGCGGTGGCTCGCCCGCTACACCCTGATGACGCCATTCCTGCAGGCCTTCTCCGGCGTGATCATCCCGCTCAACGTGGCCATCGCGCTCTTCCTCGACGTCCCCGTCGGGATCGCCATCGTGACCTTCCTGCCGTTGATCACGGCCATGGTCACGGTCGTTTTCGAAATCGTCGGACTGCACGACTTCGGCAAGCAGTACGGCCTTCGCGTCCGGACCGTCCACTACCTCAAGCTCATCGTCGGAGGTCCCTTCTACCAGGTCCTCCTGGCCGGCGCCGCGATACGCGCCGTCTGGCGGGAGCAGCGGGGACGCAACGAGTGGGAGCTGACCAGTCATGTCGGCGCGCATCTCACCGAGACCCGAGAGGACGCCCACCGGTGACCACAACTCTGCCTCCGGCTCCTGACACCGCCACTCCGCCCGCTGCCGCGAAGCCCCGGCCGACGGTGCCCGTTCATATCCGGCCCGTCATACGCTTCCGCAGCTCGCGGCCCGATCTGCTGCTGTGCTTCGGGCTGCTGGCCGTGATCCTCCTCGTCCAGGGCTGGAACATCACGCACTTCCCGACTCTCAGCGACGACGAAGGCACCTATCTCGCCCAGGCCTGGGCGGTCCAGCAGGGCGACGGGCTCGCGCACTACACGTACTGGTACGACCATCCGCCGCTCGGCTGGATCCAGATAGCCGCGCTCACCTGGATTCCGTCGCTTATCGCGCCCGAGACGATGACCGTGGCGACGATGCGGTTCGCGATGCTGCTGGTCAGCGCGGCGTGCGCGGTGCTGTTGTACGTGCTGGCGCGCCGGCTGTTCCTGCCGCGCTGGGCCGCCGGACTTGCCATGCTGCTCTTCGGGCTCTCCCCGCTCTCCGTGGTGCTTCAGCGCGAGATCTTCCTGGACAACATCGCGGTGATGTGGATGCTGCTGGCGTTCTGCCTGGCCGCGTCCCCCAGCCGCCATCTGTGGCACCACTTCGCCGCCGGGCTCGCCGCAGCGACCTCGGTGCTCACCAAAGAGACGATGCTGGTGGTGCTGCCCGCGCTGCTGGTGACGATGTGGCGGCACAGCCACCGGGACACCCGTAAGTTCGCGGTGACCGGCGCGATCACCGCATGTGCGCTGATCGGGCTCGCGTATCCGCTCTTCGCGCTGCTCAACAATGAGCTGTTCCCGGGGCCCGGCCATGTGTCGCTGATCGACGGGATCACGTACCAGATGGGCCGCGAGGGCTCGGGCTCCATCTTCGATTCGGGCTCGGGCTCGCACGGCGTCTTCCGGTCCTGGCTCTACTACGACCGGGTGCTGCCGCTCGGCGGACTCGCAGGCGCGGCCCTGCTGCTGGTGACCCTGCGCTGGTCGGTCACCGCCCGCGCGCTCGCCGGACCGGCGCTGGTGGTGGCGATCCTCGCGCTCGTAGCGATGAGGCCCTCCGGCTATCTGCCCGCGATGTACGTCATCCAGGCGCTGCCGTTCCTGGCACTGGTGCTGGCGGGCGGCGCGGCGAGCGTGGCGCACGCGGTGCTGCGGCGGCGGCTTGGGGCTTCGCCCCCAGACCCCCACTCCCGCCAGGACGCAGGGGGAGGGGTCCGGGGCGGAGCCCCGGCGATACGGTGGACGGTCGCCGCCGTCCTCGCCCTTGCCGCCGCCGCATACGTCGTGCCGAGCTGGTACGCCGGAAACCGCGACGCCCTCACCGTCGACGCCAACGCCCCCTACCGCGCGGCCGCTTCCTGGATGCAGAACGAGGTCGCCGACCCCGCCTCCACCCGGGTCCTGGTCGACGACGCGCTCTGGCTGGACCTCGTGCACGACGGGTTCGAGCCCGGCACCGGCGCGATCTGGTTCTACAAGGCCGACCTCGACCCCGCGGTGACGAAGACGATGCCGCGCGGCTGGCGGGATCTCGACTATGTCGTCTCGTCGCCGACCGTCCGCCGCGATGCCGTCGACCTGCCCAACGTCAAGGCGGCACTTGAACATTCGAAGCCCGTCGCCGTCTTCGGCGACGGCGAGGACCGGATCGAGATCCGCCGGATCACCGGAGGCGAGCGATGACCACCACACCCCGTACGGGCGCCGAGGAACTCGGCGATCCGGAGCTCAGTGCCGCCCAGCTCGCCGAGCCCGGCGCTGTCACCGTCATCATCCCGACCTTCAACGAGTCCGAGAACATAAGGGAGTTGCTCCACCAGCTCACCGAGTCCGTGCCGTCCCGGCTGCCCTGCGAGGTCGTTTTCGTCGACGACTCCACGGACGACACTCCGGATGTGATCCGCCGCGCCGCGCAGGACTGCCCGTTCCCGGTCGCCGTGTTGCACCGCGACGTCCCGACCGGCGGGCTCGGCGGTGCGGTCGTCGAGGGTCTGAAGGGCGCGGGCTCCGACTGGATCGTCGTCATGGACGCCGACCTCCAGCACCCGCCCGAGCTCGTGCCCGAACTCGTCGCGGCGGGGGAGCGGTCGGGCGCCGATCTCGTCGTCGCCAGCCGCTACATCCGCGGCGGCAGCCGCGCGGGCCTCGCCGGCGGCTACCGTATCGCCGTCTCGCGCGGGGCGACCTGGCTGACGAAGGCACTCTTCCCGCGCAGGCTGCGCGGCATCAGCGACCCGATGAGCGGCTTCTTCGCGATCCGGCGCAGCGCGGTGACGGCCGAGGCGCTGAAGCCGCTCGGTTACAAGATCCTGCTGGAGCTGGCGGTGCGCTGCCGCCCTGAGACGGTCGCCGAGGTGCCGTTCGTCTTCCAGGAGAGGTTCGCCGGCGAGTCCAAGTCGACGGCGAAGGAAGGGATGCGCTTCCTCGGGCATCTCGTCGCGCTGCGTACGGCATCATCGGCGGCCCGGATGGTGGCCTTCGGTCTGATCGGCCTCACCGGCTTTCTGCCGAACCTGCTCGGGCTGCATGTCCTGACCGCAGCCGGAATGCACTATCTGCCGGCCGAGATCGTCGCCAACCAGTTCGGCGTGATCTGGAACTTCCTCCTCATCGAGGTGCTGCTGTTCCGGGACCGCCGCAGGCACCGGCACTGGGCGGACCGGGTGGGCCGGTTCGCGCTGCTCGCCAACGCCGATCTGCTGCTGCGCATCCCGCTGATCGCGCTGTTCGTGGGCCGGATGGAGATGGCGGTGCTGCCCGCCACCACGCTGGCGCTGCTGACCACGTTCGTCCTGCGGTTCGCGGCGACGGAGGCGCTTGTCTATCTGCCGCGCAGCGGTGGGCGCCACCGGGACGAGGGAGGCGGCCGCAACAGCCGCAGCAGTCGAGGGAGCCGCAAGGAAAGGACCGTGTAATGCCAGCCGAGTCACCCACATCCGGGCCCTCGGGGCCAGAGACCGGTGCGTCCAAGCCGCGCATGCTGCGGATACCGCGCGTCCGCGCGCCGCGCCGCATGCGAGCGGCGGGCGCCGCGCTGCGAAGCGGGAGACGCCGCACCGCGCCGCAAGGCGCGAGACGCCGCGTCGCGCTGCAAGGCAGGAGACGCCGTGTCGCGCTGCTCGCCGTCGCCGCGCTCACCGGGGGGCTGCTGATATCCGCCCCGCAGCAGGCTTCCGCCGGCCCGCCCAACCTGATCACCAATCCGGGCTTCGAGACCGCCGGCGTTGCCGACATGCCCGCCTGCTGGGAGAAGTCCGGCTGGGGCGACAACGACTTCACCTTCGAGACCGTCGCCGACGCCCACTCGGGCAGCAAGGCCATGAAGGTCTCGCTGAGCCGCCGGGTCGACGGCGACCGCAAGGCCCTGATCACCGAGGACGCGGTCTGCGCGCCCAAGGTTAAGCCGGACAGTCAGTACGACCTCTCCCTCTGGTACAAGAGCACCACCCCCGACACCGCCGTCACGCTCTTCCGGCACGATGTGACGGGCGGCTGGCAGTACTGGACGGACCTCAAGACCCTTCCGATGAGCGCTGGTTACGAGCGGGTCGAGGTCCGCACCCCCGCCGTCCCGCCCGGCACCGACCAGATCACCTGGGGCGTGTCCGTGTACGGCACGGGCTCGGTCACCACCGACGACTACGTCATGGAGGAAGTGACCGTACCCGCCCCCGACCCCGTCTGCACGGGGACGCCGGAGGAGTGCGCCAAGGGCCGCTGGGACGTCCTGCCGGTCCAGAACCCGGTGCGTTCCATGCATTCCGTGGTTCTGCACAACGGGAAGGTCCTCGTCATCGCGGGCTCCGGCAACGACGAGGCGCAGTTCCAGGCGGGCACCTTCACCTCCGCCGTCTATGACCCGGCCACCGGCGCCTTCCGGACCATCCCCACCCCCGTGGACATGTTCTGCGCCGGCCATGTGCAGCTCCAGGACGGCAAGGTCCTGGTGATGAGCGGCAACAAGGGCTATCCGTCGGCCGACGGCACGATCGGCTACCAGGGGCTGAAGGACTCGTACATCTTCGACCCGGCGACCGAGACGTATACGAAGACGAACGACATGAACGGCGGCCACTGGTACCCGTCGGCGACGATCCTCGGCAACGGTGACGTCATCTCCTTCGGCGGTCTGAAGGAGGACTCGACGGGCAATGTGACGGCCGAGAAGTTCTCGGCGGCCCAGAACAAGTGGCTGCCGATGAACGAGGTCAACCAGACCTGGTCGTACTGGGGTCTGTACCCGTCGATGATCCTGATGCAGGACGGACGGCTCTTCTACTCCGGCAGCCATGTCTTCGGCAACGGCACCCAGGGCTCCGGCGCCTCCATCTACGACTACACCGCCAACACCATCACCGATGTGCCCGGTCTGCAGAACAAGGACCAGCGGGACGAGTCGGCGAGCGTGCTGCTGCCGCCCGCCCAGGACCAGCGGGTGCTGACGATCGGCGGCGGCAACAACGAGACCAACCCGGCCGCCAACCGCTTCACCGACATCATCGACCTCAAGGAGCCCAACCCGGTCTATACGCACGGTCCGTTGCTGCCGCAGGGCCAGGTCGACCAGGGGCAGGGCAAGCGGCCGCAGACCGGCGCCGAGGGCAAGATGTTCGTCTCGGCGGTGCTGCTGCCCGACGGGAAGGTCTTCGAGACGGGCGGCGGGCTGCACGACCGGGCCGACCCGGTGTACGAGGCGTCGTTCTTCGACCCGGCGACCAATACGTACGAGGAGGGTCTCGCGACGGACCCGATCCCGCGGACGTACCACTCCTCGGCCTTTCTGCTGCCGGATGGGCGGGTGATGGCGGTGGGCGACAACCCGGGCAACGGCACGTACAACCACAATGTGTCCGTCTACACGCCGCCGTATCTGCTCAAGGGCGCCCGACCGAAGATCACTTCGGTGATCGACGGGCAGTGGACGTACGGCGACACCCAGCGGATCACGGTCGACCGGCCCATCGCCAAGGCGGAGTTGATCCGCCCGGCCGCGGTCACGCACTCCTCCGACCCCAACCAGCGGTTCCTGGACCTGCCGATGACGGTGGACGGCAACAACGTCGACCTCAATGTCACCAGCAACCCCAATATGGCGCCTCCCGGCTGGTACATGCTCTTCGCGGTCGACGCGAACGGGATCCCGTCGGTGGCCGAGTGGGTGCATCTCGGGGGACCGGCGGCGATGGCGGCCGATGCCCCGTCCGCGCATGTCCACGACTTCGCGGACGCTCCGGCGAAGGCGCCGAAGAAGGCGCAGAAGAAGCGGAGTTCGGCGCCGGTGAGCCCGGAGATCGCGGGCTGCGACCGGCACTACGGCGCGGCCGGGGTCTGTGTCCCCACGGTGTTCCCACGGGAGGTGAAGGCGACGACGGCGGCGCGGTGCGGGTGGCTGGCGGCGCATGAGTACGGACGGCTGAAGGTGAACGGGAAGGACGACCCCTTGCGGCTCGACCCGAACAGGGACGGGGTGGCGTGCGGGAAGGAGGACGGGGCGAGGTAGCCCCGGGCGGATCGGGCACGCCCTTCGGGGCGTGTCCGCGCGGTCCGGGGCGGAGCCCCGAATTCAGCCTCGTGGGGGTCCCCCCGGACGAAGTCTGGGGGAGTTTGAGGCGCGGGGTCCGGGGCGGAGCCCCGGGTCAGAGCTTCAGCCCGCCCCGCATCGTCGTCAGCGCGCGGTCCACCAGCTCGACCAGATCGTCCTGGTGGTCTCGCGCCGCCCAGTACAGCATCACCTCGCGCAGCGCCCCGAGCACCGCCGCGGTGAAGACCCGTACGTCCAGGTCGTCGTGGTCCCGGCCGGTGCGGTCGGCGAGTGCGTGGACCAGCAGCTCGGACGTGGTGTCCATGGCCTCGGTCATCCTGGCCCGGACAGCCGGGACCTCCACCAGCAGCTTGGTGCGCTGAATGACCTCCTCGCGGTCGTCCCGGACGAAGGTCGACAGGCGGTGCGTGATCACATGCCGGATCGCGTCCAGCGGGTCCTCGTCGGCCGGACGCGCCCGCAGTTCCGCTTCCATGACCGGGTCGTACTCGTCGGTGAGGACGATGTCTTCCTTCGTCGGGAAGTAGCGGAAGACCGTGGACGGGGAGACCTCCGCGGCCTCCGCGATCTGCTCGATGGTGGTCGCCTCGTACCCCTGCTCCGAGATGAGCCGGTACGTCGCCCGGCGGATCGCGATCCGCGTCTTGAGCTTCTTGCGCTCGCGCAGGCCGAGTTGTGGCTGCGCTTCGGCGAGGGAATCGCGCGCGGGGCTACGTGTCGTGGCGGCCATGTCCGTCATTGTCCTGCATCGCGGCGGCGAGACATGGCAGCCAACCCGAGAGTCAATGTCAAATGACTGCAACTCTCAAAAGTTGTCATGAGTGCTGGTAGGCGACCAGCGAGATGCCCACGTAATGCACGATGAACGCCGCGAGCGTGAGCGAGTGGAAGACCTCGTGGAAGCCGAACCACCGCGGCGACGGATTCGGTCGCTTCATTCCGTAGATCACGCCGCCCGCGCTGTAGAGCAGCCCGCCGACGATCACGCAGACGAGCACCGCGATCCCGCCGGCGCGCATGAAGTCGGGCAGGAAGAAGACCGCCGCCCAGCCCATCGCGATGTAGCAGGGCGTGTAGAGCCAGCGCGGGGCGCCGACCCAGAAGACCCGGAACGCGATGCCCGCCACGGCCGCCGCCCAGACGGCCCACAGCAGTGCCTGCCCGGAGGAACCGGGGAGCAGCAGCATCGTCAGCGGGGTGTACGTGCCCGCGATGATCAGGAAGATATTGGCGTGGTCGAGCCTGCGCAGCACGGCTTCGCCACGCGGGCCCCAGTTGCCGCGGTGGTAGAGGGCGCTCACGCCGAAGAGCAGGCACGCGGTGAAGACGTAGATCGCGCAGGCCACCCGGGCCCGGGTGGAGTCGGCGAGCGCCGTGAGCACCAGGCCCGCGACCAGGACGGCGGGAAACATCCCGGCATGCAGCCAGCCGCGCAGCCTCGGCTTCACAGGGAGTGGCTCTATGTCGGTCACTTCGGACGCGGCAGCAGTCATGACGAGGATGGTACCTACGCAACCGTAGGTAACAGTGGGCCCGTACCTCCTCGCCGCGTCCTCCCTGCTGCCCGGCCCGAGCGGCCCTCGAGATGCGGATCGGGCTTCGAGTGGCGATGCTCACGTGAGAGGTCCTCTGGACATATGCGCATACTGCACGGATGATCAGATGAGTGCGGTCGGCACCGGATGAGCGCCAGGAAGCAACAAAGGGACCGAAGCATCCGGGTCGCAGCCCCCACGGGGCAACAACCTTCGAACCCCTCACTTAGGAGCGATCGTGGCGCGCGACATCGCGGCTCCCAGCACCGTCCCCACCAACCACCAGGAGCTCGTCTCCTGGGTCGACGAGATCGCAGCAATCACGCAGCCGGACAGCGTCGTCTGGTGTGACGGATCCGAAGCCGAGTACGAGCGCCTGTGTGAGGAGCTCGTCGCCAAGGGCACCTTCAAAAAGCTGGACCCGATCAAGCGACCGAACTCCTACTACGCCGCGTCCGACCCGAGCGACGTCGCCCGCGTCGAGGACCGCACCTTCATCTGCTCCGAGAAGGAGGAGGACGCGGGCCCGACGAACCACTGGAAGGCCCCGGCCGAGATGAAGGACATCTTCGCCGGTGAGGAGGGCATCTTCCGAGGCTCGATGCGTGGCCGGACCATGTACGTGGTGCCGTTCTGCATGGGTCCGCTGGGCTCGCCGCTGTCCGCCATCGGCGTCGAGATAACCGACTCCGCCTACGTCGCCGTCTCCATGCGCACCATGACCCGCATGGGACAGCCCGTCCTCGAGGAGCTCGGCTCGGACGGCTTCTTCGTCAAGGCCGTGCACACCCTCGGTGCCCCGCTGGAGCCGGGCCAGAAGGATGTCCCCTGGCCCTGCAACACGACCAAGTACATCTCGCACTTCCCCGAGACCCGCGAGATCTGGTCGTACGGATCGGGCTACGGCGGCAACGCTCTGCTCGGCAAGAAGTGCTACGCCCTGCGCATCGCGTCCGTCATGGCGCGCGACGAGGGCTGGCTCGCCGAGCACATGCTGATCCTCAAGCTCACCCCGCCGCAGGGCGAGTCCAAGTACGTCGCCGCCGCCTTCCCGAGCGCCTGCGGCAAGACCAACCTCGCCATGCTGGAGCCCACCATCTCCGGCTGGACCGTGGAGACCATCGGCGACGACATCGCCTGGATGCGGTTCGGCGAAGACGGCCGGCTGTACGCGATCAACCCCGAGGCCGGTTTCTTCGGCGTCGCGCCCGGCACCGGTGAGCACACCAACGCCAACGCCATGAAGACCCTGTGGGGCAACGCCGTCTTCACCAATGTCGCGCTCACCGACGACAACGACATCTGGTGGGAGGGCATGACAGAGGAGGCCCCGGCCCACCTCACGGACTGGAAGGGCAACGATTGGACGCCCGCGTCCGAGACCCCGGCGGCCCACCCCAACGCCCGCTTCACCGTGCCCGCCTCGCAGTGCCCGATCGCCGCGCCCGAGTGGGAGGACCCCAAGGGCGTGCCGATCTCGGCGATCCTCTTCGGCGGCCGCCGCGCCAGCGCCGTTCCGCTGGTGACGGAGTCCTTCAACTGGCAGCACGGTGTCTTCCTCGGAGCGAACGTCGCCTCCGAGAAGACCGCGGCGGCCGAGGGCAAGGTCGGCGAGCTGCGTCGCGACCCGTTCGCGATGCTGCCGTTCTGCGGCTACAACATGGGCGACTACATGGCCCACTGGATCAAGGTCGGGCAGCAGGCCGACGCGTCGAAGCTGCCGAAGATCTACTACGTGAACTGGTTCCGCAAGAACGACGCGGGCAAGTTCGTCTGGCCGGGCTTCGGCGAGAACAGCCGCGTGCTCAAGTGGATCGTGGAGCGTCTGGCGGGCAAGGCCGAGGGCGTCGAGACGCCGATCGGCATCCTGCCGACGCGTGAGGCCCTCGACACGAACGGCCTCGATCTGCCCGAGGAGGACCTCGACTTCCTGCTCAAGGTCGACAACGAGGTCTGGCGTGAGGAGGCCGCGCTGGTCCCCGACCACCTCAACACCTTCGGCGACCACACGCCGAAGGAGCTGTGGGACGAGTACCGCGCGCTGGTCGCCCGGCTCGGCTGACGCCCGTACTGGATCGTCGCGGCGGGCCAACTCGACATCCGCCCTGACCTGTGGGGTCACGCAGGTCCGCCGCGTCCCGGCCCCCGGAGCCCCCTCACGGCTCCGGGGGCCGGACCCTTTTCCCCGCTGGAATCAGCCACTCTCACCCACGCGACGCGCCCGTCGGCTGCGCTGGGCCGGAGATGCGAGTTGAGCCGCCCGTAGCGTATGACTCCCGTCACACGTGACCCACCTGTCCATGAACGTAAGCTCTTCAGACTTATGTGAAGGACATGTAGGAACTGGGGTGGGGTTGTGAGTAATGAGGATGTGGTGCCACCGTGCGCGCCACCCGAAGCCGATTCGCTTGAATCGGTCGATGCCGGCCAGGGGGAAGCCACCGACGCCATTCGGCGTGAGCCGACGTCAGCGGGCTTATGGGGAAGGAACTACCGAGTCGGATACTGGATCGCCTGGCTGGCGGTTCTCGGCTTTCTCATCACGGCTGCCATAGCGTGCTTCGGTCACTCGGCCGCGTCCGCCGCCGGCACCTGCGGAGGGGGAGGTGAGTTGGACTACAGCGGCGACTGCCTGCGGGACACGGCGATCGCGGATCCGGACGCGACGATCGGCGGCAAGGCCGGATCCGGAGCGGTCACGGTGATCTACGGCGGCACGGCCCGCGACTCGGGCCTGGACACCACGGCGGGCGCGGACTGGGCTCGCCGGGAGAGTCGATTCCCACCGCCGCCTTCGCGGGCGCCGCTTCCCCGGGGGCTTTCGAACGCCTTCGTCGACGCCGATGAGGAAATCAGGGCAGCGGGAGGAAAAAAGGCATCGTGACGCTGATACCGGGCAGCACGAGCGTCAATCACTACACGACGATCCACAAGTTCACGCGCCACGCTTTCCCTGACGACGGCTGGCCGAAGCCGCCAAAGGTGAAGAAGCAATCGAGCGGATTGAAGTGGTCACCGACGGGGACCTGATATTCTCCGTGGCATGGGAAGTGAAACTGGCGTAAGCCCCCTGTATCGATTTGTCGATGATGAATCGCAGCGGGTGTTTCTTGCCTCATGGGACATCGAGGGATTTTTCGTCGATTCGCCACAGGAAGAGTCGGGTGCCATTGGCCTGATCGGAACCTCGATGGCACCGGATCAGGTCCCCGGACTCCTTCAGAATGTGCGGCTCCAGGTGATGGACGTGCAGGGCGAAGTGATCGGTGAGTACTACATCGGCAGGGTCGACTTGAGGGCGGCCCGCGCGAGTGAACGGGTCAGCGGCGCCACGGATGTGGAAGCATCTTTCTTCGGCTGTTCCTTCCCTTATCCGTGGGCGGGAAAGTTCTGGCAGCTTTGGGCTGCGGGGCACCCGGCCGAATTGGGTGAATGGCGAAAATTCCCATCGGAATCCCATGGCAGTTGGCTGCACGTCGCGCAGACCGTCTGGTTCGGATCCGGTCGGAACGCGGCACGCTACGGCGAGGATGCGACGTGCGCGATTGACGGCGGCGGCCTGGCCGACATAGCGGGCTTCTATTGCGCTCTCGGAGAGGCCGTGAATGGTCCGGGAGGCTATTTCGGTTCGAATCTCGACGCGCTTGCCGACTGCCTGGCGTCGAGTCGATCGAATGCTGATCAATTCCGGCTAGTCTGGCAGAACTTTGCAGAGGCACAGGAGAACATCGGCGCGGGCGTTCTCGGATCTGCGATTTCCGTCCTGCGTGAATTTGGGGTCGAGGTCGACCTGAGTTGAGATACCAGAAGGGCCCACCGAAGAAGTCTTCGGTGGGCCCCTCTTGCGTACGGAATTGGTGGCACCCGGTCCGCGCGCCTCCGCGGCCCGCGAACCGGGGCCGTCAGTGGGCGCCGACCAGGCGGAGTTCGGCCAGGGCGGCGGTGTGTGCGTCCATCCGCTCGGCGGAGAGGATCGCGGCGGCGGTGTCGGCGCGGGATGCCGCGACGACGAGGGCGCGGCCCGCGAGGGCGAGTGCGCGGCGGTGCAGGGACGCGGGGTCCGAGCCGCTCAGGCCCGCGTGGCGGACGGGCGGGGTGCCGCGGAGGCGGGCGACCTGGGCCGCGATGCTTTCGGCGGCCCTGTCGAGGCCGAGCTCGTCGGTGACGGCGAGCAGCGCGGAGAGATGACCGGCGAGCTGGATGTCCAGCTCCTCCTCGCGGGTGCGGTGCGGGTACTGGGCGTCGTCGGCCATCGCGTGGACCGACTTGGTGCGGATCGGCTCGTACATGGGGATGGCCTCCTGCTCGCTGTCAGGAGACCATCCTAGCTTAGATTCTGTCTAAAGTTGAGCCGGGTCGGGACACTTTGCTCAGGCCACGCTCGCGGCCGGCTCAGGGCTGGCTGTAGCCGTCCAGGAACGTCCCGATCCGCGTCACCGCGTCCGCCAGGTCCTTCGCCGCCGGCAGCGTCACGATCCGGAAGTGATCCGGCTCCGGCCAGTTGAAGCCCGTACCGTGCACGACCATGATCTTCTCGGTGCGCAGCAGGTCGAGCACCATCTGCCGGTCGTCCTTGATCTTGTAGACCTTGGGGTCGAGCCGCGGGAACAGATACAGCGCGCCCTTCGGCTTGACGCAGGTCACGCCCGGGATCTGGGTGAGCAGGTCGTACGCGACGTCTCGCTGCTCCAGGATCCGCCCGCCCGGCAGGACGAGGTCCGCGATCGACTGCCGGCCGCCGAGCGCCGTGGCCACCGCGTGCTGCGAGGGCATGTTCGCGCACAGCCGCATATTGGCCAGGATTGTCAGGCCCTCGATGTACGAGGCGGCGTGCGCCTTCGGGCCGCAGACCGCCATCCAGCCGGAGCGGTAGCCCGCCACCCGGTAGTTCTTGGAGAGCCCGTTGAAGGTCAGGACCATCAGGTCCGGGGCGATCGCGGCGGTCGGAGTGTGCGTGGCGCCGTCGTAGAGGATCTTGTCGTAGATCTCGTCGGAGCAGACGATCAGGTTGTGCCGGCGGGCGATCTCCGTGAGAGCGCGGAGCATCTCCTCGGAGTACACGGCGCCTGTCGGGTTGTTCGGGTTGATGATCACGATCGCCTTCGTGCGATCGGTGATCTTCCGCTCGATGTCGGCGAGGTCGGGCATCCAGTCGGCCTGCTCGTCGCACCGGTAGTGCACGGCCGTGCCGCCCGCGAGGGATACGGACGCGGTCCACAGCGGATAGTCCGGGGCCGGTACAAGCACCTCGTCGCCGTCGTCGAGCAGCGCCTGCATCGACATCTGGATCAGCTCGGAGACGCCGTTGCCGAGGTAGATGTCCTCGACGTCCAGGTCGATGCTCTTCGTCTGGTAGTGCTGCATCACCGCGCGACGCGCGGACAGCAGCCCCTTCGCGTCGCCATAGCCGTGCGCGCCGCCGAGGTTGCGGAGGATGTCCTCGAGGATCTCGGGCGGGCACTCGAAGCCGAAGGCCGCGGGGTTGCCGGTGTTGAGCTTGAGGATGCGATGCCCTGCTGCTTCCAGCCGCATTGCTTCCTCGAGGACCGGGCCCCGGATTTCGTAACAGACGTTTGCGAGCTTCGTCGACTGGATCACCTGCATGTCGCTGAGCTTACGGGCGCGTAAAGCTGATCGCTTCCTGTTTTGGACCTCGCAGCGGCCCGGGAAGGGCTACGAGTGGGTGGTTCGAATGTCCGGTTTGGCGCATCGGCCGGTGAGAGCGGCTCGTTCCCTTCGAAAGGGGCGGCGGGACGGTCCGTACACCTGCGGTTTGCGCTGCGGGCGCGGGAAGGCGGCGGATCGATGTTGCCCTCGTCACCCTGTTGTCAGTGGTGCGGCCTACGGTGGCGCCATGACTCTGCTGAGTTTTGACCGCTACTGCGCCGAAATCGTCACGCAGACCGACCTGTTGAGATCCCGCATCGACGGCGCGGACCTGACGGCCCCGGTGCCCTCCTGTCCGGGGTGGAATCTCGGCCAGCTGCTGCGGCATCTCGGCGGCGGGCACCGCTGGGTCGAGACGATCGTACGGACCAGGGCTACGGCACCTCCCTCCGACGAGCAGCTGCGCGACCTGTCCGGCTACACGGACGAGGACCCGGCCGTGCTCGGCCCGTGGCTCGCCGAGGGCGCCGAGCAACTGGCTCAGACGCTGCGCGCCGCCGGGCCCGACGCGCAGATGTGGACCGCGGTGCCGGGTCGGACGCCGGTGTTCTGGGCCCGCCGCTTCGCGCACGAGACGCTCATCCACCGGGCCGACGCGACGCTGGCGGTCGGCGCGGAGTTCACGGCGGAGGAGGGGGTCGCCGTTGACGCCGTCGACGAGTGGATGGAGCTCGGCTCGCTGCCGCAGATCTTCGAGTACCACCCGGAGCAGCGCGAGCTGCTCGGCCCGAGCCGCACGCTCCACTTCCACGCCACGGACACCACGCCGGAGTTGGGGGCGGAGTGGCTGATGGACCTCACTGGCGACAAGATCGCCTGGCGCCGAGCGCACGAGAAGGCGGCGGTCGCGGTGCGCGGCCCGCTGACGGAGCTGCTGCTGGTGGTGTACGGGCGGCGGCCCGCGCGGAGCGAGCGCATCGAGATCCTGGGCGATGCGGAGCTGCTCGATTTCTGGCTGGAGCGGGTCGGGTTCGGGTGACCGGCGGTTCTTCCGGTCAAGCGGCGAATCGGTGGACGTAGCGCTTCTGCCAGGGGGTCTCGACGGCGCGGGCGTCGTAGTTCTGCCGCACGAACTCCACGGCCCGGTCGGCCGGAACCCCGTCGAGCACGGCGATACAGGCGAGCGCGGTGCCCGTGCGCCCGCGGCCGCCGCCGCAGGCGATCTCGACGCGCCCGTCGGCGGCGCGGTGCCACGCCTCGCCGAGGACAGCCCGGGCGTCGGTGTCGCTGCTGGGCAGCCAGAAGTCCGGCCAGCGCAGCCAACGGGCTTCCCAGGGGACCTCCGGCGGCCGCTTGCCGAGCAGATGGACGGCGTACGTGGGCGTCGGACCGGGAGGGAGCGGTCGGCGCAGGCCGCGGCCTCGGACGAGGCGTCCGGAGGGGAGGCACAGGACGCCGGGGACGGTGGGCTGCCAGGTCTCGGTCACGGCCACACCGTAGGGCATCCCGGCCCCCGGACAGGGCGGCCGGAGCGTACGCGCACCGTGCCGCACACGCCCCGGCCACCGAGAAGGCGGCCGGGGCGTCGCGTTCGCTCAGGACTCCTCGCATACCTTCCATGCGAGCCGGTAGATGGTGTTGATCTCACCGTCCGTCGAGTCCATCGTCATGAAGCTCGTCGTCTTCTTCGGATCCGAGGTTCCGGCATTGACCCGGATTTCGGTGTTGATGTTGAAGTTTCGCTTCACCCCGCACGGCGCCCATACCAGCTGACCCCATTCCGTGGAGTCGGTCGCCTGCCAGTTGTCGTCGAGTGGGCCCTTGAAGGGGTGATTTCTCGCCGCCGTGTCCGGTGAGCCCTGGAAGTAGTACGACGCTTTCTGGGTGGCAGTGGCGCCGGACTGCAGACCCGCGAAACCGCGGTAGTCGGCGCTGGCGATCGCGTACGTGAAGCCCTGCGGAACGTGCACGACGAGATTGAGCTGGCAGTTCTTCCGGTAGTCGGTCGGCCCTGCGCCCACGCCGACCTTCGCGAGGTACTCGCTGTACGTCACGGTGAAGGCGGTGTTGTCCTCGGACACGGCCACCGCGGCGGTGCCTGGGCGACACCCCGATCCGTTTACCGTCGCGATGTCGATCGTGATTTTGTCCGGGGGCGCGATGCTGACTGCGGAAGCGTTTTGTGCGGCAAGCAGTGAAGCGAGAAATGCCACTGCCGCGCCGCCCGCAATAAGTGTACGGGACATGATTCTCCCATCGGGAAATGTGAGGGGTTCACCCGGAGGCAAGCCCATAGAAGCGCATGGGCATGTCAACTCTTCAAGCAGTTCTGAGTGCTTCTCGAAGAGCCGGATCGATGGGAATGGTAGGGACCAATGCGGGCGTTGAATAGGGCTGTTATCGGCCGCGGTCGAGGGGGGGGCTGAAGGGGGCCTGAAGCGTGCGGAAGACCCCGGAGAGCGCTGCGGTGCTCTCCGGGGTCTTGGGCCACTGCGCCCTGTGCAGGCTGCTGGGCTGTCAGGCGGTGCTGCAGACGCCGCCGAAGGCAGGGTTGAGCAGGGCAACCACATTGAGGGTGTTGCCGCAGGCGTTGAGGGGAACGTGAACCGGAACCTGAATCACGTTGCCGGTGAGTACGCCCGGGGAGTCGGTGGCGACACCCTCGGCACCCGCGTCGGCCATGGCGGGCGCGGCGCCGCCCAGGGCCATGATGACGCCCGCGGCAACGGTTGCGACCTTCTTGTGCTTCATTTCGATCCTTTCGGCAGCGGTGTCATACGCATGCGCGACCTTCGCGCTGCGCAGCCAGTTTCCTGTAGTGAACACCTCTGCGCATTTGTAACGATTGGTTTCCCATAAAGAAACCTCAACAAGGCTGCAGGTCCAGAAAGTCACTCGTATGCAGCACGCGTAATTTGGCGGACTGCCGAGAGGATTCTCCAGGATTGCGAATCAGTGGCTCCAGGTGCGTATTTTGCATTTGTTGAAACAACTGACGCACCGAACATGAGCACGTTACTGGTTCTGCGTTCCGTTACCCGACAGGACGGGGATGTCGCTGAGGATGTGCGACAGCGGCTCGTCACCCTTGACCTGGGTGGAGTTCTCGGCGCACTGCTGGTTCTGCGGGGCCGAGAGAACCGGGATGTCCTGGACCGAGACCGGTACGACGCCGACGAGCGAGCCGACGTCCGCCTTGGCGGGAAGGCCGACGCAGGGCTTGTTCAGCGAGCCCTGGACGAGGCCGATCTGCGGGCTCATTGCACCGCTGGTGCTGGAGTTGCCGAAGCTCTGAATGGCGTTGTTGCCGCTGGTCGACATGGTGCCCTCGTCGTCGCCGATGGCCATGGCATGCGGCGCCATCGCCGCGCCGGCGCCAACCATCGAAGCGGTAACCATCGCGGCAGTCAGAATCTTCTTGATCACTGTTTGTCCCTCTTCGCTGTGAACGACCGATCGTGGATCAGGCTGATCAACCGCGTCCGGGCGAGTTTGGTTCCGTGCGTTCACTCGAATGCCGGTATCGCGACGGCGCACTCCTGCGCGATATCGGCGGAGGGTCTTCTTGAGGCCCTCCGCCGATGGTGCAGATCGTCGTGCCCGGATGCGCCATGACAATAGGAGGCATGGCTAGGCCCCACGACGCAATGCGCCGTCGGCTGGAGGCGTACACCCGGAGCAGATATCGTGCACGGTCTGCACGTTCATTTGACCACGGCTCGATGATCTACAGGGCTCGGTTTCATCCGTTTGCCGAATGGATTTTGGCGGGCATTCGCCATTCTGGATTGAGGCACGGTCGGGCCCCACTTCGCTATCAGAACGGTGAAACCATATGACAATTACAGTGACCGGACCGGTGCCCGTCGGCCATGGGAGAAGGCGACGGGCCGTCGAGAGAGAAGTCGGCGCCGGTCGTGGCCTCGCGTGGCTTCTGGTGATCACGGGTGCGGCCGGGCTGCTGGCTTCGTGGGTCATCACGATCGACAAGTTCAAGCTGCTTGAGGACCCGTCCTTCACGCCGGGGTGCAGTCTGAATCCGGTGGTGTCCTGCGGGAACATCATGAAGAGCGAGCAGGCGTCGGCGTTCGGGTTCCCGAATCCGATGCTCGGGCTTGTGGCCTACGCGATGGTGATCGCCATCGGTGTCGCGCTGTTGGCAGGTGCGCGTTACCGGCGCTGGTACTGGCTGGGTCTCAACGCCGGCACCCTGTTCGGCGTCGGCTTCTGCAGCTGGCTCCAGTACCAGTCGCTGTACAGCATCAACGCGCTCTGCCTGTGGTGCTGTCTGGCCTGGGCCGCCACGATCGTGATGTTCAGCTACGTCACCCTGCACAACATCAAGCACCGCTTCATCAGGGTCCCGGAGGGACTGCGCAAGGGGCTGCTGGAGTTCCACTGGGTGCCGCCGGTGCTCTGGACCGGCGGCATCGGGATGCTCATCCTGACCCGCTGGTGGACCTTCTGGACCAGCTGACCCGGACAGAGGCGTACGCAGACACAGCGAAGTCCCCGGCAACTGGCGCCGGGGACTTCGGTCTGCCGCTGGGACTCAGCCGTTGCCCTCGCCATTGCCCGACAGGACGGGGATGCTGCTGAGGACGTGCGACAGCGGCTCGTCACCCTTGACCTGGGTGGAGTTCTCGCTGCACTGCTGGGTCTGCGGGGCCGACAGGATCGGGATGTCCTGGGCCGAGACCGGTACGACGCCGACGAGGGAGCCGACGTCGGCCTTGGCGGGAAGACCGACGCAGGGCTTGTTGAGCGAGCCCTGGATGAGGCCGATCTGCGGGCTCATGTCCCCGAAGGTCTCGGAGTTGCCGAACGTCTGCTGGGCGTCGTTTCCGCTCTGCGACGTCGTACCGCCGTCGTCGCCGATGGCCATGGCCTGCGGCGCCATTGTCGCTCCCGCGGCCGCCACGGAAAGGGTCAGTGCCGCAGTCGTCATAACCTTCTTGAGCATGTTCCGTCCTTCTGTTGCATGGTCGCGTGGTCGCGTCGATGCCCGCTACTGGAGCGCCCTGGAGAACTACTCCCTCGGGAGGTTGGTTCTCCGGGTTCACCCAAATGGCCCGTACGACGCGACGCGCCGGCAAGCGGATCACATATTGCGCTGCTAATAGGGGCGTTGGGCCGAACAGGGGGTACCGACGTAGTGAGCCGTGTCATCTGTGGGGGGCAATCCGTTTCGATTCGTGTGAGCCCTACGTCGGGCAAAACATCGAACAGAAGGTGCTATCCATGAATTCTGTCAAGAAGGCCGCCCTGGTTCTCGCCACCGCTGGTCTCGCTGCCGGATCCGCTGCCGGATCCGCCTTCGCCGACGCCGGCGCGACTGGCGTTGCCCAGAACTCACCGGGTGCGCTGTCCGGCAACATGGCGGAGGTCCCGCTGCACCTGCCGGTCAACCTGTCGGGCAACAGCGTCAACGTCATCGGCGCCCTCAACCCGGCCTTCGGCAACATCGCGGAAAACAGCTGACCGCGCTTCGCATCGGGGTGGTGTCGCCGGTACTGGCCGGTGGCACCACCCCGGCATTGTGTCCCTGGCCTGGAGGCACAGAACGGCCGGCCTGGACGCACAGAACGGCAGGGGGTGCAGCCGCTGACGGCTGCACCCCCTGCCGAACGCGCTGTCGGGGAACGCCGGTTCAGCCACCCAGCTCGACGCCACCCAGCAGCGGGGTGACTTCGGCGGCAGTCTTGAGGGCCTGCTGCGGGGTGGCGCCCTTGACGCTGTTGAGGTCGGTCGCGGTGTCGGCGACCGAGTTCACCGCGGACCGCCCGTCGGTCAGATCCAGAGCCGATGCCGAGCCGAGGGTCTCAAGGCCACCGTTGAGGCTCATGGGAGGCATGGGCGTCGTACTGGCGGCGAAGGCGGGAGAGGCCCCCATCGCCACGACGGAACCGGCAACGACTGCGGCAACCCGCGAGTACTTCATCTTTTCGCATCCCTTTCTCCGGCCGCGTTCGTCGCCGCCGTCGTCATGGGTAACGAGTTCTGGCTGCAGCGGAAACCCCTGCATTCCACGGCCTGGGCGGGATCAGACCGGGTGCCGGTCATGGAGCCAGCCCCTGCGCTGAGGCGGCGGACCGGGGCGGCCTTCGGGTTCGCCGCCCGACTGCGCCGGATAGTGGGCGAGCCGGCTCCACTCCATGTCGGGCAGGCCTGGCAGCGTGCGGTCGGCGGCAGCCCACTCCCGTACGAGCTGTTCGTAGATCGGGGTCCCGGTCGGCGAACTCACCGGGTTCGGCACTGTGGCCGTCTGGACGCGCTGCCATCGGGCAGATGCGGTAGTCCTTGCCATAAGTCGGCCAACGCGCGCCCGCCGGGCGAAGTCACTGCCGTGGTACGGAGGTGGAGTACGGCGGGAACGGATTTTCGCCCTCTGTGAGGCACGGTGTGGAATTGCGGATCTGTCGGCTGACGCCTTCGGCCATCCAGGTGAACGGGTGGGGTGAAGGGCGTTGGCAGGCCACTAGGGTGCCGGACCATGACCACAGCCCGCTCTTCCAAGAACGCTGTTCGGCGCGGCCAGTTGGGCACCCTTTCGGTGCTCGCATGGACCGGTGACCCTGATGAGGGACATGACATGCCTTATCTGCTCGCCTACTCCCTCGGCGACGGCGCCGACGGTGCGCAGGCGGGGGAGGCGGCCGTGCTGGCGGTGATCGAGGAGGTCGGGCTCTCGGCCGGTGGCGGCATGGCCGACAAGACCCGCTCACCCAGCTCCCCGATCCGGCTGCTCGTCGAAGGCGGCCGGGCCGTCCTCAACATGCCCTACCTGAGCGCCCAGTGCCCCGCCCCGCCGGAGTGGCTCCGTGCCGCGGAGGAGCGCGGTCATGCGCACCTCCTGATCGCCAGCCGCCCCTGGCCGGACGCGGTTCCGGGCAGGCCTGTCACCGAGGAAGCGCTCCAGTCTTTCCTCGGCGACGAGCGGACGCTCACCACCGCGGCCCACGTTCTGCTGCCGGTGAGCCAACTACGCGGCTGACAGCCGCAGTTTTCCCTGTACGACCGAGCGCCTGACCGGAATCCGTCCCTTGTCGACCGTGGCCGATCCCCTAACAATGCGCATGACAAACCGAAGGAACCCTTCGGTCAGAAGTCGCAAGAGGGGACCCCCACATGAACAAGCCTCTCGCCGGCGCCCTGCTCGTCCTCGGACTCGTCGGGGCAAGCACGGCACCCGCGGTCGCGGCCGCCGGCCCGGACACGGCGTCGCGCGCCACGGCCACCGCTTCCCAAGTCGACGCCAGAGCAGTCGACTTCGCCGGGACGGTGGCGCTCAGCAACTGTTCCGGATCGGTGGTGCGCATGCCGGCCTCGGAGCCCGACGACCCCGCCCTCGTACTTTCCAACGGGCACTGCATAGAGAGCGGCTTCCCGGCCGCGGGCGAGGTCATCGTCGACCAGCCGTCCAGCCGCAGCTTCGGCCTGCTCAACTCCGCGGGCAGCAGAGTCGCCACACTGCGGGCCAGCAAGATCGCGTACGCGACGATGACGGACACCGACGTCTCGCTGTACCAACTCACCAGCACCTACCAGCAGATACAGAGCCGGTACGGCATCAAGGCGCTCGAACTGGGCGCCGCGCACCCGGTGCAGGGCACCGCCATCAAGGTTGTCTCCGGGTACTGGAAGCGCATCTACAGCTGCAACATCGACGGCTTCGCGTACCGCCTCAAAGAGGGTGAGTGGACCTGGAAGGACTCGGTCCGCTACACCTCCAGCTGCAACACCATCGGCGGCACCTCGGGCTCGCCCGTCGTCGACAACGCCACCGGCAAGGTCGTCGCCGTCAACAACACGGGCAACGAGGACGGCCAGCGCTGCACCGACAACAACCCGTGCGAGGTTGACGAGAACGGCACGGTCACGGTCCGCCAGGGGATCAATTACGCCCAGGAGACATACGGGATAGTCCCCTGCGTCGGCCTCGACAACAAGATCGACCTGGGCCGGCCGGGCTGCGTGCTGCCCAGGCCGTGAGCTGATTCGGTAGCATGTTCGATTATCTGGGTACCCTGGAGGTATGCAAGCACACCTCCAGGGTTCGCTCTTCGATCAGACCGACGAGATCCGACTCGGTCCGCTGAAGGACGTACGGCGGACCGTGCTCGGGGACGGGGCGTGGATCGACGTGCTCCCCGGGTGGCTCGGCGGGGCGGACGCCCTCTTCGAGGAGCTCGCCGCCGGCGTTCCGTGGCGTGCCGAGCGGCGGCAGATGTACGAGCACGTGGTGGCTGTGCCGCGGCTGCTCGCCTTCTACGGGGTGCGGGACGCCCTCCCGCACCCCGTCCTGGACGAGGCCCGCGCTGCCCTTTGCGCGTATTACGCCTCCGAGCTCGGAGAGCCGTTCACCACGGCCGGGCTCTGCTACTACCGGGACGGCCGCGACAGCGTGGCCTGGCACGGCGACACCCTGGGGCGCGGCTCCCGGGAGGACACCATGGTCGCCATCCTGTCGGTCGGCGCACCGCGCGATCTGGTGCTGCGGCCTCGCAGGGGCGGCCGCGCCCCGCTGCGCCGGCCGCTGGGGCACGGCGATCTGATCGTGATGGGCGGCTCCTGCCAGCGGACCTGGGAGCACGCCGTGCCGAAGACGGCGCGCGCCGTGGGGCCGCGCATCAGCATCCAGTTCCGGCCGCGGGGAGTGAGCTGACTACGCGGGTGTGCGGTCCGTCCGGCGGACCGAGCGGCCGGCCAGTACGTCCGTACGCGATCCGTCCTCGATCACGAACTTGCCGTCGATCAGCACATGCGGAATGCCGACCGGCAGTGTACGAGGGGCCTCGAAGGTCGAGCCCGCCGCGACCGTGTCCGGGTCGAACAGCACCAGGTCGGCGCGGTAGCCCTCACGGACCAGACCGCGGTCCGGCAGCCGCAGCCGGGCGGCCGGGCGGGAGGTGAGGTGGGCGACCGTCTCCTCCAGGGAGAGGATGCCCAGCTCCCTTGCGTACCGGCCGAGATAGTGCGGGAAGGTGCCGTACGCCCGCGGGTGCGGCTTGTAGCCCTGCAGGATGCCGTCGCTGCCGCCGGTGTGGATCCGGTGGCGCATGATCTGCCGGACGTTCTCCTCGTGGCCGACGTGCTGGAGGATCGTCGAGCCGAGACGGTCGCTGATCAGCAGTCGGCGGGCCGTGATCCACGGGGCCTCGCCGCGCTGGGCGGCCGACTGCGCGATCGTCTTGCCGACGCAGCTCGCGAGCCCCGGGTCGCTCACGCCCGAGATCTCGATCGTGTCCCATTCGATGGGCACGCCGTGGCATCCGTCCGCGCCGATCTCCTCCATGTGGTGGCGGATCTTCTCGGCGGTCTCGTCGTCCTGGAGGCGGGCGAGCACCGCCTCCGGACCACCCTCGCTCGCCCAGCTCGGCAGCATCGCGACGAGCGTGGTGCAGCCGGGGGTGTACGGGTATGTGTCGAGACTGATGTCCGCGCCGGCGTCCAGCGCCTGGTCGAGAAGGGCGAGCAGATCCGGCGCCTTGCCCTTGTTCACGCCGAAGTTCATCGTGGCGTGCGCGAGATGGAGGGCGCAGCCGGCGTCGCGGGTGAGGGAGACCATCTCCTCGTACGCCTGCAGGGCACCGGCGCCGTACGAGCGGTGGTGCGGGCAGTAATAACCGTCGTAGCGGGCCACCACCCGGCACAGCTCGGTCAGTTCGGAGTCGCCCGCGTACATGCCGGGGGTGTAGGTCAGGCCGGACGACATGCCGACCGCGCCCTGTTCCAGGCCCTCTGCGACGAGCTGCTTCATGCGGGTGAGCTCTTCGGCGGTCGCGGGGCGGTCGTCCCAGCCCACCGCGTACATCCGGACGGTGCCCTGCGGGATGAGGTACGCGGCGTTGACCGCGATGCCGCGGTCGAGGCGGTCCAGGTACTCGCCGACCGTACGCCAGTCGAAGTCGATGGAGGTGTCCCCGGGCGCACCGCCGTTCCAGCCGGTGATGGCTTTGCGGACCGCGTCGAGGGTCCGGTCGTCGACCGGCGCGTAGGAGAGGCCGTCCTGGCCGAGGACTTCGAGGGTCACGCCCTGCGCGGCCTTCGCCTCGTGCGCGGGGTCACGGAGCAGCGCGAGGTCGCTGTGCGCGTGCATGTCGATGAAGCCGGGGGACAGAGCGAGGCCGTGCGCGTCGAGGGTGCGGCGGGCGCTGAGGCGGGTGCCGCGGTCTCGCCGGATCTCGGCGATGCGGCCGGCGTCGAGGGCGACGTCTGCGCTGTAGGGGGCACTGCCGGTGCCGTCGATGACGCGGGCGTCGCGGATGACCAGGTCCATGGGTGTCACCTTTCAGCGGCGGGCTCCCGTAACCGGGGCTCCGCCCCGGGACCCCGCTCCTCACGCCGGAGGGGCTTGAGTGTTCCGGTCCGGCGGACATTTCAAGCCCGTCCGGCGATTGAGGACACGCCCGGAGGGCGTACGGGGGTCTGGGGGCTTGCCCCCAGTTACGGGAAGGGGCGGGGTGGGGGAGCAGCCCCGCAGGGTCAGAAGAACGTGCGGATGTAGTCCGTGACCGTCCCGTCCGCCTCCACCAACGGGATCAACTGCCACTTGTCGAAGCTCGTGCACGGGTGGGACAGGCCCATGCCGACCCAGTCGCCCACCTCCAGCTCCGCCTCCTCCGTCGTATGCAGCCAGCCGTGCTGGTCGGACAGGCCGCTCACCGTGATGCCGTGCGCCGGCCGGATCTCGCCGGTGCGGGCGTCTCGTACGACCTGGGCCTCGGGGAGATCGAGGTCGTACGCCGCGTCCCGCTTGCCCGCGTTGACGAAGGCCTGCTCCGGCGTGGGGCGGGAGACGACCTGGGCCCAGAGGCGGAAGGCGGGCTGGAGGGCGCCCTCGTCGGAGACGCGGTTGAAGGGGGTGAGGTGGCGGTAGTGGCCGTCGTCGTGCGAGACGTACGCGCCGGAGCGGAGCAACTTCAGTACGGGGAGGGAGAGTTCGGGGATCTCGGCGAAGACGTCCGCGACCGCGTCGAACCAGGCGCTGCCGCCCGCGCTGACGACGATCTCTTCCGTCTCCGACAGGGCGGCGAAGCGGCCCGCCTTGTCGAAGTCCGCGGCGAGGGAGACCAGGCGGTGCAGCCAGGCGCGGACGCGGTCGCCGTCGGCCTGCGGGACCTCGCCCTCGTAGCCCGCGACGCCGACGAGGCGGAGGGTACGGGTGGCGGCCACGGCGTCGGCTACGGCCGCGCAGTCGGATTCCGTACGTGCTCCGGTGCGGGCGGCCTCGCCGGCGCCGAGTTCGACGACGACGTCGAGGGGGCGGGTGGTGCCCGCGGACCGGAGGGCTTCGTCCATCAGCTCGACGCCGCGTACGGAGTCGACGTAACAGATGAAGCCGAAGTCGGGGTCGGCCTCCAGCTCGTGCGCGAGCCAGCGGAGGGCGGCGGGGTCGACGACCTCGTTGGCGAGGAAGATCCGCTGGATGCCGTAGGCGCGGTAGACGCGAGCCTGGTGGGGGACGGCGGCGGTGATGCCCCAGGCGCCGTAGGCCAGTTGGCGGGCGAAGAGCTGGGGGGACATGGAGGTCTTGCCGTGTGGGGCGAAGGCGAGGCCGTGGCGCTCGGAGTACGTCTCGAGGAGGGCGAGGTTGTGCTCGACGGACTCGGCGGAGAGGGCGAGGACGGGGGTGGTGAAGCCGCCGGTGAAGAGGTTGCGGCGCTCGGCGGCGAGGGCGCCGACGGTGAGGCCGGCGGTTGCGGCGTCCGGGGGGAGTGCCTTGAAGCGGTGGTCGACCGGTTCGTCGGCGAGTCGTCCGACTGCGTTGTCGGCTGCCATGGGGCCTCCTTGAGGTCGCCTGCCTTGACTGCGTTGCATTATGCGCAACGGTCATTGCGTACTTCGCTTAGCGCTGTCTAACATCCCAGCCAACGCCGGGTCAATGATGTCCGGCGGCCGACCATTGAGGAGCTTGAGCGATCGTGACCGCGACCGTGACCGCGACGGCGACCGTGCCCGGACCCGTGGACATCGTCTGTCTTGGCGAGTCCATGGTCACGTTTGTGCCCACGGCTCCGGGCCGCCTCGCCGATGTGCCGTCGTTCGTACGCGGCATCGGCGGAGCCGAGTCCAATGTGGCGTGCGGTCTGGCGGCGTCCGGGCACCGCGCGAAGTGGGTCGGCCGGGTGGGCGCGGACGGGTTCGGCGAGCATCTGGTGGCGGCGATCGCGTCGTACGGCGTCGACACGTCGGCGGTCCAGCGCGACCCGAACCGGCCGACGGGGATCTACTTCCGTACGGCGGGCGAGCGGGCGACAGGCACGGCGGGCGAGGAGCCGGACCGCGCGGAAGTCGTCTACTACCGCGCCGGTTCGGCGGCGTCGGCGATGTCACCGTCGACGATGCGGTACGAGGACCTGTGGTCCGGGCGGATCCTGCACCTGTCCGGCATCACGGCGGCCCTCTCGGCGGACTGCCTGTCCCTGATGCGCGCCCTCACGACGCGGAGCCCGAGCCGTCCGCTCGTCTCCTTCGACGTGAACTACCGCGTCAACCTGTGGCAGGACGTGGCGGACCCGCGGGTGCTCCTGGACCTGGCGCGGGGTGCGGACATCGTCTTCGTCGGCGAGGACGAGGCGGAGGCGGCGTGGGGTGTACGGGGCGCGGCGGCGATCCGCGAGGCGCTGCCGGAACCGGAGGTCCTGGTGGTGAAGAGGGGCGCGCGGGGAGCCGTGGCGTACGCCCGCTGCGCGCAGCCTTTCCGCTACCCGCCCCATCCCGAACCGGGGGCTCTGCCCCCGGGCCCGCGCGCCTCAAACGCCGGCGGGGCTGATCTTCCCCCCGACACTGTCACGGACGAGCCCGCACCCCGCGTCGACGTCGTCGCACCCGTCGGTGCCGGGGACGCCTTTGCCGCCGGGTTTCTCTCCGCCACCCTGCGAGGGCTCTCCGCCCACCAACGGCTGCGGTACGGGCATCTCATGGCCGCCGCCACCCTCACCGTCGCCGGGGATCTCGCCGTGCCGCCCGCTCGGGCGTATGCCGACCGACTGGTCACCCTCGACGCGCGCGACTGGGGGAGACTGCGACTCGGCCCCGGCTGGACCGCGACCGCGGAGCAGCACCCGCAGGGCACGCAGGACCCGCAGGAGGTACGTATCCCATGAGCCAGACCGTCGACCGCGCGCTGAGCATCCTTCCGCTGCTCGCCCAGGGACCCGCCGACCTCGGCCAGGTCGCCGAGCGCCTCGGTGTGCACAAGTCCACCGCGTTGCGGCTGCTACGTACGCTCCACGAGCACGGACTCGTCTACCGCCAGCAGGACCAGCGCTACCGCCTGGGCGCCCGGCTCTTCGCCCTGGCCCAGGAGGCCGTCGAGAATCTCGACGTACGCGAGATCGCCCACCCCCACCTCGTCGCGCTCAACGAGCAGATCGGGCACACCATCCACCTCGCCGTGTACGAGGAGAGCGAGGTCCTCTACATCGACAAGGTCGAGAGCCGCTATCCCGTCCGGATGTACTCGCGGATCGGCAAGCCCGTGGCCATTACCGTCGCCGCGGTGGCGAAGCTGCTGCTCGCCGACCTTCCCGAGGCCGAGCGGCGCACCGTCGCCGAGAAGCTCGACTACCCCATGTACACATCCCGTTCGATCCCGAACTCCGCCGCGTTCCTCAAGGAACTCGCCGTCGTCCGCGAACAGGGATGGGCCACCGACCTCGGCGGCCACGAGGAGTCCATCAACTGCATCGGCGCCCCCATCCGCGGTGCGGACGGCCGCGCCGTCGCCGCCATGTCGGTCTCCGCGCCGAATGTCGTCGTCACGGCCGAGGAACTCCTCACTCTCCTCCCGGTGGTGCGCCGCACGGCCGACGCCATCAGCCGGGAGTACTCAGGCGCTGTATCCCCTCAGCAAAAGACTGGCCCGCAGAAGGAAGTCTCATGACCGAGAAGACCGCGATCACCCCCGCCCCGCACACCGCCCCGCCCGCCAAGTTCTCGCACGGCGTCCGCAAGGGGAACATCCTCCAGGTCGCCGGTCAGGTCGGTTTCCTGCCCGCCGTCGAGGGACAGCCGCCGACGCCCGCCGGGCCGACCCTGCGCGAGCAGACCCTCCAGACCCTCGCCAACGTCAAGGCGGTCCTCGAAGAGGGCGGTGCGGGCTGGGACGACGTGATGATGATGCGCGTCTACCTCACGGACGTGGACCACTTCGCCGAGATGAACGCGATCTACAACACGTACTTCGAGGAGCAGGGCCTCAAGGCGCCCGCCTCTGCCCGTACCACGGTGTACGTCGGCCTCCCCCAGGGCCTCCTCATCGAGATCGACGCCCTGGCAGTCCTCGGCTGACCTCCGGCTGATCTTGCTCTACCCCGCACTTCACGGCGCGGCGCGCTTCCCCGAAGCGCCGCGCCGTGATCCCCCACACCCAAAATCCCCCGAACAACGAGGTCCCCCGCCATGCTCATAGCCGCTGACTCCCCACCACCAGCCCCGCCCCACACCGGCGGACTGCTCCTGCTCTTCGACGGCACCGCCGGTCTGCTGACCGTCGCCGCCCTCGGCATCGCACTCCTCCTCTTCCTGATCATCAAGGTCAGGCTGCAGCCGTTCGTCGCGCTGCTCGCCGTCTCCATAGCCGTCGGCCTCGCCGCCGGTCTCTCCGTCACCGAACTCTTCGGCACCGTCCAGAGGTCCGCCGCCGTCTCGGTCATCGAGCAGGGCATGGGCGGCATCCTCGGGCACGTAGCGATCATCATCGGGCTCGGCACCATGCTCGGCGCGATACTCGAAGTGTCCGGCGGCGCCGAGGTGTTGAGCGGCCGCCTGCTCCACCTCTTCGGCGAGAAGCGCGCCCCGCTCGCCATGGGCCTCACCGGCCTGATCTTCGGCATCCCGGTCTTCTTCGACGTCGGCATCTTCGTCCTCGCGCCGATCGTGTACGCCGCCGCCAAGCGCTCCGGCAAGTCGATCATCCTCTACGCGATGCCGCTGCTCGCCGGTCTGTCGATGACACATGCCTTCCTGCCGCCGCACCCCGGCCCGGTCGCCGCCGCCGGACTGCTCCATGTCTCGCTGGGCTGGGTCATCCTGATGGGCATCGTCGTCGGCCTCCCGGCGGTCCTGGCCGCCTGGGTCTACGCCGCCTGGATCGGCAAGCGCCTGTTCGTCGAGGTCCCGCAGGACATGGTGGAGGCCGCGGAGGACGCGAAGGCCGCCGTCGCCGCCGAGCAGTCCGCCGCCGGACGCACCGCGCAGGAGCGCCCGGTCTCCCTCGGCACGGTCCTCACCATCATCGGCACGCCGCTCGTCCTGATCCTCGCCGCGACGTTCTCCTCCATCGCGCTGGACCCCTCCACGCTGCGCTCGGTCATCGAGTTCTTCGGCAGCCCCTTCGTCGCACTGACGATCGCGCTGCTGATGGCGTACTACCTGCTCGGCTTCCGGCGCGGCTGGTCCCGCAAGTCCCTGGAGACCGTGTCGACCTCCTCGCTGAAGCCGGTCGGCAACATCCTGCTCGTGGTCGGCGCGGGCGGCGTCTTCGGCGCCGTACTGAAGGCCAGCGGCGTCGCCCAGGCGCTGTCCGACACCTTCAACGACATCGGTCTGCCGATCATCTTGCTCGCCTATCTGATCTCGCTGGTGCTGCGCGTGGCCCAGGGCTCGGCAACGGTCGCGATCGTCACCACGGCCGGCATCGTGCTGCCGCTGGTCGAGGGCGGTGACCACTCGCAGGCCTTCCTGGCGCTGGTCATCATGGCTATCTCGGCCGGCTCGATCTTCGCCTCGCACGTCAACGACGGCGGCTTCTGGATCGTGGCGAAATACTTCGGGATTTCGGAGCGGGACACGCTGAAGTCGTGGACGGTCCTGGAGTCGGTGCTGTCTGTCGCGGGCTTCGCGGTCGCGGCGGCGCTGAGTCTGGTGGTCTAGCGCCAGGGATACGTACGTAAGAGGGCGCCCCGGGACGACAGTGTCCCCGGGCGCCCCCTGTCCGTCAGCTCGCGCAGTACTGCTGCTCCTTGCCGATCGAGCGGTACATGCAGTCGGCGTTCTCAACCAGCTGCAGAACCGCGTCCCGGTTGCGGCTCGTCTCGCGCTCGATCACCTCGTCGGGCGGGTAGAAGCCGCCGCCGCCGAAGCCCGTCGGGTACATCTCGAAGGTGTACGCGAAGATCTTCTGGTTGCCCCACAGCCAGTCGTCGATCGAACCGTCCGTGATGTAGAGGTCGCTCGACTGCTCGGGGGTGTAGCCGTTGCTCGCGGCCATCTTCTTGCCGACCGCGGCGAAGGCGTCCCGGTCGTCCTGGGTCAGACCGGGGGCGGTGTCGGCGTTCGTGTAGCCGTACGGCCAGAGAACCAGCTCGCTGTACGTGTGGAAGTCGATGCCCGCCTTGATCTGCTGCTTGCCGCCGACGACCCGGCTGCGTGTGAAGTCGGCGACCACCTTGACCTCGGGCGCGGACTCGGCCCGCGCGCCGCGGAACGTCTCGGAGCTCGGGGAGCCCGAAGAGCCGTTGCAGCAGCCCCACTTGAAGTTCCAGTTGCGGTTGGGGTCCGTGCCGATGGCCGAGGAGCCGGAGTTGGGCTGGCGGTTCTTGCGCCAGCTGCGGTAGGAGCCGGTGGCGATGTCGTACTCGCCGCCGTCCGGGTTGACGTCCGGGATGATCCAGATCTCACGGTTGTTCACGGCGTTGGTGACCCGCGAGTCGGTGCCGTAGTCGTCGCCGAGTTCGCGCACCAGATACAGCGCCATCTCGACGGTGAGGTGCTCGCGCGCGTGCTGGTGGTGCGTGAAGAGCACCTCGGGCTCGTTCTCGTCCGTCGCGACGTTGTCGCTGATCTTGATCGCGATGATGTCCCGGCCCTGGTAGCTCTTGCCGATGACGCGCTTGCTGATGATGTTCGGGTGGGCGGCGATCCGCTGGTTGATCTCGGCGTTCATCTCGGCGTAGTTGTGATAGCGCGCGTCGGCCGACGGGAAGTCAAATGGCTCGACGGCCCGTCCGTTGGTCCTGGCCGGCGGCGCGGGCAGCGCCTCGATTTGGTAGCCGAGTGCGCGCAGCCGCTTCGCCTGGGTGGCGGTGGCGCTGACGACGGCCGAATGGGCGTCCGCCTCGTCCACCGATACACCGGTGGCGGCGAGTGCGGTACGGGCTGCGGCGTCGGCCGCGCCATGGATCTCGTACTGCCGGATCTGCTCCTCGGCGGGGGCGGCCGGTGAGGGCGCGGCCTTCGGGTCCGGGGACGCGGCCTCGGCCGTGAAGGGGGCGGCTACTGCGAGCGCCAGCAAGGCCGCGAGGGTCGCGGTCTTTCTGCCGCGAATGCGAAGTCGCATGCTGTCTCCTGGGTGGGGAGTGTGGGGGGTTGTTCAGGTGCGACGCCATGTCGTGTGCGGGTGTTCGGGCTGATGTTCGGTCTGTTCGGTTGTTGGGACCGGTTGTTCGGTTGTTCGCGCACATCGTGGGGCTATGGCATGGCCGGGTCAAGGGGCCACCTTCAGCCATACCTTCGCCCGCGGAAAATATCGGCATATATGCGGCGGAGCCCAAGCCCGAAGAGTGCGGGGGCCGCAGACCCTCTTGCGCGATCTCTTTCGCCCCGCTTTGGTGACCCCAGTCACATCCTGGGGCGAGTGGGAAGGCGGCCAAGCTCATGGCAGGCACCACCGACAGCAGTACTGACGAATCCATCTCCCTTCCGCGCAAGTCGAGTTGGAAGTACATCGGTCCCGGAATCGTCGTCGCGGCGACCGGGGTCGGAGCGGGTGACCTCGTTGCCACGCTCATCGCCGGCAGCAACTTCGGCTACACACTCCTGTGGGCAGCCGTGATCGGCTGTGTCGTCAAGATCTCCCTCGCCGAGGCGGCCGGCCGCTGGCATCTGTCCACCGGGCGCACGCTCTTCGACGGCTGGGCCAGCCTCGGCCGCTGGACCACCTGGTTCTTCGTCGTCTACGTCGTCGTCTGGGGCTTCGTGTACGGAGCCGCCGCCATGTCGTCCAGCGGCCTGCCCCTCCAAGCGCTCTTCCCCGACGTCATGGGCCTGAAGTGGTGGGCGATGCTGACCGGCGTCGTCGGCCTGGTCTTCGTCTGGTTCAACAAGTACGACGTGTTCGAAAAGGTCATGACGGTCCTGGTCGGCGTGATGTTCGTGGTCACCGTCTATCTGGCGATCCGGGTCACGCCGAATCTCGGCGATGCCTTCGCCGGACTGCTGCCGGTCCTCCCCGACGAGAAGGACTCGATCCTCAACACTCTCGGTCTGATCGGCGGCGTCGGGGGCACCATCACCCTTGCCGCATACGGATATTGGGTCAACGCCAAGGGCTGGACCAACGCCGGATGGATGAAGGTGATGCGCTTCGACAACCGCGTCGCGTACCTCACCACCGGCATCTTCGTCGTCGCGATGCTGTTCGTCGGCGCCGAGCTGCTGCACTCCGCCGGCGTCGCCATCGCCAGCGGCGACAAGGGGCTGATCCAGCTCGGCGACATCCTGGAGAAGGAGTACGGCGACGCGACCGCGAAGCTGTTCCTCATCGGCTTCTTCGCCACGTCCTTCACCTCGCTGATCGGCGTATGGCACGGCGTGAGCCTGATGTTCGCGGACTTCGTCGAGCGCTACCGCAAGGACCGTGCGGGCGCGGGTGAACAGGCCGTCACCGGCGAGGAAGTGGCCTCGGGCGCCCGCGAGAAGTCGGTGCCGTTCCGGGCGTATCTGCTGTGGCTGACCTTCCCGCCGATGATCCTGCTGTTCCAGGGCCAGCCGTTCCGACTGGTGATCATCTACGGAGTGCTGGGCGCCGCCTTCATGCCGTTCCTCGCCCTCACACTGGTTTGGCTGCTCAACTCCGGGCGTACGCCGAGGGAGTGGCGCAACGGCATGCTGAGCAACGCGATGCTGGTCATCGCGGGCCTGCTGTTCCTGGTGCTGTGTGTGAAGCAGATCGCCGACCAGCCGTGGGCCCAGTTCTTCTGACCCACCACGCACTGTGCACAACGGGTCAGCAGCGCCGCCGGGGGAGCGGCGGCGCTGCTGAATCACTCTCGTACTACGGGAGGCCGTGAACGTGCGGTCCCACCGCGTTCGACCAGGCGTTGCCCGACTTCGCGTCCCAGTTCGTGGACCACGTCATCGCACCGCGCAGCGACGGGTACGTCTTGGACGGCTTGAACGATCCGCAGTTCGTGCCCCGGGCCAGGCAGTCCAGGGCGTTGTTCACGATCGTGGGGGAGACATAGCCGCTGCCCGCGCCGCTGGTCGAGGCAGGCAGACCGAGCCCGACCTGGGACGGCGCGAGACCACCCTCCAGCTGGATGCAGGCGAGCGCGGTGAGGAAGTCCACCGAGCCCTGCGAGTAGACCTTGCCGTCGCAGCCGAGCATCGAGCCGCTGTTGTAGTACTGCATGTTGACGACCGTCAGGATGTCCTTGATGTTGAGCGCCGTCTTGAAGTACTCGTTCGACGTCGACTGCATGTCGATGGTCTGCGGCGCCATCGTGATGACGAGCTTCGAGCCCGCCTTCGAGGAAAGCGAGCGCAGGGCCTGCGTCATATAGGTGGCGTTGAGGCCGTTCTCCAGGTCGATGTCGACGCCGTCGAAGCCGTATGTCTGCATCAGCGAGTAGACGGAGTTGGCGAAGTTCGTGGCGGAGGCCGAGTCGTTGATCGTCACGGTGCCGTTCTGGCCGCCGATCGAGATGATCACGGACTTGCCGGCGGACTGCTTGGCCTTGATGTCGGCCTTGAACTGGTCGACGGTGTAGCCGCCGAGCCCGGCCGAGTCGAGGTTGAAGGTGACACCGCCAGGTGTGCCGGTCGCGTCGGCGAAGGAGACCGCGATGATGTCGTAGTTGGCGGGCACATCGCTGATCTTCTGGACGGTGGCGCCGTTGTTGAAGTTCTGCCAGTAGCCGGTCACCGCGTGCTTGGGCACGGTCCCCCCGCCCCCGCCGCCGGTGCCCGAGGTGGTACCGGTCACCGCCGCGGACTTCGCGGACTCACCGGCCGCGTTGGTCGCGGTCACCTGGAACTGGTACGAGGTGGAGGCGCTCAGTCCGGTCGCGGTGGCCGAGGCCCCGGTCACCGACTGCACCTTGGCGCCGTTCTGGTAGAGGTTGTAGCCCGTGGCGCCCGACACCGGGCTCCAGGACAGGGCCACGGACGACGAGGTCACGGCCCCGGTGCTCAGCCCGGCGGGCGTGGACGGCACCACCGGGTCGGGGTCACCGCCGCCGCCACCGTCCGGACCGAAGACGCTGACATCGTCCGCGTAGTACGCGGTCTGGCCGTACCAGCCGTGCGTGTACACGGTGACGGAGGTGGTGCTCGCACCGGTGGTGAAGCGGGTGGTCAGCTGCTTCCAGCCGGAGGAGTCCGGCGTCCAGGTGGAGACGTCGGTGGTGCCGGTGCCGGTGGCGCCGAGGTAGGTGTAGCCGCCCTGCACCCAGGCGCTGAGTGTGTACGTCGAGTTGGGCTTGACGGCCACGGTCTGCGTGCACTTGGCGTTGTCCTGCCCGGCGGGGGTTGCCTTGAGGGCGGAGGCGCCGCCGTGCACGGGGGAGGAGGTGGTGGCGCCGCTGCCCCCGGAACAGGTCCAGTTGGTGAGCCCGGACTCGAAGCCGGCGTTCTTGGCGACATTGACGTCGGCGGCCTGCGCGGTCCCTGTGGTGCCCATGAGGGTGAGACCGGTCCCGACGGCGAGCGCCAGCGCTCCGCCGAGCCATCTCCGTGAGCGTGTGGTGCGGTCCACTTGCTGCCTCCGGTGGGGGAGTTGGGGGTGTGGAGGGGGAATGGGAACGGTGGCCACCGCTGGGCGTACAAACTGGTCCAGACCAATAAGGTTGTCAAGGCCTTTGGCGGCGATTCGTATACGGGAGGCAGGGCCCGGGCGCTCGGGCCTCGTCCTGCAGCCGGTTTCGCCCGGCGTGGGTGTGTGGACCCATGTAAGGGCCCAAAGCCGAGCCCAGCGCCGCCGAATTCACTGAGAGGTAACAGGAGTTAACAGATGACCGCTTCGCCCGGTTTCGCCTGTGCGTAGCGTGTGCATGTTGCAGCTCTCGGTTCTGAAAGGTGTTCTCTGCCTCCTTGGACGTGGCTAAAGTGCTGGAGCAGGAGCACTGAGCAGTAGGGATCTGCGGGCGTCGGGACTCCGGCGGCCGGGGCGAACGGGGAACCAGCGTGCCGACCGCGATAGCTGTCACCAGCGCAGATCTCGTGCTGCCGCCGACCGACCAGCAGACGCCCACCGCGGCGCTGCTGCAGTCACCCGAAGCTCAGCCCCTGGACGCCGCCCTCGCCGACATGACCGTCCTGCTGGAGCAGTACGGGTATGTGATCGCCCTCTATCCCGCCTCCATCCCCGCGGTCCATGAGCGTCGGCTGCACACGGTCCGCTCCGTTCTGGAGAGTGACCGCATCGCGCTCCTCAAGCTCGATCTGCCGCCGCTGGGCGTCGCTGTGCTGGTCCGTCAGATGCGGCAGCTGTCGATCTGTGACTTCAGCGCGGGAGTCGTCGCTTCCGCGGCCCGGCTGCTCTCCCACTATGTCTACGCGGGTGCGCTGCTCAGCTCGGTCACCAAGCTCGACCGGGTCCCCGTGAGCCTGAAGGCCCATGCCAAGTCCTGGGTCCCGGGCTCTCAGTTCGGCGTACTGGCCAATCCCCATCCACAGCTCGTCAAGATCGGCGGTGGCGATCTGGCGGGGCCGCAATTCGGCACGCAACTGATCGTGGCGAAAGGCCAGTTACAGTCGGACTGGGTGACGGGGACTCTCGCGCCCGCCTGGCGGGTTCAGAATGTGCAGGAATCCATGCTGCCCGCCGAATCCCCCCGCTGGTGGGGAACGGCCAGGCTGATCGAATTCGCCGCCTTCCTGCCGGACATCTCTGTTCTTTATCAATTGGTTTCGTCCGTACGGCGAGAGGTGTGCTCCTGGTGCGGCATTCAACTGATCGGTGATCGCTGCGGGTTCTGCCTGTCCCCCCTCTCGTCCGTCGAGAACCAAACTCGCGCGCCCGGTGTCCTGAACCAAGGAACACCTACGCACCAAGGGTCGTGAGCCGTCGGCCAGGCGGTCCGTACGGGTCGCGGCGGCCGGTCGAAGGCGTACACCAACCCGCTCCGCTCTCCCTGTCCGCTCCGTCAGTCCACGTCTGAGAACGAGGTTGTCCCGCCCATGAATTCACGGCAGCGCCGCGGCGTCATACTTCTGCTTCTCTCGGTTCTGTGCGCCTTCGGCGCGTTCGCCGGTGTGCTTTCGGTGATCAGCGATGTGAATTCAAAGGTCGGGCCCGAGGTTGCCGCCTACCGGGTCAAGGCTGATATCGCGCCCTATACACCCCTGGCACCGGGACAGTTCGAGAAGATCACCATGCCCAAGCGCTGGCTCTCCCAGAGCGCGGTGACCGATCTCGACGTGATCAACGGAAAGATCGCCGTCACCCAGCTCCGCAGAGGATCGCTGCTCCAGGACGACATGATCGTGAAACGGCCGAGCCTGGAGAGCGGCCAGCAGGAGATCGCGATCATGATCGATGCGGCGACCGGTGTCGCGGGCAAGATCAGGCCCGGCAAGCTGGTAAATATCTTCGCCACCTTCGCCGCGCAGAACGACTCCGAGGTGGACCAGTCGCGGATCATCGTCGCCAATGCCAAGGTCCTGGACGTCGGCGAACTCACCCCGCTCGACCCGAAGAAGGGCGACCGGGACAGCGGCCCCACCGAGGCGGTGCCGATCACCTTCGCCCTCAACACCACGGATGCCCAGCGCGTCGCCTACGCCGAGTCCTTCGCCGAGCACGTACGCCTTGCCCTGGTTCCCGACGGCAGCCCCACCACGCTGCGCCCGGGCGACGGCAGCTACGACCTCTCCGAAGACAGGAACAAGTGAGGGCCGGATGACGACACGCATTCTCCCGGCCGTCGGTGACGCCGACGCCTCCCGATCCATCACCACCCTCCTCAGCCAGCTCCCGGACGCCGAACCGGCCTCGCCGGTCGGTGACTCGACCTCGCTGCTCGACCTGCTGGCCCGGCTGGCGGGCGAATCGCTCGACGAACTGCCCGAGGTTGTGCTGGTTCACGAGCGGATCGGGCCGGTCCCGGCCCTCGAGCTGATCCGGGAGGTGGCGCTGCGCTTTCCGGCCGTCGGAGTCGTCCTGGTCACCGCCGACACAAGCCCGGGCCTCTACTCGGCGGCGATGGATTCCGGCGCCCGCGGCCTGGTGGGACTGCCGCTGTCGTACGAGGAGTTGGCGCAGCGCGTCCAGGCGGCGGCCGGCTGGTCCGTCGGTGTACGGCGTCACCTGGGCCAGGGCGCCGATGTCTTCACGGGCCCCGGCGGCACCGTCGTCACCGTCAGCGGTGCGAAGGGCGGGGTCGGCGCCACGGTGACCGCGATCCAGCTCGCGCTCGCGGCCCAGGCCTCCGGCCACACCGTCGCGCTCGTCGACCTGGATCTGCAGGGCGGCGATGTGGCCTCGTACCTGGATGTGCAGTTCCGCCGGTCCATCGTGGACCTGACCGCGATCCAGGACATCTCCCCCCGCGTGCTGCAGGATGCGCTGTTCAGCCATGACACCGGCCTCGGGCTGCTGCTCGCGCCGAGCGAGGGCGAGCGGGGCGAGGAGGTCAATGACCGCCTGGTCCGCCAGATCGTCAGCGCGCTGCGCCACCGCTACGAGATCGTCGTCATCGACTGCGGCACACATATGAACACGGCCAACGCCGCCGCCATCGAGATGGCGGACACCACACTGCTGCTGACCACTCCGGACGTGGTGACCGTCCGGGCCACCAAGCGTATGGTCCGGCTCTGGGACCGGCTTCAGATCCGCAAGGCGGAGGAGACCGTCACCGTCGTCAACCGCCATACACGCAATACGGAGATCCAGCCGGCGCTGGTCGAGAAGATCACTTCCACCCGGGTGGCCCGGGTGTCGGTCCCCGCCAACTTCAAGGAACTTCACGCGGTCGTCGACGCGGGCCGGATGCAGGATTTGGAGTCCAAGTCCACGGTGAAACAAGCACTGTGGGCCCTGGCGGGGGAGTTGGGGCTGGTGAAGAACGCCACCGCCGAGAAGCAGAGCAGGTCCCGGCGAGAGGGCGGTTCGCTCGGCGGCGGCCGCCGTCAGGGGCGTACGAAGTGAACAGACACTCGGCTGAGGTTGAGGGGGAACGTTGAGCCATGAGGGGTCCAGGGTTACGCGCGCTTTACCGAGACCCGCGCCTGCGCGGTGACCGGGGCCAGTCCGTCATCGAATTCACGGGCATGGTCCCGATCATTCTGGTGACGATGGTCCTGCTGTGGCAGGCCGCACTGGTCGGCTACACCTTCGTACTCGCGGGGAACGCGGCGGACAAGGCGGTGAGCGCGGGAACGGCGGCCGAGGGGGACCGCGACGCGGCGTGCGAACGAGCCGGGCAGGAAGACCTGCCCGGCAGCTGGTCGTACCAGATCTCCTGCGGGCAGGACGGCGATCTGGTCAAGGCCAGGGCTGACCTCGAAGTGCCGCTTCTCTTCCCGGGGGCCTTCAACCTCCCGATCACTGTCCCCGGCCGCGCCGCCGCCGCGACGGAGAGGAAGTAAGCCATGCGGAAGCAGGCAATGCGGCGGGACAGGGGCCAGGCGGTCATCGAGTACGGAGGCTGGCTCGTCCTGCTGCTCCTGGTGGCGCTTGTCGCGGTCCAGGTCGGACTGGCCGTGTACGCAGCGCAGCAGGCGGGCACGGCCGCCCGGGCCGCGGCCCGGGTGGCCTCGCAGGACCAGGCCCGGATCGGCTACGACGAGGCGGGCCGGGCGTCGATGAGTTCCTGGCTCGACGCCGACTTCACCAAGACCGAGGAGGGCGACGAGATCAAGGTCACCGCCACAGTCGGGATTCCCTTCCTCGTCCCAGGCTTCGACTTCACCACCACCAAGAGCGCCACCATGCCCCGCGACTGACCGACAGCACCAGGCAAGCCGTACGAGGGAGTTGAACCCATGAGCCTGCGGGCGCGCATCAACAACCCCGAGCCGACGACCGGGCACAGCGAGGAGAGTCGGCTTGTCGGGGTCTACCGCGCCAAGCTGCTCGAGGAGATCGACCTCGCCGAGATGTCGGCTCTCGCCGCGGCCGAGCGCCGGGCCCGCCTCGAGCGGGTCCTGGGGCACATCATCAGCCGCGAGGGCCCCGTGCTGTCCACCGTCGAGCGCTCCCAGCTCATCCGCAGGGTCGTCGACGAGGCGCTCGGCCTCGGCATCCTGGAACCGCTGCTCGAAGACGCCTCCATCAGCGAAATCATGGTGAACGGACCGGATCAGGTTTTCGTCGAGCGCAGCGGACGGCTGGAGCTGCTCCCGATGCGCTTCTCCTCCAACGAGCAGCTGATGCAGACCATCGAGCGCATCGTCTCCACTGTCAACCGGCGCGTGGACGAGGCGAATCCGATGGTCGACGCACGCCTCCCCAGCGGCGAGCGTGTCAACGTCATCATTCCGCCGCTCTCGCTGACCGGGCCGATCCTCACCATCCGGCGCTTCCCCAGAGCCTTCACCCTCCAGGAGATGATCGGCCTGGGCTCGCTCGACGAGCAGATCCTGATGCTGCTGGCCGGCCTGGTCCGCGCGAAGTTCAATGTGATCGTCTCCGGCGCCACCGGCACGGGGAAGACCACCCTGCTCAACGCCCTGTCGGGACTGATCCCGGGCGGCGAACGCATCGTCACCATCGAGGACTCGGCCGAGCTCCAGCTCCAGCAGTCGCATGTGATCACGCTGGAGAGCCGGCCCGCCAACGTCGAGGGCAAGGGCCAGATCACCATTCGTGACCTGGTGCGCAACTCCCTGCGTATGCGGCCGGACCGCATCATCGTCGGTGAGGTCCGCGGCGGCGAAACGCTCGACATGCTCCAGGCGATGTCGACCGGTCACGACGGCTCGCTCGCCACCGTCCACGCCAACAGCGCCGAGGACGCCCTGATGCGTCTGCAGACCCTCAGCTCCATGTCCGAGGTCGAGATCCCCTTTGTGGCGATCCACGACCAGATCAACAGCGCGGTCGACGTCATCGTGCAGCTCACCAGGCACGCCGACGGCGCCCGCAAGATCACCGAAATCGCCATCGTCGACTCCTACGGCCGTGAGGACTACCGGATCGTCACGGTCTGCCGTTTCGACGCCCAGCCCATGACCGCGGACGGCCGCATCTACGGGAAGTTCGTGTACTTCCCGCTGCCCCGCCGGATCGCCGACCGCCTCTACATGGCGGGCGAGTCGATCCCCCCGGCCTTCGGCGTCGCGAACACGGAGGAGCAGCTTGCCTCGCGTACATCGACGGCCTGACCGGCTCGCCGTCCCCACCCGCCCCCGTCCGCCCGTTCACCGAGAAGGCCCCGCCCGACATGGATAACCTCCCGCTCCTGACGATGGGTGTCACGCTGCTCGGCTGTGTGCTCGCCGTCGTCGGGGTGCATGTCTACTCCTCGGGCCAGGCCCAGCGGCAGGCCCTGCTGGAGCGGATGACGCAGACAGGACAGCTCGCGATCGAGGGCGGCCGGCGTCGTCGGTTCAGCGCCGTGGACCGACGGCTGCGCAGAACGCGCCTCGGGAAGCGGATCGAGCGCCAGATCTCGGCGACCGGCCTCGATCTGACTCCTGGCGAGTACTTCGTCTACGTGGTCGGCGCGCTGCTCGCCCTGTACTTCATCGCCGGCTCGGTCTTCGCACCCTTCTTCGGGATCATCGCGGCCGTCATCGGAGTCTGGGGAGCCAACGGCTTCCTCAACTGGCAGCGCCAAAAGCGCACCGAGGCGTTCATCAACCAGCTGCCCGAACTCACCCGCGTACTCGCCAATGCGACTCAGGCCGGTCTCGCGCTGCGGACCGCCATCAGCATGGCCGTGGACGAGCTGGACGATCCGGCCAGGGAGGAGCTGCGGCGGGTTGCGGATCAGCTGACCATGGGCCGCTCTCTCGACGACGCGCTGAACGATCTCGTCGAGCGGCTGCCCTCCCGTGAGCTGACCGTCCTCGTATCGACCCTCATCCTCTCCAACCGGGCGGGCGGCACCATCGTCTCCTCGCTGCGCAACCTCACCCAGACCCTGGAGGAGCGCAAGGAGACCCGCCGCGAGGTCACGACCCTGCTCTCCCAGGTGAAGGTGACCGCGGTGGCCGTTCCCGTTCTCGGCGTGGGCTTCCTGCTGCTCATCGACGGAATGCGGTCCGGCGCCCTCGACGACATGACAAGTGCCCTGGTCGGCAGGCTCGCCGTGATCGTCTCGGCGGCTCTCTACGCGCTCGGCTTCTTCCTCATCAACCGCCTCACCCGCGTCCGAATCTGACCACACAGATCGACCCCACAGAAGGGAGGGAACACACCATGGGACTGCTGCTCGCGGCCGTCATCGGACTCGCCGTCTACGGAGCCTTCCAGGGCGTACGCATGTATCGCGCCGACGCCAAGCTTCCGGGCGACCTCGCCGTCGCCCTGGAGGTCGGCGCCGGCCGCACCACAGCCACCGGATCGGCCATAGACCGCATCGGCATGCGCTACGCGCCGTATGTGCTGCGGATGATGGGACCCAAGCGCGTCGACGCCGTCCGCCGGAAGCTGGACATGGCGGGCAACCCCAATGGTCTGACCCTCGACCGCTACGCCGCCCGCCGCGCCGTATACGGGGTCCTCGGTTCCCTCGTGGCCCTGGGCATGCTGATGAACGGCCAGATCGTGTTCGCCGTGCTCTTCCTCGCCTACGGCTTCTTCTGGACCGATGTCCTCATCCGCGCTGCCATCAGCAGGCGTAAGGACGACATCGAGCGGACCCTTCCCGACTTCCTCGACGTCCTGGCCGTCGTCGTCTCCGCCGGACTCGGCTTCCGCCAGGCGCTGGAGCGCGTCGCCGAGAAGTACGAAGGTCCCTGGGCCGACGAACTGCGCATCACCCTGCGTCAGATGGACATGGGCGTGGGCAGGCGCGAGGCCTTCGAGCAGCTGCGCAAGCGCAACGAATCCGACCAGGTGACGATGTTCGTCTCCGCGCTGCAGCAGGGTGAGGAGCTCGGCGCGCCGATCGTCGACACCCTCATCCAGATCGCCAACGACATGCGCAGGACCGACGCCCAGAACGCGCGTCGCAAGGCCGCCAAGGCCGTCCCGAAGGCCACGCTCATCGTCACCAGCTTCATGCTCCCCGGGACGATGATCCTGATCGTGGTCGGCTTCTACTACGCCTCCAATGTCAACTTCAACGACATCTTCGGAGGCTGAGCCATGTCTCCACGGCCGGCCAGGGCGGCACTTACCAGGGCTGCATTAACCAGGACCGGGCTGACCAGGACCGGGCTGACCAGAACCGCACTTATCGGTGGCTCCGGGGCGGACGCTCCCGAGAGCGCCCCGGGACATGTGCCGTCGCTGCCGATCCAGGTCAACGCCCTGCAGGCGCTGTGCCGGCAGCTGTTCGGCTTCCGCCTCGCCATGACCGCGCTCGCCGCCCCGTTCGCGCTCTCGGGCGTCGACCGGGGCCTTGGCGGCTGGCTCATGGGCGCGGCCGTCCTCGTCACCGTCATGGTGTCCTACGTTCTGCTGCGCGACTGGGAGCGGTTCGGCCCCGTGCTGCTGCGCCATCCCTCGTTGCTCGCCGTCGACATGCTGTTCGGGGCGCTGCTGCTGTTCTCGGCCTCGCCGGGTTCCACGCTCACGTACGTCACCTTCTGCACCCCGCTGCTCGCCGGACTTGTGTACGGGTGGCGTGGCGCCGCGATTTTCGCACCGCTGCAGACGCTGCTCCTCGCCGCCTCCTACGCGATCAACGAGAAGATCGAGGCAGACGCCTCGGCGCTGCTGATGGTGGGCCTGTGTGTGATGGCGGGAGCCGTGGGCAGCGCGCTCCGCGGCCTCCTGCTCGGATTCGGCGCCGCATCCCAGGCGCTGACCGAGACCCGCGCACGCCTCGCCGTCAGCAACGCGGTGGAGGAGGAACGCGCCCGGCTCGCCCGCGAGATGCACGACTCCGTCGCCAAGACGCTCCATGGCCTGGCACTCGCAGCCGACGGCCTGGCAGGCACGGCCGACCGGATGGACCCGCTGACCGTCAAGCATCAGGCCGAGCTGGTGGCCCGCTCGGCCCGCCGCGCCGCGACCGAGTCCCGCGAGCTGCTCTCCGATCTGCGACGCGAGTCCGGTCTGGACGGCGGCGTCGACATCATGGCCGAACTCCGTGCCAGAACCGATGACTTCGCCCGTCGGTACGGCGTGCGTGCCACGTTCCGCCGGCTCGGCGACATTCCCGTACCGACGGCGCCGCACGCCATCGCCCGCCAGGCCCTCACCATCGCCACCGAGGCCATGGAGAACGCCCACCGCCATGGTCACCCCAGCTACCTCGACGTCTCGGCGGGTGTCGTCGGCGACGTGCTGAGAATCAGCGTGTACGACGACGGGCGGGGCCTTCCGCCCGGCATCACCCTCGACGACCTCAGACGGGCAGGCCACTTCGGCCTGGTCGGCATGGTCGAGCGGGCCGCTTCCATCGGGGCCCGCATCCGGATCGGCAGGGGCCGGGCGGCGAAAGGCACCGAAGTCCGCCTGGAACTGCCGGCCGCCGCACTCAGGCTCATCCCCGGCATCCCCCCTCAACCCGCGCAGCACCGAACCCCGCTGCTCCACTGACCGGCTCACCACTCCAACCCAACCGACCCGTCCCCACCTTCCGAGAGGAGGCTGCAGCATGCCGGACGACATCTCCCACAGCTCGGGGCAGAACTGGACCCAGCAGTCCCATGTCTCGCAGCACACGTCCTCGCACGCCACGCCGCTCAGCTCCGACCACACCACGGGTGTCCCCCTGGCCTCCGCGCCGCCCGTGACCACCGGCGAATTCCCCGCGCTGCCGGGACCGGCCGCGATGCCGGCCGCCCCACCTCTTCGGGTTGTCGTCGCCGACGACAACCCGGTCGTACGCGCCGGGCTGACCGTTCTGCTGCAGGGCCGCGACGACCTGGAAGTCGTCGCGGAGGCGGCCGACGGCCGCCAGGCCTATGAGGCGACCGTCCAACACCGCCCGGACGTCGTTCTGCTGGACGTTCGCATGCCGGGCGTGGACGGCATCTCGGCGCTGCCGCACCTGGTTCGGCTGGCACCGGTGCTGATGATGACGTACAGCAGGGAGAGCGAGATCGTGCACGAGGCCCTGCGCCTGGGCGCGGGCGGCTATCTCGTACACGGTGAATTCACCGCCGACCAACTCGTCGCCGCGGTGCGGGACATCAAGATGGGCCGCGTCCACTTCACGCACTCCGCCTCCAGCGCACTGCTGGCGAGGGTGCGGGGTGAAGGACCGGGCGACGGAGGCGGTCAGCCGCTCCCCGACGGGCTGGGCACGGCGTTCAGCGGACCCGGACACCAGCACACCTCGCCGGAGCAATTTGCTCAAGCGTCTTCGCTTACGCAAGCAAATGTGGCACATTCATCTCGGAGCCCCGGTGTAGTCGGCGGGCTGCGCGGAGTGATCACGGAACTGAGTCAGCGGGAGGTGGAGGTGATGGAGCTGATTGCGTCCGGCATGACCAACCAGCAGATCGCCGCGTCCTGCTTCATCAGTCAGAAGACCGTCAAGAACCACATCAACCGCATCTTCGCCAAGTTGAATGCGGGCAGCCGCGGCGAAGCCATCGCCATCTGGCACAGCATGACGCGAGGGGGGTCGGCGCAGCATGGCTGAGCGTGTGCAGAGCCCTGGCTCGCACGTGGCCCTCAGGGCCCACCACCCCATGAGTTGGGTTTGGGCCCTGAGTTGGGCCCTGAGGCCCATGCCCGGGGATGTGGCCCCGACGTACGTTTCTCCCGTCGAAAGCGAGACCGGCCAGGAGGAAGCCGGAAGCGTGGACGGCATCGAGGAGTCGTACGTATCGGCCTGGCGACGGCCGGCCGAAACCGGAGGGGAGCGTCATGACGGACATCGGTCTGAAGGCCGCGACAAGGGCCAGGGTTTATGTGACCGGCTGGCGGGACTCGGTCCTCGACGGCGTCAAGAGCCGCAAGGACAAGGGGCAGGGAGCGATCGAGTACGTCGGCATCACCATCCTGGTGGTGGCCATCGTCGCCCTGCTGCTGCAGACCAACCTGGGCAGCGAGATTGCCAACAAATTCTCGGAGAAGATCCGCTCGGTCCTCAATGGCGGGGGTGGCGGCGGTGGGGGTGGCGGCGGACAGTAGGTCCGCCGGTTGGGTCAGACGCAGGGCAGGCCACACCGCTGTACATCACAGCGGTGGTGGGCCTGCTCTTCTTTGCGCTCGTGTACTTTGCGTTCGGCCAGGCCGACATCACCCGCAACGGCACGCAGACGGCCGCGGACGCCGCCGCCCTGGCGGCCGCACAGGATTCCCGGGACCAGCTGGAGCTGGAGGACTTCCTGGACGACCTCGACGGCCTTCTCGAAGGGAATCCGGCCGAGACTCCCGACGGCTGCGTGGAGGCCGCCCGCTTCGCCGCCCGGAACGACGCCGACAACCTCGACTGTGACGCGCTGTCGGACGGACGGTGGGGCTTCACGGTGGAGTCCAAGTCCCGCAAACCGATGGGCGACAGCATCATCGACGGTACGGAGAATCAGCACGCGAAAGCCACAGCCACAGCTGTGGTGGAGCCCCGCTGCACCTTCGCGCCCGATGAATCGGCGGCGCCCCCGGAGGATGGGGACGATCGGGATTCCGGCAAGGGCAATGACAAGAAGCCGTCCCCGGGCAAGCTCGTCTGCGACACCAAGGACTGGATCATCGATCCGGAAAAGCCGGATCTGCTTCCCGATATGGCGGACCTCTTCACCGTCCGACTGGCCGAAGACTGACCTCGAACGAGCGCGAAGGAACGGGATTGATGACGATGCGACACGTGAGGACCGTGCGCCGGGCCGGGGCGGCAGCCTTGCTGTCGGCGGCCCTGACCTTTTCGCTGGCCGCCTGCGGTGGCGACGGCGACGGTTCGGAATCCAAGGAGCCGGCTTCGACGGCGCCCCAGCCGACCAAGGGAGGCGCCAAGGGGTCCACAGCCCCTGACTCCGTGCCCAGCGAGCCGATCGCGACGGTCAAGGGCGATGGCGGGCTGGAGCTGTCCGTATTCGCGGCAAAGCGTGACGACGGCGGCTTCCTCACTGTGGACGGAGAGTTCAAGAACACCGGCTCCGCGGGGTTCTCCGTTCCCGTCAGCTGGAACGGCATGGAGCAGTCCGTCGCAGCCACGGGCCATTCATTCGCGGGAATGACGCTGGTCGATTCCAAGGGCAAGAAGCGCTACTACGTACTGCGTGACACCGACAACCGTCCTTTGACCACGTACGGGTACGACGGTTTCATCCAGCCCGGCCGGTCCCTCACCTTCTTCGCCCAGTTCCCCGCCCCGCCGGTCACGGCCACCAAGGTCGACCTTCAGTTCCCGGGGTTCCCCAGCACGTCGATCGAGCTCTCCTGATGAGCGCCGCCACCTCCACCCGCACCGGGCGTGTCTGCGCGCGCACGGCCGTGACCGTCCTCGCCGGCGCCCTGTCGTTCGGTCTCATGGGTGCGGCCGATGCCCTTGCCGATGAAGATCCGTATCCCACACCCTCGGCGGCGGCCCCCGTCAAGATCGACCCCAACGACTCCGACCTCAAGCTCCCTGAAGGGGGGACCCTCGCCGAGCCCAGGGTCCTCGACATCAAGTCGGTCGTCGAGGAGATCGGCGGCGAGGAACGCCGTGAGGAGACCAACTCCGACATCAAGTTCGCGCTCCAGGCCGAGGTGCTCTTCGGCAAGGACAGCGCGAAGCTCTCCAGCGCGGCCAATGCCCGTATCGCGGCCATCGCCGCGGAGATCAAGAACCAGGACGCCAAGAAGGTCCGCGTCTTCGGCTTCACCGACGACCTGGGTACCTCCGAGCACGGCGACGTGCTGTCCAAGCAGCGCGCGGATGCGGTGCACGGGGTGCTGTCGCGGCAGCTGAGCGCCCTGGGCATCACATACGAGATCCGTGGGTACGGCGAGCAGTACCCCATCTCGAACAACGCGACCGAAGAAGGACGCAAGAAGAACCGCCGCGTCGAGGTCTCCTTCCCCAGGGGAGCGGGCAACTGACGGCGGACGTGATGTGCTGAATCGCGGGGGAGCCGGCCTGCAGCGTGCCGCGGGCCGGCTCTCGCCTGTGTCGAGGGACCGGTGCGGTGCGGAGGAGCGGAGCAATGACGAGAGGCAGAGCCGGAGCGGTCAGCACGCTGGCCCTGTGCGGGCTCATGCTGGCTGTGCATCCGGTGGCGGCAGTGACCACCGCGGGTTCCGACGGGGCCGCCCCCTACCGGACGGCCCCGGACGCCGAACCTGTGCGCGGCTCCGCGACCAGCGCCGACGGCCCATCGCTCAAGCCGGGGACGTACACCGACACCATCTCCGCGGGGGAGAAGAAGTACTACCAGGTCATGCTGGACGACACGTCCAATGCCTTCGTCTCGACGGTTCTCGCCCCACCGCCGGGAACCGAGGCCGGCGCGCTCAGCGGAATCCGCGTCTCTCTGGCAAGCCCGCAGGGCGAGCGGTGCAGTAACAGCAGCGACGTCACGTTCAAGGGCACGACCGCCCGCCCGATCGCCGGTTACGCCACTCGTCGCATCGAGGCCAACCGTGCCTGTCAGGACGCGGGCAGCTACCTCTACACCGTGGAATGGATCGGCTCGGACGCCGGTCCGGGCTCCGCCGGCTGGCCCATCGAGCTGAAGTTCATGGCGGAGCCGGGGCTGAAGGCGGATGCGCAGGCACCCTCTGCCCCGGTCACCTGGAGCTCGCAGGCTCCGACCGCGCAGACGGGGGTGGAGAAGAGCCTGACGGGCGGCACCGGATTCAATGACGCACCGGCGGTCGGCGAAGGCGTCTGGCGGGACGAACTGAGCCCGGGCGAAAGCCGCTTCTACAAGGTGCCGGTCGACTGGGGCCAGCAGCTCTTCCTCGACGCCGAGCTCGCGAACTCCCCGACCTGGCAGGCGCCCGCGGTCGTCGACGGCCTGCAGATGGCCCTGTACAACACCGCACGCGGGCTCGTCGACGGAGCCGGCACCAGCTACCTCGGCAAGCAGGCGGCCGTGTCACTCGGCACGGCACCGGTCGCTTTCTCGTACCGGTACCGGCCCCAGGTGGACGCCATCAGCGCGATGCGCTTCTCCGGCTGGTACTACGTGCGGGTCACCCTGGACCAACGGATCGGCAGCACCCTCCCCCTGATCCTGCGTGTGGGCGTCGAGGGGGATCCACAGCCGGGCCCGGCATACGACGGGGACGCGACGGCGGCCGGCTTCGGGATCACGGACGAGGGCCGGGAGGCGGCCCAGGTAGGCCGCGTCGAGGACGGCAGCACGCAGAGCGCCGCGATGAAAGCCGTCGGCATCGCGGGAATCAGCCTGGGGACGGTGCTGCTGCTCGGGCTCGCCGTGTGGACGGCCATCGGACGTGGCGGCGGAACCGGGCGCCGCGGCAACGTGGCGGAGAAGACCCCTCTGCCCCGGGAGCCGTGATCCGGCCGCGGGTGCGTCCGTATGGCAACAGGTTGGTCCTATGCGGAGTTGAGCCCTTCTTTGGGCCCGAGGGCCCACGACCTCGTACCCGTGTCGCATTAGCTTCGCATTCATGTCGCCACAGGGGGTTGTGCGTCGGATTCGCCGTCAGGTGCGTAGGACTCTGCCACGCACACACGCACGGCTGCTGGGCCTGCGGAAGAGGCGGCCGGGCCAGTCGGGCCAGTCGGCGATCGAGTACGTGGGTCTGGTCGCGGTGGTCGTGGCGATCGTCGGGGCGCTGCTGGCAACGGGTCTCGGACCGGCCATCGCCAAGGAGTTCAGCACGCAGGTGTGCAGGATCACCGGCGGAGAGAACTGCGGCGGCGGTGACCCCGAGGCCCAGGACGACCGCGGTCCCGGCAATCCGGGCGACGGCCGCCCCGCCTCCGACGACGACGGTCCCGGCGACGGCCACAAGACGCAGACGCAGCTCGACTACGAGAAGGCCCTGAAAGAGCTTCAGGACGCCCAGGACGCCGAGAAGTCCGATCGCGACAAAGCCATCGAGGCCGCGAAGGAACTCGCGAAGATCCTCGCCGAGGAGCTCGGCATCACCGACGCCCTCGACTGCATCACCAAGGGCGACATGGGCGCCTGCACAGAGACGCTCGTCAATGTGCTCCTCAGCCTCGTCGGCGGCGCCGTCGGGAAGCTCGCCGCGAAGTACGGCGCGCCGTGGAAGTGGAAGAAGGCCGTCGAGCTCGTCAGAAAGCTCAAGAAGCACGGCGGGGATCTGTACGACGGGCTGAAAGGGCTCATCAAGAACCGCAAGCGGGTCGCGGATGCGGAGAAGAAGCTCGCCGACGCGAAAAAGAAACTCGACGCGGACACGAAGAAACCCAAGGAAGGCGAGAAGAAGCCGGACGACAAACCGGCCACCTGCCCCCGGCACAGCTTCCCTCCGGGTACGCCGGTGCTGCTCGCCGACGGGCGTCGGATTCCCATCGAGAAAGTGCGGATCGGTGACCGGGTCAAAGCCACCGATCCGTACAGCGGGAAGACCGGGACGCGGCGGGTGACGAACACCATCACCACGTACGACGACAAGGACTTCACCCGGCTCACGGTGCGTACGAAGTCCGGTACGGCCATGGTCGAGGCGACCGACACCCACCCCTTCTGGCTCACCGGGCAGAGGCGCTGGGCCGATGCCGGCGAGATCGAGGCCGGAGACCGGCTGCGCGCGCTCGACGGGACCGGGCTGAAAGTGCTCACCGCGCGGCACTACACAGGGCGGCAGACGACCCACGACCTCACCGTCGCGCAGATACACACCTATTACGTGCTGGCCGGGCGGACTCCCGTACTCGTACACAACGAGGACCCGACCGGCTGCGGTCCGCTCGACGGTGAGCGTGAGTACGATGTGTACGATCCGAAGACCGGAAACAGGATTACCGATATCGACCACATCGACGGCGGAGTCCTGTGGGAAGAGAAGAGTGCGCTGTTCGGCGACGAGACATGGCTGACCAAGCAGGTGGACGGAAAGCTTGCGAAGTATCTTCAAGCCCGTCAGCAGATGAAGGGGTACGAACAGGCCCCCATCGGATTCCGCTTCACGAACGCCAATGTCGATCCGCGTTTCCGTGCCGCACTCGAGCAGCGTATTCAGAAGCTCAGGGACCAGAATCCCGGGCTGGACATCAGGCTGGAGTTCACGGGATGAGTTGCTGCACGGGATGAGCTACTACTTCGAAGTCTCGGGTGAGACCGTCTGGGATCCGGCCCTGCGCATCGCGAAGTGGTACATCGCCCTCGCCGAGAGCACGGCGGAGCTGATGCGGCTGCCGACCGGCCTCACACCGTCCGAGCAGGACACCTGCGAGGTCGACCCGAAGCTCTTCCGGGGGTTCGTGGAGGGTCTGTACGAGGTCTACTTCTCGACTCGACATCCGGTGCAACACGGCCTGATCAAGGGCCTGTTGCTCACCTCTCTGGTGGTGCTGGAGCGTACGGGTACGGTCATCCACCCGAAGTCCGAGAGGGAAAAGCCGCTGTGGGGGGAGAAGCAGGCGCTTGCGCGGTCGATGTAGCCGGCGAGGACGGGTGCCCTTCGGGGAGCGGCTGCGGGACGAGTTGGGTACGCCGCGACGTGCCCGGCTGCTGGACAGCAGTCCGCGTTCCGCCGTCTGGCGGGTCGAGCTCGCGGACGGTACGCCTGCCGTGGTCAAGCAGCTCGTCGCGGGCCCGGAGGCGGCACAGCGGTACGGGCGGGAGGTGGCCGCGCTGCGGCTTGCCGGGCGGGTTGAGCCGGCCGTCGTGCCACGGGTGCTCGGGGTGGACGCGGACGACCGCGTACTGGTGCTGGAGTACCTCGAACACGGGCGGCCGCGTGATCGGTGGGAGGCCGACTACGCGGCCGGGCTCGCCAGGCTGCACGCTGCCGGTGGGGACGGAGCGGAGCTGCCGCGCTGGGCCGGGCCCGATGCGGGCGACGTCGGCTCCTTCGTGGCGTTCGCGAGGGCACTGGGTGTCCACGACACGGTCGGAGCCGAGGACGAGCTGGGCGAACTCACCCTGCGGCTGGGCAAGGTGAGCCGACGGCAGGCCCTGCTGCACGGCGATCCCTGCCCCGGCAACGATCTGCACACCGCCGACGGAATCCGCTTCATCGACTTCGAGCAGGCAAGCCTCGGCAACGGGCTGATGGAGTTCGCGTATCTCCGCATCGGCTTCCCGACCTGCTGGTGCGTGACCGCCGCCCCCGAACCCCTGCTGGCCGAGGCCGAAGCGGCGTACCGCATCGCGTGGCGGGAAGCGACCGGCACGGACGTCGAGGGCGATCTCGCCGACGCCTGCGCGGGGTGGCTGATCCGGGGCGACGCGCTGGTCCAGCGCGCGCACCGGGGGAGCGTCGATCAGTTGGCCCGGGTCCTGGACGAGGACTGGGAGTGGGGGACGGTGAGCGCGCGGGAGCGGCTGGTGCATCGGTTCGGGATCGTCGCGCGGATGACCGAGGACAGTGACGTACTGGGCGGGCTGAGCCGGCTGAGTACGGATGTACGGCGGCGCATGCTCGACCGCTGGCCCGCGCTCGGGACGGTGCCGCGCCGCAGGCCACGAGCGTCGTGATTGGGCCCGTGGGCCCATGCGCGGGCGTGCACAAGGTTGTTAGCGTGCGGCGACGGGACAGCTTCACGGCAGCGGGAAGCGGGATGGGGCGCGGATGAGGCAGCGTACGGCAGCGGTGGCAGCGGCCCTGACCCTCGCGGTCGGGCTCACGGCAGCCTGCGGCGGGGAGGGCGGCGACGGCGACACCGCCGACAAGCCCCGGCAGAAGAAGGCCGCCACCGCGAAGCCCGTTCCCGCGACGCCCACACCCGCCGAGCCCGCGCAGCCCGGCGCCTCGCCCCCCAAGGCCCTCTCCCAAGCGCAGTTGGCGAAAGCCATCCTCGCCAAGGGCGACGTACCCGGCTTCAATGTCGCACCCATGGACGCCCCGCCGCCCCAGGGCGAGACCGCCGACAAGACCGAATGCGCCCCGCTCACCGCCGTCATCAACGGCAGGCCCGAGCCCGTCGCCCAGGCTTCCGCGTACCGACAGCTCACCGGTGTCAAAGACAACCGCCCAGCCGTCGCGGAGTTCCTCACCACCCACGGCGTGCAGGGCGCCACGACCGCGCTCAGCCGGCTGCGCGCCGCCGTCAAGGCGTGCGAGGGGGGCTTCAGGGCGAGCGGCGGCGAAGGGCCGTCGACCTACCGGGGCGCAATGGCGCTGCCTGTCGCGGCGCAGGTGGGTGACGACGCGTTCGCCTACCAGGTCACCGGCGACTACGAGGGCGAGTCCGTGCCTCTCGTCTTCCACGTCGTACGCTCCGGCGGCACGCTGGCCACCTTCTACACCGCCAACCTCGAAGGGCCGCAGACCCCGCGGATCCCGCCCGCCCTGCTCACCGCCCAGGCGGACAAGCTCACCAGGCTCAAGTAGCGGCCGCAATACTCAGCTGTACGCCCGGGCGCAGGCCCCAGCCCGCCATGGCCCCGGCCTCCGCCTCCAGCACATGCCGTGCCCGCAGCCGCGGCCTGCCGAGTCGGCCCGGCTTCATCGTGTGGACGTCGACGACTCTCAACTCCCGGTCCAGATACGCCACATCGATGGTGAAGCGCATCCGGAAGGTGTGCACGCTGTTGCAGGGGGTGAGCAGGATCGCGCCCTCGATCCCGTCCCGCCCCAGCAGTCCGCGCCGCCGCGGCCCGTACGTAGCCGCGATTTCAACCGGCAAGGGCTCGTCCGACGCGTCGGCGGTCCGCAACGTTCCCATGCCGTTGTGCCATTGACGCCGTCGGCCCATGGCCGTACACCGTAGCGTCCGGCGCATCCTCGTGGGCCCCGGATCACCAGGATTGGGCCCCAGGGCCCATGACCGCACCCGCGGTCCCGCCTACGCTCGCTGCCGTGTACGCCACGCTGATCGTCGTCGCCGCCCTCTGGGGGGCCGCCACGGGGCTGCTCGTCCCGCGAGCCGCGTACCGGCTCTCCGTCGAGCCGGAGGAGCCGTGGCGCGAGAGCTGCCCCGCCGGGCACGCGTTCACGGGGCCCGCCCGGGGCTGGCTCGGCGGCGCGTGGTGTGCGGACTGCGCCACGGCCGTTCCCGCCCGGAAGGCGGCAGGCACCGCGGCAACCCGCGACACCGAAGCACCCGCACCACGTCCCGTCCCCCTCGTCCCGCTCGTCACCGCCCTCAGCTGCGCCGCCCTCGCCGCCGCCACCGGGCCGCGCCCCGAGCTCGCCGTCTGGCTGCTGCTCACGCCCTTCGCCGTACTGCTCGCCCTCGTCGACCGCAACGTCCACCGGCTGCCCGACCAGCTGACCCTCCCGCTCGCCGCCGCGGCCGCCGCGCTCCTCGGGCTCGCCGCGCTGCTCCCCGGCGACGCGGGCTCCTGGCCCGCGGCGCTGCTCGGCGGACTCGTCCTCGGCGCCGCCTACTTCGTGCTCTTCCTCATCCACCCCAACGGCATGGGCTTCGGCGACGTCAAACTCGCCCTCTCGCTGGGCGTCGTCCTCGGTTGGTACGGCTGGGCGGTGCTCTTCACCGGTGCCTTCGCCGGCTTTCTGCTCGGCTCGGTGTACGGGCTCGGTCTCGTCGTCCTGCGTCGCGCCGGCCGCAAGACCGCGATCCCGTTCGGGCCTTTCATGATCGTGGGGGCCCTTGCAGGACTGCTGCTCGGCGGCCTCGTAGCGTCTGGTTTCTGATGTCCCCTTCCATGCATTGTGGCCCCTGTCTGGCCCAGTGGACAGGGAAGTTGGACGTGCAGGTGTGCTGGCGTTCCCCTGTTCAGTGATCTACGAGTCGCGGCCAAGACGTGTCGGCACATCCCTGACTTCCTGGATCCTGCGGGACGGTGATGTCCCGCCAGTGGTGGACGTCAAGCCCATGGTCCGCGCCGCATACCGGGACGATGGCAGATCCGGTGGCGACCGGCCTGGAGCTTCAGCGTTCGGGGGCGTCGGCCCTGGCGGTCACCTTGATCACGAGCTTCTTCGCCCTATGCGGAACTGTAATGCGCCGCGCCGCAACCCCACCCGCCCCCCGCGTGTCAGTTCTGTGCGCGGATAACGGAATCCGCGCCTCAGGTCTCGTGGGGGGACCCTTTGGAAACGCAGGACACACAGGCGCTGGAGCCCGTGCCGCAGCCCGCGCAGGAGCTCGCGGCGTTGCCGGTGACGACAGCGGCCCCGGCCCCGGAGCCGGAAGCGGAGGGCGAGCCCGTGAGCCGACCCGCCCGCCGCCGTGGCCGCACCACGCTGATCGTCGCCGCTGCCGCCGTCATCGGCCTTGTCGGCGGTACGGCCGTCGGCTACGGAGTGCAGGCCGACCGCGAGCCCACGCCGCTGCCCGCGCTGAGCCGGGAGGATCTGGCGTACCCGGCGAAGCCGCTCCCGGAGGACAAGCGCCCGGCGCCGCTGTCCGCCGGCGAGGACCGCAAGGTCAAGACGGACGGCGATCTGCGCAAGCTGCTGCTCGCCAAGCCGTCGGGTGCCCGCAAGGCCCACATGTGGTGGGTGAACGACGGCTGGGTGGACACGGCGAGCTACGTCCTCGACTTCGAGAGCGAGGCCTACATGTTCGAGACCCTCGTGGAGTCGGACATCCGCCGGGTCGCTGTGGTCGCCTGGCAGCAGGGCGAGTTCAAGAACGCGAACATCAGGCTCGTCCAGTTCCGCTCGGGCCAGGGCGCCAGGGACCACGCAGAGGGCCAGCACGACTACATGCCGGAGGCCGAGGACGGCGCGGGCAACGAGGGCGACGCGCTGAACGGCAGCGGGAACGGCCGGTACTACCTCTACAAGGTCCATGAGAAGGCGGGTTATCTGCCGCTTTACCGGGCCCGTGCCATCTTCCAGCGCGGCGACATCATGGTCGACATCAACATCTTCGACACCAAGCGCATCAGCAAAAACGACATCCGCACCCTGGCCGAGCGACAGCTGGAGCGCCTGTGAACGAGGACCGGAGACCGCAAGACCAGCTCGCCGAGCCGGTCTCGGAGACCGAGGCCCAGTCCGTGCCGGAGCCCCAGCCCCAGCCGGTCGCGGCAGCTGACGCCCGACCAGTTGCGGAAGCCGATGCCCCGCAGCCCGTGCCGGAGCCGGAGGCCCAGCCCGTCGCGGAGCCCGACGTCGCGCCCGTACGCAAGCCCGCCCGCGTGCGCCGCCTCCTCGCCACCGTGCTTCCCTCCGTGCTCGTCCTCGGCGCCGTCGCCGGCGGACTCACCTACACCGGGCTCACCGTCGACCGCGCCGACCGCACCGCCCCGACCACCACATGGGGCCCGGCCGATGACGACCCGGCCAAGGACCCGGCGAGCAACGCCGGGCGCGGCCGGGCAGCGACACCGCTCAGCAAGCTGCTGCTGCCGGTGCCGCTCGGCTACCGCCTCGGCCCGGACATCGACTCGTACGGAAACGACGGCGAGATCGGGGACAAGGAGGCCGTCGCCCTCATCAAGGAGGGAGGCCGCGGTCTGTCCGGCAAGAAGCGCCGCGACTTCGAGAAGCGGATCGACAAGCTGGGCGTCAAGGGCATCGCCCTGCGCTCGTTCGCCTCGGACGCGAACGACCTCGTCGTCGAGGTGCAGATCACGCAGATGAAGGACAAGAAGCGGATCCACGATCTGTTCGAGCTCAGGACGGAGCTGGCCGAGCTGCTCGAGTTCCGCAAGGGCCCGAAGATCAAGGACCACAAGAAGTCCGCCTGCTTCCTCTTGCCTCAGGGCAACGCGGACCGGGAGGACAAGGACAAGTCCGACCTGGAGGCGATGACCTGCTCGGCATTCGACTCCGAGCTGTTCGTGAGCGTCACCGCCTACGGCACCAAGCCGTTCGACAAGTCCGCCGTCGCCGAGCTGGTGAAGAAGCAGCTCGACCACATCGCGTCCCCTGGGGAGTACGTATGACCGAGCCGACCACGGAAACGGCACCCGTGCCCCCGATGCCGGAGGCGCCACCCGCCGTTCCCGCCGAGCCCGTCGGCCCGGAAGCTCCCGCTGCAGCCCCCGCAGCCCCCGCAGCCCCCGTCGCCGTACGCGACCGCCGGGTCCTGCGGGCCGTGGCCCGCTGGACCGTCGCGGTGCTCGTCTGCGGCGGCCTCGGCGCAGGGACCGCCGTGGGTATCACGTCGATGGAGCGCACGGACGTCCCGGGACTCGCCACCGAGAGCGACGGCCGCTGGGACTATCCGAAGCTGTCGCTGCCCGCGCTCCCGAAGGACACCCCGCGCCCCTTCACCGAAGGGAACAGGGAAGAGATCCATTACGTCGATGAGCGGAAACTCCTGCTGCCCGCGCCGGCGACGGCGACCGTCGACAAGAAGCTCAACGGCGGTTGGGTGACGTCGAAGCAGTTCACCGCCGAGTACGAGGAGGGGAAGCGGGCCGACCTTGAGCTCGCGCTCAAGGACTACGCGGTCCGGCACATCGCGGCCCGCGGCTGGACCATGCCCGACGGCACGGCTTCCCGGGTGTATCTGCTTCAGTTCGACTCGGCCGCCTCTGCGGACTCGTTCAAGGACGACGAGATCGGCATCGGCGCGACGCCCGGAGCCGCACTGGCCGGCACGGCCGAGTTCAAGCTCGACCCCGACTGGGACACCTCGGGCAACGACCTGCCGACCGCGACGTACGTCTACCTGGAGAACCCGCCCGCAGGCGCGGAAGAGACCCGCCAGGCCTATGTCGTCGCGGGCGACACCCTCGCCCTGATCGTCCAGTCCCGGAAGGACAAGGCCCACCCGGTCCCCTTCCACCAGACCGTCGTGCTGCAGAACCAGCTGCTGAGCTGAGCCCACGAAGCTGGCCGTCTGCATCGGGGCGGTCAAGCCCGTCCAGTACGGGCAGGCCCGTCTAGCATCTGGACGCATGCGGACATTTTCTGACAATGCGGCGCCGCGTGGACTGCTGCGCTCTCTCGTTCCCGTCCCCTCTCCGGAGCCCGGATCCCGCCCCACTGCCCGCTTCCCCGCCGCCCTGCTCCCCTGGAGCTGGGCGGCGGCGTTCTTTCTGCTCTACGCCACCGTCTCCGTACGCCGTCATACGCTGCTCCGCACCACCGGCTACGACCTCGGCATCTTCGACCAGGCCGTCCGCTCCTACTCCCAACTGCGTCCGCCCCTCGTCCCGTTGCGCGGCGAGCAGTTCAATCTGCTCGGCGACCACTTCCACCCCGCGCTCGCCGTCCTCGCCCCCCTCTACCGCGTCTGGCCGTCCCCCGTCTGTCTTCTTGTCGCCCAGTCCGCGCTCCTCGCCCTCGCCGCCGTACCGCTCGTGCGCTGGGCCCTGCGGGTGCTCGGCCGGCGCTCTGCGCATGCCGTCGCCCTCGGCTACGGACTGAGCTGGGGCATCGCATCGGCCGCCGCCTTCGACTTCCACGAGGTCGCGCTCGCCGTGCCGCTGCTCGCCTTCGCCCTCGAGGCACTGGGCCGACGGCGCTGGGGGCCGGCCGTCGCCTGGGCCGCCCCACTGGTCCTGGTCAAGGAGGACCTCGGGCTGACCCTCGCCGCCCTCGGCTGTTACGTCGTCTGGAAGGGTCCGCGTCGCCTCGGCGTCGTCACCGCGGTGGCCGGTCTGCTCGCATCGGCCGTGGAAATCAAGCTGCTGCTGCCCGCCTTCAATTCCGCGGGCGGGTACGCACACGGCGGCCTCCTCGCCGAGGGCGCGCACAGCTCCCTGCTCAGCACCCTCGCCTTCGCCCCGCTCGACGCCCTGCGCCCCGACATCAAGGCCATGACCGTGATCCTGGTCTTCGCCCCGTCCGCGTTGCTCGCCCTTCGCTCGCCGCTCGCGCTCCTGGCCCTGCCCACGCTCGCGTGGCGCATGCTGTCGCAGAACGGCTTCCACTGGGGCACCTCCTTCCACTACAGCGCCGTACTGATGCCGATCGTCTTCGCCGGCCTCATCGACTCCCTGCGACAGTGGCGCGACTCCGACCATCCGCTGGCCACCCGCCAGATCCGCGCCTCGCTCGCCACCGTCCTGGCCGTCACCGCCGTCATGGTGCCGCCGTTCCCGCTCGCCCAGCTGGCCCAGCGCGCCACCTGGCAAACGACGCCACACATCGAGGCGGCCCGCTCGCTGCTCGACCGGATCCCCGACGGCGCGACCGTCGCCGCCTCCAACCGCCTCGCTCCGCAGCTCACTTCGCGCTGCGAGGTAGTCCTCTTCCCGGCCTTCCCCGTCGACGCGCGGCTCTATGAGTACGACAGGAAGCAGCTGCCCCGCCCCACCGCCGAGTGGATCATCCATGACAGCAAGGCGCCCGAGGCCTGGCCGTACAAGACGGGCCACTGGCCCTACCCGCCCGCGCAGCAAGCCGCCGAACTGGAGGCCGCGCAGCGGAAGTACGGCTACGAGCGCATCGCCCAGCGCGACGGCGTCACCCTGCTACGCCTCAGGCATGCCCCCCGACCGTGACCTGCCCCACCGTCAACTCGGCCCGCCCTTCGAGGACTTCGCCGACCTGCTCCACCTGCTCTTCGAGCTCCCGGCGCCGCGCGGCGCCGAGTGTCTTCCCGATCGGTTCCACCGTCACCGCGATCCGCCGCCCGGAGCGCCGCTGGTGCCACACCCCGGCAACGGTCCCGTCGACGAGCACCACGGGGTAGTTACCCGCCTGCCCGCCTGCCAGCGCCCGCTCGTACGCGGCGCCGGGGAAGAGCAGCTCGCGCGGCTGCGAAGCGATGGTGTACGCGTCGAAGTACGGCAGCAGCCGCACACCCCGTGCGGCCGCGTCGGGGAAGCCGGTGTCACCTGCCGCCACCCAGGCCGGGCCGCCCTCGAACGCCACTTCCTCGATCGCTCCCTCGCCCGTCAGCGTTGTGAACAGCTCGATGGCCCAACTCCCGGGCGCAGCCAGCCACGTGGCGAAGTGCCGCGGTGTTGCGGGCCCGTAGGCGTGCAGATAACGCCGTACGAGATCCGAGAGCGCGGCGGCTGACTCCCTGGGGGTCACGCCGGGGCTGGTGTACGTCACTTTGCGGCCGCGGTTGGGTCCGAAGGCAAGCACCCCACGGTGCGCGGCCGTGTGCGTCATCTGCCGCCAGCGCGGCCACTTGTCCTGGAAGGCGTCCATCACCCGGTCCCCGGCCCAGGGCCCGGTGCGCGCCACGATCGCGTCCGTCAGCTCGTCGATCGTCAGCTCGGCGCCGACAAGTGCGTCCCCGATGGCCGCGACGACCTGGTCGGTCTGCTCGGCGGTCATCCGTACGTCTGCGGGCAGCGGACTCGCCCCGGCCGGGATCGCGGACAGCGCCCCGGTCCACAGCGGCAGATCTGCCGCGGCCAGCAGATGGACGGTGCCCCGCGGTCCGTATGTCTTCACCAGGCTGCCGTCCGTCCACAGAGCCTCACGCACATCGGCCCGTGTCCGGCCGCCGTCCAGCCGCAGCGCGAGGGACAGCTCGGCGGCGGACAGCACCTGCGCATGCGCCCCGAGCATGGCGGCGGCGATCCCGGCGGGGGAGCTCTTGGCGGGGGCGGCCAGCCCCTGGCGCCTGAGCCGGCGGGCGTTTGCTTCGGTCCACGTCACACTGCGCGTCGTCATGCGAACGACTCTAGGATTTGTCTAGGACAGCTCTTGTCCTCATTGTGACTCCCGTAGAGTGACGTACTGGCGAAAAGGTAAGTGTTGGACGCATAGGAGGAGTTGCGGTGGCCAAGGTCAAGCCTTCTTACACCTGCGGTCTCGACGCCGCCGTGGACGTCGTCGGCGGGAAGTGGAAGCCGCTCATTCTCTGGGCGCTGCACGACGGGACGTACCGCTTCGGGGAGCTGAAGCGCCATGTGAGCGGCGTCAGCGAGAAGATGCTCATCCAGCAGCTGCGCGAGCTGGAGGCGGACGGCATCGTGCACCGCGAGGTGTACCGGGAGGTGCCGCCGCGCGTGGAGTACTCCCTCACCGAGCTCGGGCAGGCGCTCAACACCGCTCTGCTGCCGCTCGGCGAGTGGGGCGACATCTTCATGGAGCGGATTGTCGCCAACAAGACCAAGGAACCAGTGGCCTGACGAGTTGCCGGAACGGCCCTGCGTCAATCCGGCGCCCGCGCCCGGGGGTCACCCTTGGGGGGTACGGCTCCGAGCCGCCGCGAGGCCGGCACCAGGCACTTTCCGCCCCGGGTCACCGGCCGCCCCGCCGTCTGCCGCATTCGGAGCGTAGTTACGGCATGGCGTGGCACTCAGCACCACATACGAAGGGTTATGGTGGAAACCCCCCCTCGGGCCGGTCCGTATCCCCCCCACGGACCGGCCCGTTTTCTCTTCTCCGGCCTTGTGTCAGCTCCGCCCGGCCCAGATGTTGGTGCCCTCGGTGTCCACGGCGAACGCGTCGATCTCCTTCAACTCGTCGGCGCTCAGCGGCTGTCCGGCCAGCGCCGCGACGTTCTCCTCAAGCTGCTGCACGCTGGAGGCGCCGATCAGCGCGGAGGTCATCCGCGGGTCCCGCAGCACCCAGGAGATCGCCAGCTGGGCGAGCGACTGGCCGCGCCGGGCGGCGATGTCGTTCAGCCCGTTCAGCCGCCGTACGACCTCGTCGGAGAGCAGGCCCGGGTCCAGGGACTTGCCCTGTGTGGCCCGCGAACCCTCCGGGATGCCCTTGAGGTACTTGCCGGTGAGCAGGCCCTGCGCGAGAGGCACGAAGGAGATGCAGCCCATGCCGGCGCTCTCCAGCGTGTCGAGCAGTCCGTCGTCCTCGATCCAGCGGTTGATCATCGAGTACGAGGGCTGGTGGATGAGGGCCGGGACGCCCATCTCCTTCAGCAGCCCGGCCGCCTCGGCGGTCTGCTCCGCGTTGTACGACGACACACCCACGTACAGCGCCTTGCCCTGCTGCACGGCGGAGGCCAGCGCGCCCATCGTCTCCTCGAGCGGAGTGTCCGGGTCGAAGCGGTGGGAGTAGAAGATGTCGACATAGTCCAGCCCCATCCGCTTCAGGGACGCGTCGAGCGAGGACAGCAGATACTTCCGCGAGCCCCACTCGCCGTAGGGGCCGGGGTGCATGAGATAGCCCGCTTTGGTCGAAATGACCAGTTCGTCGCGGTACGGCGCGAAGTCCTGCGCAAAGATCTTGCCGAAATTCAGCTCGGCCGAACCGGGCGGCGGGCCGTAGTTGTTTGCCAGGTCGAAGTGCGTCACGCCCAGGTCAAAAGCGCGGCGCAGGATCGCGCGCTGCGAGTCGAGCGTGCGGTCGTCGCCGAAGTTGTGCCAGAGGCCGAGCGAAAGGGCGGGGAGCTTGAGCCCGGAGCGGCCGGTACGCCGGTACTCCATCGACTCGTAGCGGCTCGCGGCGGCTTGGTAGGGGGAGGAATCAGTCACGCATCCCTCCCTATCACGGACTTGTGACAGGCCGGGTTGGGCCGCTGTGGCCCGTGCGCAGTACTGTGGCGGCTTCGGGGACTGCCGCACGGAGGGTACAAGAACAGTGAACCTGCGCGACCTGGTGTACGGGCTCTACGCACGCCGGGTGGAAGGCCGACTCGACCACGCCCAGGTGCCCAAGCACATCGGCGTCATCCTCGACGGCAACCGGCGCTGGGCCAAGGCGTCGGGCGGAACCGCCGAGCAGGGGCACAAGGCCGGCGCGAGCAAGATCCAGGAGCTCCTCGGCTGGTGCGCCGAGACCGATGTCGAGGTCGTCACCCTCTGGCTGCTGTCCACGGACAATCTGGACCGCCCCGAGGAGGAGCTCATCCCGCTCCTCGGCATCATCGAGAACGCGGTCCGCGACCTCGCCGCCGACGGCCGCTGGCGTGTGCACCACGTCGGCACGCTGGACCTGCTGCCCGACCGCACCCAGTCCGTACTGAAGGAAGCCGAGCAGACGACCGTAGGACGGGACGGCATACTCGTGAATGTCGCCGTGGGCTACGGCGGCCGCCAGGAGATCGCGGACGCCGTGCGCTCCCTTCTCCTGGAGCACGCCGACAAGGGCACGAGCTTCGAGGAGCTCGCCGAGATCGTCGACGTCGAACACATCTCCGAGCACCTCTACACCCGTGGCCAGCCCGACCCGGACCTGGTCATCCGCACCAGCGGTGAGCAGCGTCTGTCCGGATTCATGCTCTGGCAGAGCGCCCACTCGGAGTACTACTTCTGCGAAGTTTTCTGGCCGGCCTTCCGCAAGGTCGACTTCCTCCGCGCGCTGCGCGACTACGCCGCACGCCACCGCCGCTACGGCAATTGAGGCACCGCAGCCCCTCCCTTCCGTAGGCCCCCAGCAGAGGCAATCACCCTCTGTTCATCTATGCGTCGTCATATGCCATGGCATGGCTGCGCATGTTCGAGGGAATATCCCTTCCAGGTCGACGTCCGATCCACGAACGTCGTATCTCAGTGAGCGGCCCAGACCGTTCACCCGGGAGGCCCTTTGCACACGAAGGACCGCACCTCTTGTGCGGACTACGGGCCGGGCCGGAGCTCGGCCCGTGCATCGTGGCCGGAGCCCGGTCCCATCGCCCGCGACGCCGTCGCACCCCGACCTCATTCGAGGGGGTACGTCCTTCCGTGGTGAACAGCACAAAGCGCCGCATGCCCGACAGGCGCACCTACGTTCTCGACACCAGCGTCCTGCTGGCCGACCCGAATGCCCTGACCCGCTTCGACGAGCACGAAGTCGTGCTCCCGATCGTGGTGATCACGGAGCTGGAGGCCAAGAGGCACCACCCGGAACTCGGTTACTTCGCCCGGCAGGCGCTGCGCCTGCTGGACGACTTCCGGATCCGGTACGGACGCCTCGACGCCCCCATCCCCATGGGCGACCTCGGCGGCACGCTCCGTGTCGAGCTCAACCACTCCGATCCCGGCGTCCTTCCGGCCGGCTTCCGATTGGGGGACAACGACTCACGGATTTTGGCGGTAGCGCGCAATCTGCAGGCCGAGGGGTACGACGTCACGGTCGTCTCCAAGGATCTGCCCCTCCGTATCAAGGCCTCGTCCGTCGGCCTGCTGGCCGAGGAGTACCGGGCCGAGCTGGCCATCACCGACTCCGGCTGGACCGGTATGGCCGAACTGCCCCTCTCCGCCGAACAGGTGGATCTGCTGTACGGAGAGGAGACGCTGTACGTCCCCGAGGCGACCGACCTTCCCGTCCACACCGGTCTCGTCCTGCAGTCCGAGCGCGGCAAGGCGCTGGGCAGGATCACGGCCGAGGGCAATGTCCAGCTGGTGCGCGGCGACCGAGAGGCCTTCGGCATCCACGGCCGCAGCGCCGAGCAGCGCATCGCCCTCGATCTGCTCCTCGACCCGGACGTCGGGATCGTCTCGCTCGGCGGCCGGGCCGGCACCGGAAAGTCGGCGCTGGCGCTGTGCGCAGGCCTCGAGGCGGTCCTGGAGCGCAGGCAGCATCAGAAGGTGATGGTCTTCCGGCCGCTGTACGCGGTGGGCGGGCAGGAGCTCGGCTATCTGCCCGGCACCGAGGCCGAGAAGATGAGTCCCTGGGCACAGGCGGTCTTCGACACTCTCTCGGCCGTGGCGGGCCGTGAAGTGATCGAGGAGGTGCTGGGGCGCGGCATGCTCGAGGTCCTGCCGCTCACCCACATCCGGGGCCGCTCGCTGCATGACGCGTTCGTCATCGTCGACGAGGCCCAGTCCCTGGAACGGAACGTCCTGTTGACTGTTCTGTCCCGAATCGGGGCGAATTCCCGGGTTGTTCTGACTCATGACGTGGCACAGCGGGACAATCTGCGCGTCGGCCGATATGACGGAGTCGTCGCTGTTGTCGAGAAGTTGAAGGGCCATCCGCTTTTCGCGCATGTCACCCTCACCCGCTCCGAGCGCTCGCAGATCGCCGCGCTCGTGACCGAAATGCTGGAGGAAGGCCACATCTAGTACGGAATAAGGCAGTTGACGCCGCCCGGCGGGAGCGCAAGAGCGTAGCCGGGCGGCGTCTTGCTGTCCGCCGGTTTCCGTAAAACTCCTGGCCCAAACGGGGTGTGAGCTTTCACACGCAACGAAGAATTGCCTTGCGGCGTGGGCTTCCGGCAGAGTCTTGCTTCCGTCAGGCCCCGCATACGGCACACCCGCACCACCAGAGGTGCACAGCACCACACAACTCAAGACCTGCCGTCGTATGCCGCCCGCGAGCATCATGCGGCTGCTCTCGCAAGGGAGTTGCCCACCGGGCCCGCGCCTCCCGTGACCCAGGAAATGGGGAGGCCAGCGTCAGGGGCACGATTGCGCCCGCGAGGTCACCTATGCGGGCGATGCTGGAAGGACACCGTGTGAGCCGGATCTCGGTCCGGGGATTCGCAGTGGCATCTGCCACCGCGGTCACCACCGTCGGCGCCGTAGTGGGCGTTGCGTCGGGCAATACCCAGCCCTCGGGGGACAACCTCGAGGCAGCGGCAGCCGACGGGACGCTCCTCGCAGACATACCCGTGGGCCAGCAGGCCCAGGTTCAGGTCTCGTCCCTGACGCAGCAGGCCGATGCACAGGCCGCTGCGGCCGACGCGGCCGCGAAGAAGTCTGCCGAGGAAGCCGCCCGCATCCAGGCTGCCAAGACCGCCAAGGCGAAGAAGGAAGCCGCCGAGGAGGAGGCCGAGCGCGAGCGGGAGGCCGCGGAAGCGCGCGCCAACCGTGACGCGGTGCGCGACGCTTCGAGCTTCTCCGCGCAGAGCTCCTACACCGTCGCCGAGGTCAAGGCGATCGCACGACAGATGGTCCCCGCGGACCAGTTCCAGTGCTTCAGCAACATCGTGGACCACGAGTCCACCTGGAACTACCGTGCGCAGAACCCGTCTTCCGGCGCATACGGTCTCGTCCAGGCACTGCCGGGCTCGAAGATGGCCTCAGCCGGCGACGACTGGCAGACCAACCCGGCGACCCAGATCAAGTGGGGCCTGAACTACATGAACAGCCGCTACGACAGCCCCTGTGGCGCGTGGGCGTTCTGGCAGGCCAACAACTGGTACTAGGATCTGCCGGCACTCAACTTCGCGGAGCCCCTCACCGTCCTACGGTGGGGGGTTCCGTGCGTGTACGGTCGGTCCCGAAGAGCTCCCGGGGGGAGTGGTGGGGGGAAGAGGAAAGATCATGTCGACACTGCCAGGATGGCTCGCCGGGCTGGGCGCCGGTCTGACCCGGTTCTCGGAACGCCTGGACGAGCGCCGTGAGGCCGCGGCGGACGAGTTGTCCGATGTGCCCGATGACGTCATGCCCGCCCGGGACAGCGTCCCGCCGCCGCCCGCGTACGCGCCCACGGTCGCGGCCAGGCCCGACCCGGTCGTCGCGATCCCCTGGGGCATCCGCGTCGCGGCCGAGGCCGGCTGGCGGCTGCTCGTACTGGCAGGCACGCTCTGGGTGTTGATGCGCATCATCAGCGCCGTACAGCTGGTGGTCCTCGCCTTCGTAGCCGCTCTGCTCGTCACCGCGATGCTTCAGCCCACCGTGGCCCGGTTGAAGAACCTCGGCCTGCCGCGCGGGCTCGCCACCGCGGTCACCGCGATCGCCGGCTTCGTCATCATGGGCCTGGTCGGCTGGTTCGTGGTCTGGCAGGTCATGGACAACCTCGACAATCTCTCCGACCGGGTCAGGGACGGTATCGAGGAGCTCAAGCGCTGGCTGCTCGACAGCCCCTTCCATGTCACCGAGTCCCAGATCAACGACATAGCGAAGAACCTCAGCGACACCATCGGGACCAACACCGAGGAGATCACCTCGGCCGGTCTGCAGGGCGTGACGGTGATGGTCGAGATACTCACCGGGATTCTGCTGGCGATGTTCTCCACGCTCTTCCTGCTGTACGACGGGAAGCGCATCTGGGAGTGGGTGCTCAAGCTGGTCCCGGCGCAGGCGCGTGAGGGAGTCGCCGGAGCCGGGCCGCGTGCCTGGCGCACGCTGACGGCCTATGTGCGCGGCACGGTGATAGTGGCTCTCATTGACGCGATCTTCATCGGCCTCGGCATCTACTTCCTCGATGTCCCGATGGCCGTGCCGCTCGCCGTCTTCATCTTCCTGTTCGCCTTCATCCCGCTGGTCGGCGCGGTCGTCTCGGGCGCGCTCGCGGTCGTCGTCGCGCTGGTCACGCAGGGCGTGTTCACCGCTCTGATGGTGCTGATCGTCGTCCTGGCCGTACAGCAGCTCGAGGGCCATGTGCTGCAGCCCTTCATCCTGGGCCGCGCGGTACGGGTGCATCCCCTCGCCGTCGTCCTCGCCGTCGCGGCGGGCGGGCTGACCGCCGGGATCGGTGGCGCGGTGGTGGCGGTGCCGCTGGTGGCGGTGACCAATACGGTCGTCGGCTATCTGCGCGCGTACGGCAAGGAGCAGGCCCTGCGGAGCACGCCGCCCCCCGGGGCGCCGGCGGTCGAGGTCGCGCCTACTCCGGCGCCGGCGAGTCCGACGAGTCAGTAGGAGTAGCTGCCCGGGCTTTGCGCTCGCCGGCCTGTAGAAGTGCCGTGACGTCGAGGGTGACCTTGGCGCCGATGGAGTCGGGCAGGGTGACCTGGTGGCCCCGCGCGTGGAGCGTGTGGTTCTCGTACGTGGACTCGCCGGGGACAGGATCCGTCAGCAGGTGAACACGGTCATTCTTGCGGTCGACGATCATGTAGACCGGGATGGCTGCCTCGGCGTATGCGGCGACCTTGTTCTTGAGGTCGTTGTTGTAGTTGCTGGAGGTGACTTCCAGCGCGATGCGGAAGCAGGCCGGGTCGTAGCAGTTGTTCTCGATGAGGTGCTCGTCGAGATCGGCGTCCACCACGACGAGGTCGGGGATCGCGTAGTCCTCCGGCCCGGTCGGCAGCCAGAGACCGATGGCCTGAAGCACCCTGGTCTCCTCGCCGTGCAGGCCTGCCGCAAGGAAGGGGATCATGAGGGTGGTCAGTGCGTTGGCGTGACGGCCGTCTGCTGGTGGGGCCACAGTGATGACGCCTCCGATGATCTCGACGCGGTAGCCGGGGTTCTGCTCCATGAGCTGGTTGGCTGTTTCGAGCAGGGTCGGCGGCTCGTCGTCGTCGCAAGGCATGTGGTGCTCGACTGCTGCGGCAGACATGGCGCCTCCTCATGGCTGGTGTCGAGAGAAATCATCGTAGGCCGGTACGCCGCTCCGTGTCCGGTGCGCAACTGTGCGCCCGGACGGGTGAACGCAAAGGGCCCCGCCGACGATCACGTCGGCGGGGCCCTTCGAACGCCTGGGTACGTGGACTACTCGGCCAGGGCGGCTTCCGCGTCCAGGGTCGTACCGACCGCCTGGATCACCGCGGCGATTTTGAAGGCCTCCTGGATCGTCTCGCGGTCCACGCCGGCCTTGCGGAGCACCTGCTCGTGCGAGTCGAGGCACTGGCCGCAGCCGTTGATGGCGGAGACGGCGAGCGACCACAGCTCGAAGTCGACCTTCTCCACGCCCGGGTTGCCGATGACGTTCATCCGCAGACCGGCGCGCAGCGTCCCGTACTCCGGGTCCGACAGCAGGTGCCGGGTCCGGTAGAAGACGTTGTTCATCGCCATGACGGCGGCGGCCGACTTGGCGGCGGTGTACGCCTCGGGGGAGAGGTTGGCCTTGGCCTCGGGCTCCAGCTCGCGCAGCACCTTCGGCGAGCGCGAGGCGATCGCGCAGGCCAGGACGGTGCCCCAGAGCTGCTGCTGCGGCAGCTCGCTGTTGCCGATCACCGAACCGAGGTTCAGCTTCAGGTCCTTGGCGAAGTCCGGTACCGCGGACTTGAGTTCATCGAGGGACATTCCGGATCACTCGCCCGACAGGAGCGCGACCGCGTCCAGGGTGTTCTCGCCCTTGTTCCAGTTGCACGGGCACAGCTCGTCGGTCTGCAGGGCGTCGAGCACCCGCAGGACCTCCTTGGGGTTACGGCCGACGGAGCCGGCGGTCACCATGGAGAACTGGATCTCGTTGTTCGGGTCGACGATGAAGACGGCGCGCTGCGCGAAGCCGTCCTCGCCCTCGATCCCGAGGTCGCGCATCAGCTCGTGCTTGGAGTCGGCCATCATCGGGAAAGGCAGGTCACGCAGGTCGGCGTGGTCCTTGCGCCAGGCGTGGTGGACGAACTCGGAGTCGCCCGAGAAACCGAGGATCTGGGCGTCACGGTCGGCGAACTCTTCGTTCAGCTTGCCGAAGGCCGCTATCTCGGTGGGGCAGACGAAGGTGAAGTCCTTGGGCCACGCGAAGACGACCTTCCACTTGCCCTCGTAGGACTTGTGGGTGATCTCCGCGAACTCCTTGCCACTCTCCATCGAGACGCAGGCGGTCAGTTCGAACGTGGGGAACTGGTCACCGACAGTGAGCACGCGCTCTCCTTGCATATAGGAAGTCCCTTTTTGGAGTCTTCCGGGGGTTGGACAGATCTTGATACTGGCACAGAGTGCATTGATCACGGAAATAGCTAGACTCGGTCATCGTGATCGGAGGTACTTATCAGTGTCCCAGCCAAACAGGGGTAAACAGCCCAGCCTCGCTCAGCTGCGCGCCTTCGCCGCCGTCGCCGAGCATCTGCACTTCCGGGACGCGGCGACCGCAATCGGGATGAGTCAGCCCGCGCTCTCCGGTGCCGTATCGGCGCTGGAGGAAACACTCGGTGTCCAGCTCCTGGAGCGTACGACCCGTAAGGTGCTGCTCTCCCCGGCCGGCGAGCGGCTCGCGGTGCGGGCCAAGGCGGTGCTGGACGCGGTCGGCGAGCTGCTGGAGGAGGCCGATGCGGTACGGGCCCCCTTCACCGGGATCCTCCGGCTCGGCGTGATCCCGACCGTCGCGCCGTATCTGCTGCCGACCGTGCTGCGGCTGGTGCACGACACGTACCCAGATCTCGACCTCCAGGTCCACGAGGAGCAGACGTCGTCGCTGCTGGACGGGCTGGCAGGCGGGCGTCTTGATCTGCTGCTGCTCGCCGTGCCGCTCGGAGTGCCGGGCGTCACCGAGCTGCCGCTCTTCGACGAGGACTTCGTCCTGGTCACGCCCGACGACCACTGGCTGGGCGGCCGCCAGGACATCCCCCGCGAGGCACTGCGCGAGCTGCACCTGCTGCTGCTCGACGAGGGCCACTGCCTGCGTGACCAGGCACTGGACATCTGCCGGGAGGCGGGCCGTACCGAAGGCGCCCCGGTGACCACCACCGCCGCCGGTCTGTCGACCCTGGTGCAGCTGGTCGCGGGCGGGCTCGGCGTGACGCTGCTGCCGCGTACCGCGGTAGAGGTGGAGACCGGCCGGGGCGGGCGGCTGCAGACCGGGTACTTCGCCGAGCCGGCCCCCGCTCGCCGGATCGCCCTGGCGATGCGCGCGGGTGCGGCACGCCAGGGCGAGTTCGAGGAGTTCGCACAGGCGCTGCGGGACGCGATGCGAGCGCTGCCCGTACGAGTGGTGCGCTGACCATACGGCGCTGCGCCGACTACTCCGTACGCAGCCCGTCCGGGCGCATCATGTGCCACAGCGGCGGCAGGCTGAGCACCGTCACCAGCAGGATCAGCGCGGCCCCGACCCCGGTGATCGGCAGGAAGGCCCACCAGTCGGCGACCTGCTTGTCGACCAGCTTCAGCAGGACAAGACCGAGCCCGATGCCGCCCGTGACCGCGAGGGCGAGACCCAGCACGATCGGCACGGCCGTCTGCCACAGCACCGACCAGCTCAGAGTGGCGCGCCGGGTGCCGAAGGCGACCAGCACCGACAGCAGCCGCTTGCGGTCGCGGAGCTGCTCCAGAGTGGAGACGAGCATCGACGCGGCGATCAGCAGCATCGTCGCGGTCGCGCCGACGAACAAGCCGGTGCGCACGCTGGAGAACTGCCTGTCACGCTCGAAATTCTGCAGCGTGAGGACGCTGGTCAGCGGATCGATGGCGGCCGCGCTGTTACGGGCGTACTCGGCGGCCTCAGGCACGTCCGGGTCGAGCCGGATCATCGCCTTGGCCGTCGGGCTCACCAGTTTCGACACATCGATGGTGGACGGCGTCGCCATGACGCCGAAGGAGACCTGCCCCACCGGGTCGGTACGCGAGTCCACCGTCCTGGTGGATGCGGGGATACGCCACAGCACCGGCTTGGTCGTCTTCGCCTCGCCTCCCGGGCCGAACTGCTCCGAGTTGAGGTTGACCTGGGCGCCGGGCCGGGCGGTCTCGGCGAGAAATTCGTCCGGCGGTCCCTGATTGCCGTGCGTACGGGCGATGAAGACGTCGCCGTCCTTGCAGGAGGGCAGCTTCGCCAGCTCCCGCAGCGACGGGCAGTCGGCGACAGTGATCTGGGTGCTGGGGATGAAGCCCTCGCCCTTGCGTATCGGTCCCGGCCGGTCGACGGACGCCTGGATCATCCCGATCACGCTGGAGACGCCCTTGGTCGCCGAGTACTTCTCGATCATCCTGCGCGCCACGGAGCCGTCCGTGGCCTTCGCGCTGGTCTCGAGCTGGGCGCGGGCCGCGTCCATACCGGTCGGCTTCATGAAGTCGCTCTGCACGGAGCTGAAGAGCATCTGCAGCGCGATGGCGCCGGCCGCCGCGACGACGATGCCGCTCACCGCACGGGCCGCCGTTCCGCTGCTCAGCTGGAGCCGCCGTATGGCCAGTTGCCAGGGCACGGGCCCGCCGCGCAGCCGGCCGACCACTGCCTCCACCAGCCACGGCAGCAGCGCGGTGACCCCGGTCAGCACCAGCAGCGCGCCGCCGGCGATCTGATAGGTGGCGATCTCGGTGTCCGCCAGGCCGACCCGGCCCGACTGGGGCAGCAGCAGGGCGAGACCGGCGGCCGGCATCAGCAGCCGCCACCACAGCCGGCGGCGCCGCGGAACGGTGTTCCGTACAACACCGAGCGGCTCGATCGTCACACCACGCAGCGTGAAGAGGGTGACCCCGATCGCGGAGGCCGGCACGGCGACGGCGATCAACGCGGTCAGCACCGGGCTCGGCACGATGTCGGAGGGGAAGGCGTTGACGTTCCAGATGGTCACCGAGCCGATGAACTGCCGTATCAGCGCCAGGAATCCGGCGCCCGCGACCAGCCCGAGCAGCGCGCCGCACAGTGACTCGCCGGCCGCGATCCGTCGTGTCATCGCCTGGTCGGAGCCGACCAGCCGGAGCGCGGCGAGCCGCCGGTCGCGCTGCTCGCCGCCGAACCGCACGGCGGTGGCGATGAACACGGCCACCGGCAGGAGCAGGGCCACACAGGCCATCACGATGATGAGCAGGAGCACCGCGCTCATCGGGTCGCCCTTGCCCTGGTTGCCGCCGTAGCCGTCCGCGCGCCAGTTGGCCGCCGCCGGGGAGAGGGTGGAACTGCCTGCGTAGTAGAACAACTCACCGGGGCCGATTAGGCCGCGGTCCCCGATGGTGGCGGTGACCCGGTACGGCAGCCGGTCCTTCAGCAGCGCTCCTTCGGGGGAGCTGAGCAGGTCGGCGAGTGCGGGAGAGACAGCCATCTCGCCGGGGCCCGGCAGCTTCGCGAGGCCGGGCGGCGCCGGGGCGTCGCTGCCGTCGGGCCGGAACACGGCGCCGTTGACGGTGTCCGAGCGGTAGAGCGTGCTGGTCTGGGCGAAGAGGAACGAGCGCTCGGAACGCTTCACCTCGTCGTTGAAGGTGACCGTGCGGTCCGCTTCGCGGGTGTCGCGGCTCTCGATGAGATGCGGCACGGACGCGGCGACCAGCAGCAGGGAGACGCCCAGGCCGACGCCGATGGCGGTGAGGATCGTACGGGTCCAACCGCGCCGGCCGCCGGTGACGGCGAACCGGGCGCCCAGGGTGAGATCCCGTATCCAGGTGGCGCCGCCGCTCATGCCACGCCCGCCATGTCGCGCACCTTGCCGTCGCGGACGATGACTTCGCGGTCGGAGTACGCGGCCACCCGGGCCTCGTGCGTCACCAGGACGACCGCGGCATTGGTGTCCCGGGCCGCGTCGGTGAGCAGCTCCATCACGCGCTCGCCGTTGAGGGAGTCCAGCGCGCCGGTCGGCTCGTCCGCGAAGATCACCCGCGGCGATGTGACCAGCGCCCGGGCGACGGCGACCCGCTGGCCCTGTCCGCCGGAGACCTCGCCGGGCCGCTTCTGGCCGACGTCGGCGACCTCGAGCCGCTCCATCCACTCCTGGGCGGTGCGCTCGGCGGCCTTGCGCTTGACGCCGGTGAGCCGGAGGGGCAGCGCCACATTCTCCGTACAGCTCAACTCCGGTACGAGCTGCCCGAACTGGAACACGAACCCGAACTCGGTACGGCGCAGGGTGCTGCGCTCGGCGTCCGACATCTCGGTGAGCTCGCGCCCGCCGTACCGGATGGATCCCGAGTCGGGCCGGACGATCCCGGCGAGGCAGTGGAGGAGGGTCGACTTGCCGGAGCCGGACGGCCCCATGACCGCGACGACCTCGCCGGGGTGGATGGAGAACGATGCGCCGTCGAGTGCGGGGGTCGGGCCGTACGCCTTGTGCAGATCGCCCGCGACGAGGAGGGAGCCTGCGGGGGTCATCCGCGCACCGCCTTGGCGAGCTGGTCGAGGCGGGCGGCGGTCAGTTCCAGCCAGCGCAGATCAGCTTCGAGATGGAAGAGGGCGTGGTCGCAGATGAGCTGATCGGCGAGATCGCCGCGGCGCTTGCGGTCGGTGAGGATGCGCATGAGCCGCAGATGCTCGGCCCGCTGCGAATCGAGCAGATCGGCGGCACTGCGGCCGGTGAGCAGGGCGAGGACGACCTTGGTGTAGAGGGTCGACTGAAGATACGGCTCGGGCTTTTCGGGCTGCGCGAGCCACTGCGACACGTCGGTGATCCCGGCGTCGGTAATGGCGTACCGCTTGCGCTCGGGCCCGCCGCCGGCCTCTATGCCGTCGACCTCGACGAGGCCGTTCTTGAGGAGGCGGGACATGGTGGAGTAGACCTGCCCGTAGTGGAGGGGCCGGTCGTGGCCGAACTTTTCGTCGAAGGCCCGCTTGAGGTCGTAGCCGTGGCGTGGGCCGGATTCGAGGAGCCCGAGGAGGGTGTGACCGATGGACATGAGCGCACTCTACACCGTGCGTATACTCGGAGTGTATACCGGGGGGCTCTGCCCCGGACCCCGCGCCTCAATCGCCGACGGGGCTTGAAATCAAGCCCGTTGGGGGTCCCCCGGACGAAGTCTGGGGGAGACCGAGGACACGAGGCCGAAGGCCGCGTACGGGGGCCCTGGGGCGAAGCCCCAGGGACTACCCCTCCTCCGGTGGCTTCGGGGGGCGGCCCCGCCGCGGGATCGGGCGCACCGTGCCCGGCAAGCGGCCCGCGTCCGACAGGGCGCGGCGGAGGATGAATTCGATCTGCGCGTTCGCGCTGCGCAGCTCGTCGGACGCCCAGCGCGCCAGCGCCTCGTACACCGCAGGGTCCAGCCGCAGCAGCACCTGCTTCCGCTCGGGGGGCGTCACTGGTAGAGCGTGCCCGTGTTGAGGACCGGCTGCGCCGCGCGGTCACCACACAGCACCACCATCAGGTTCGACACCATCGCCGCCTTCCGCTCCGCGTCCAGCTCCACGATGTCCTGCTCCTGGATCCGGACCAGCGCCGCCTCGACCATCCCCACCGCGCCGTCCACGATCTGCCGCCGTGCCGCGACCACCGCGCCCGCCTGCTGGCGCTGCAGCATCGCGGAGGCGATCTCCGGCGCGTACGCGAGATGCGTGAAGCGGGACTCGATGATGTGGACGCCCGCCGCCTCGACCCGCGCGTGCAGTTCCACCGCCAGCTTCTCGGTGATCTCCTCCGCGTTGCCGCGCAGCGACAGGCCGTCCTCGTCGTGCGCGTCGTAGGGGTACTCGATGGCGATGTGCCGTACGGCCGCCTCCGTCTGCGTGGAGACGAACTCCAGGAAGTCGTCCACCTCGAACATCGCCTGCGCGGTGTCCTCCACCTTCCACACCACCACCGCCGCCAGCTCGATCGGGTTTCCGTACGCGTCGTTCACCTTGAGCACGGCGGTCTCGTGGTTCCGCACCCGCGTCGAGATCTTGACCCGCGAGGTGAGCGGGTTGACCCAGCGCAGGCCGTCCGTACGGATCGTGCCCCGGTAGCGGCCGAAGAGCTGGACCACCCGCGCCTCGCCCGGCGCGACCATGTTCAGCCCGCACATCGCGAAGAAGGCCGCGATCGCGGCCAGGATGCCGATCACTATGAGAGCGGCCTTCGTGCCGGTCGAGCCGGCCGTCGCCCCGACGACGATGAGCAACACCCCCGCGGCGAGGCCGAGTAGGCCCAGCAGTAGCGCGAGGCCCCCGCCGATGCTGTGTGCCGGAATTTCACGGACCTGCGGCGCGGGCATCTCCGGCAGGTCGTCCGTGGTTGTCGTGCTGGTGGCAGGCATGATCGCTCCCCGTTTTCGGCAGTCCGGCAGCAGTCGGCGACCCTCGCCGACGATGCAATCATTCTGCTATCACTTTAACTTCCGTCGCAACCCTGTGTGCCTCTCATGAGTCGGTTCCTTGAGACGGGGTGCTCATTGTCACGTCCGGAAAAGACCGGATGAGTGGCCCTTTGTCCGTACCAGCGGTGTTAGCTTTCTGAGCTGATCTGAGACCGAGCAGACCGAGTAGTGAGAGCGGAGCAACGAAGCGATGGGCCGAGCGGAAGCACGACGGGCCCGGCAGAGTGGGGCGCGCCGGGCGAAGAAGGCGGGGCCCACGGGCATACGGCGGTTCTTCACCTGGAGGAAGCTGCTGGGCGCCTTCTTCGGCTTCTGCCTGCTGGCGATGGGCGCGTTCTTCGTGATCTATCTGATCGTGCCGGTGCCCACGGCCAACGCCCAGGCCGAGATGCAGAGCAACGTCTACAAGTACAGCGACGGCAAGATCCTCACCCGCACCGGCACTGTCAACCGAGAGATCGTCGGGCTCGAGCAGATCCCGAAGGACGTCCAGTACACCTTCGTTGCCGCCGAGAACAAGACCTTCTTCAAGGACTCCGGAGTCGACTTCAAGGGCACCGCCCGCGGCCTGATGAACACCCTCACCGGCAAGGGCAAGCAGGGCGGCTCGACGATCACGCAGCAGTACGTCAAGAACTACTACCTCGACCAGGACCAGACGGTCACCCGCAAGCTCAAAGAGCTGGTGATCTCGCTCAAGGTGGACCAGAAGAAGGAAAAGAGCGAAATCCTCGCCGGGTACATCAACACCAGTTACTACGGGCGCGGTGCGTACGGAATCCAGGCGGCGGCCCAGGCGTACTACCGCGTCGACGCGTCCAAGCTGACCGTCGCCCAGGGCGCGTACCTCGCCTCCCTCCTCCAGGCCCCCAGCCAGTACGACTGGGCGGTCGCCTCCGACACCGGCAAGAAGCTGGTCACCGACCGCTGGAACTACGTACTCGACAACATGGTCGAGGAGAACTGGCTCGACTCCGGCAAGCGCGGCGCCCTGAAGTTCCCCTTGCCCAAGGCCCCGAAGGCGGCCCCCGGCATGGGCGGCCAGACCGGCTACCTCGTCGACGCGGCCAACGCCGAGCTGGAACGCCAGGGCATCAGCGAGGACGAGATCGAGGCCGGCGGCTGGACGATCACCCTCAACATCGACGAGAAGCGCCAGAAGCAGCTGGTCAAGGCGGTCGACAAGCAGCTCGAGGAGAAGCTCGAGCGCAAGAGCGACAAGGCCGACGCGACCGTCCAGGCGGGTGCGACCTCCGTCGACCCGAAGACCGGCCATGTCGTCGCGCTGTACGGCGGCATCGGCGCCACCGAGCACTGGCTGTCCAACGCCACCCGCCGCGACTACCAGCCCGCCTCGACCTTCAAGCCCGTCGTCCTCGCCTCCGCCCTGGAGAACGGGTCCAAGACCCAGGACGGCGAACCGATCGGCCTCAAGACCACCTACGACGGCACCAGCAAGCGGCCCGTCGAGGGAAGCGACACCCCCTTCGCACCGGAGAACGAGGACGACCGGGACTACGGCCCGGTCACCGTCCAGAGGGCCACGAACAGCTCGATCAACTCCGTCTTCGCGCAGATGATCGTGGATGTGAGCCCGGAGAAGGCGAAGAAGACCGCACTCGACCTCGGTATGAAGGACGGCAAGGGCTGGCCGGAAAGGCCCGCGATGTCGCTCGGCACGATGGGCGCCTCCACCTGGGACATGGCCGCGGTGTACGCGACTCTCGACAACCACGGCAAGAAGGTCACGCCGACGATCGTGAAGTCCGCCGAGCACCAGGTCCGCGAGGCCGACCCGGCGGACCCGATCGGCGACCAGGTCATCAGCCGTGAGGCGGCGGACACCACCACCGCGGCCATGACGGGCGTCGTGAAGAGCGGCTCGGGCCAGAACGCGGCCGGCCAGTACGAGGCGGCGGGCAAGACCGGTACCTCGGAGAACAACCGCTCGGCGTGGTTCGTGGGCTACACCCCCGAACTCGTCACCGCCGTCGCCCTGTTCGGCGAGGACCCCAAGGGCGGGCAGGTCACGCTGACCGACACCGTCAACGCGGGCCGCGCCAACGGCGGTGGCGTGCCGGCCAAGATCTGGAAGCAGTACACGACGGGTGCGCTGGACGGCGGCTCGGACGCCGAGTTCGAGCTGGAGGTCGACGAGACCGCGACCGCGGAGCCGGATCCGACGCCGTCGGACACCCCGACCCAGACGCCCTCTCCGACGGCGACCCGGGAGCCGGAGGAGACTCCGACCCAGACTCCGACGAAGTCGCCCACCGAGACGCCGACGGACGATCCGACGCAGACACCGACCAAGACGCCGACGGGTGAGCCGACCTTCACGCCGCCGACCGATCCGACCGACGGCGGCCCGGGCGGGCCGGACGGCGACAAGGGCGTCCTCAGGCCGTAATGCCATAACTGCATGCCATGGCCGCCCTGCATGGCCGTCGCGACATGACTGTGCCCGCGGCACCCGGCTTCCGGGTCCGCGGGCACAGTCGTATCCGCTGTCAGCCGCCGTTCACGTTGTTGGCGATACGGTCGCCCAGCTGCTTGTCGATGTTGCGCCAGTACTGCAGCGCCCGGTCCACGATCGGCCGGGTCACCCCCTGCAGCAGGTGCCCGCTGACGTTCGACACCAGCCGGTCACGCGCGGCGTCGTCGAGGACCTGGCGGACCATGGTGCCCGGCTGGCCCCAGTCGTCGTCCTCGCGGTGCAGCCTGTAGGCCTCGCGCACCATCTCGCCCGCGGCCGCCCAGCCCGCCGGGTCGCCGAAGTTCGCCACGTCGGCCGCCGGGCCGCCGTAGGAGTTCGGGGCGTAGGGCCGTGCCGTGTTCGCCGGGCTCGTACCGCATCGGGCCGTCCTTCGCGTACGAATTCACCTGCGAGCGCGCCCTGTTGGGCGGCAGCTGGGCGTAGTTCGGACCGATCCGGTAGCGGTGGGTGTCCGGATACGAGAAGAGCCGGCCGAGCAGCATCTTGTCCGGCGACGGGCCGATGCCCGGTACCAGGTTCGACGGCTCGAAGGCGGCCTGCTCGATATGGATGAAGTAGTTCTCAGGGTTCTTGTTGAGCGTCATCCGGCCGACCTCGATCAGCGGGTAGTCGCTGTGCGGCCACACCTTGGACGGGGTCCAGATTTGGGCTATGTACGGGTGGGTAGCTCGAACCAGACCACCTTGCCGGTCGAGAGCCGGGTCGCTCCCCACCGTCTGGCCAGCCGGTTCACCAGGAACAGTCCGCGTCCGCCCTCGTCCGTGTCCCTTGCCCGCCGCTGCCTCGGCAGCTGCGGAGAGTCGTCGCCGACCTCGCAGCGCAGCACGTCCGTACGCAGCAGCCGCAGGGTCACCGGACGCTCGGCATACCGCACGGCATTGGTCACGACCTCGCTGACCAGCAGCTCCACCGAGTCGCTCAGCTCCTCCAGGCCCCAGCGGGTGAGTGCGCGGCGGGCCAGTCTGCGGGCCCGGCCGGGGGCCGCGTCCTCCGGCTCCAGGTACCAGTACGCGACGTCACTCGGTGCGATCCCGTCGAAGCGGGCCGCGAGCAGCGCGATGTCGTCGTCCCGGTCGCCCGGTCCGAGCATGTCCAGCACATCGTCGCAGAGCGCCTCCAGCGGGGGCGAGTGATCGGGACCGGTCAGCTGGGCGGTGGCGGCCAGGCGCTCCCGCAGCTGCTCGATGCCGGTCCACACGTCCCGCAGCCGGGACTCGACCAGGCCGTCGGTGTAAAGGAGCAGGGTGGCGCCGGACGGGGCGTCCAGCTCGACGGCCTCGAAGTCCACGCCGCCGACCCCGATGGGCGCGCCGGGCGGTACGCGCAGCACCTCGGCCCGGCCACCCAGGTGCAGCAGGATGGGCGGCGGGTGGCCCGCGTTGGCGATGGTGATCCGGTGCGCGACGGGGTCGTACACGGCGTACATGCAGGTCGCCATCCGGTCGGTGCCGAGCCGCTGGGCCTGCTCGTCCAGATGGTGCAGGACCTCCTGCGGCGGAAGATCCAGCCCGGCGAGGGTCTGCGCGGTCGTCCGCAGCTGGCCCATGATCGCGGCGGAGGTCATGGAGTGCCCCATGACGTCGCCGACGACGAGCGCCACGCGGCTGCCCGGCAGCGGGATCGCGTCGTACCAGTCGCCGCCGACGCGGGCGGTCTCGGCGGCCGGGAGGTACCGGCTGGCGAGCCGTACGCCGGTCGGCTGGGGCAGCGAGTCCGGCAGCATGGTGCGCTGCAGCTCGTCGGCGATGTACGCCTCGCGGCCGTACAGCACGGCCTTGTCGATGCCGAGCGCGGTGTGCGTCGCCAACTGGGCTGCCACCAGCAGGTCGTTGGGCTCGAACGCGGGCCGGTCGGGCCGGCGCAGGAAGACCGCGGCACCGATCACGCGCCGCCTGCCGCGGAGCGGGGCCAGTATCGCGCGATGGCCGCCCGGCACGGTCCGGCCGTCGCCGAGCAGCTCGGGCAGCGCGGCCCGGGCGGCGGCGGAGTCGCCGAAGACGGGCCGCACGCCGCGCAGCACCTCGGAGAGCGCACCGCCGGAACGCACCTCGCACAGCTCGGCGGCCGGCGTGAGGTCGTTCTGCGGGTCGATGACCGGGATCGGGACGGTGGCACCGAAGTCGGCGTCCTCACCGGCTAAACGCAGCCGGTCGGTGCGGCGCAGCCGCAGCACGAACGGCGAGACCGGACGCTCGTCGCCCACCGGCAGCGGGTCACGCAGATAGACGAGGATCGCGTCGGAGAAGGTCGGCACGGTGGCCCGGCACAGCCCCAGCACGATCTCGTCCAGATCTATGCCGCGCGCGATCCGCCGCGTCGCGGCCCCCACGAACCGCAGCCGGTCCCCCTCCCGCCGCGCGGTCCCCGCCAACTCCTGCGTGGGCCCGGACGGCGCGGGCACGGCCGAGGGCCCGGGCGTGGGCACGGCCGAGGGCCCGGTCGCCTCCGCCCGCGGCCGGGTGCGTTCCTGCGGCCGGGCAGCCAGGGGCTGCCGGCCTTCGTGGGAGGTGGGCTGCTCCGTCACGCGTGGGATTCCGTCCGTCCGGGCCGGTTGTGCGATGCAATCGCCTCGTGAGGCGGTATACCCGCTCTGCGGGCGGCGTCGACAGGGTGGCAGGCATCCGGCACAGCTCCACCCCCTAGCGGTGACTTTGAGATGACTTACGGTCAGGTCGTGTGCTGCGCTCAATGGTTGCTGAAACGGCGCAGCCTTGCGGACGACGATCCTACGTTTGCCCCCAGGGGGCGCATCAAGAGTCTCACGAGGTCGTATGCGCCGGAGCGGGTTCCCGGGCCGGAATCAGTCACTTCGCTCACCGCCCGCGCCGGGCGCTCACGAGGCCAGCTCCGCGGCCGTCCGCCCCCAGTCCGCCGGCAGCTCGGGCACCTGCCACGCGGGGTCCGGCCGCCAGCGCTCCCAGCCGTCGGAGAACGGGGCTCCCCAGGCCCGGATCGCCTCGACGGCCGCCTCGCCCGCCTCACGTACCCCTCGCGCCTTCTCCGCGTCCATCAGGCCGACCCGCTGGGCCTGGTCGAACTCGTCCTCGTCCAGCCAGCTCCAGCTGCGGTCGGGCCTCACCGCGATGTCCAGGAAGTGGTCTTCGGAGTCGACGCCGCCCGCCCAGCGCGTATGCGGCTCCTCGAGGTTCACGTACCAGTTCTTGAACCGCCAGCCGCGCTCCCAGAACAGCCAGACCGACCACGGCTCGCCGGGCCGTGCCAGCTTCAGGACGCCCGTGCCGAACCAGCGGGACAGGGCGGTGGTGCGCGGGGCCGTGTAGCGGGTCGCGAGTGGCTCCTGGTGGACCGGCGTGCCGTCCGCGAGTACCGGTCTCACGCACTCGGTGCCCGGCGCCATCCACACCACGAGCAGCTCTTCGGTGTCCTGTACGACGGTCACGGGGCGGCAGATGTGGACGGTGGCGCCCGACAGGTCCGGGGCATGGCCGCGATAGCGCCAGAGGATGTGGTCCCCGCGCGCCCAGCGTGCGATGCGTTCTGTGCCTGTCATGAGCAGATCTTAGGAGCACGGTCGGGGCCCTGCTGCGACGCAGATCACGGACGTCGCGTCACGGATGCGTCATACGCAGCACGTCGAGCGCCTCGTCGAGCTGCTCCAGGGTCAGCGCTCCACGCTCCACATAGCCGGACTCGAGGACGACCTCACGGATCGTCTTCCGTTCGGCCAGCGACTTCTTGGCGACCTTCGCCGCTTCCTCGTAGCCGATGTACTTGTTCAGCGGCGTGACCACGGACGGCGAGGACTCGGCGTACTCCCGGGCCCGCTCGGCGTTCGCCGTGATGCCGTCGACGGTACGGTCCGCCAGCAGACGCGAGGCGTTGGCGAGGAGCCTGACCGACTCCAGCAGGTTCTTGGCGATGACCGGGAGCATGACGTTCAGCTCGAAGTTCCCCGCGGCGCCCGCGGTCGCGACCGTGGCGTCGTTGCCGGTCACCTGGGCCGCGACCATCAGCACGGCCTCCGGGATCACCGGGTTGACCTTGCCGGGCATGATCGAGGAGCCGGGCTGGAGGTCGGGAAGGTTGATCTCCGCGAGACCAGTACGCGGGCCCGATGCCATCCAGCGCAGGTCATTGGAGATCTTGGTGAGCGAGACCGCGATGGTGCGGAGCTGACCGCTCGTCTCCACCAGACCGTCCCGCGCGCCCTGCGCCTCGAAGTGGTCGCGTGCCTCGGTCAGCGGCAGCCCGGTCGCGCGCGCGACCTCGGCGATGACCGCGGCCGAGAAACCGGGCGGGGTGTTGATGCCGGTGCCCACCGCCGTACCGCCCAGGGGGAGTTCGGCGAGCCGGGGCAGCGAGGCCGTCAGCCGCTCCACGCCGTACCGGATCTGCGCTGCATAGCCGCCGAACTCCTGGCCCAGCGTGACGGGAGTCGCGTCCATCAGATGCGTACGACCGGACTTCACGACGTCCGCGAACTCGGCGGACTTGCGCTCCAGCGAGGCCGCCAGATGCTCCAGCGCCGGGATCAGATCGCCCGTCACGGCCGCCGTCGCCGCGATGTGGATGGAGGAGGGGAAGACATCGTTGGACGACTGGGAGGCGTTCACATGGTCGTTGGGGTGCACCTCGCGGCCTAGGCGCTCGGTGGCCAGCGTCGCGATGACCTCGTTGGTGTTCATGTTCGACGAGGTGCCGGAGCCTGTCTGGAAAACGTCCACCGGGAAGTGCTCGTCCCAGCGGCCCTCGGCGACCTCCGCGGCGGCGTCGGCGATCGCGCCCGCGATGTCCTTGTCGAGCACACCCAGTTCGGCGTTGACCTGGGCGGCGGCCGCCTTGATCCGGGCCAGGGCCTCGATGTGGGACCGCTCCAGACGCTGCCCCGAGATGGGGAAGTTCTCCACGGCCCGCTGCGTCTGGGCCCGCCACTTGGCGTGTGCGGGCACCCGCACCTCACCCATGGAGTCGTGCTCGATCCGGTACTCGCTCGCGTCGCTCATCGTCTTCGTACCTCCCAGAAAAGGTGAGCACTTGTCTTGTTCTGTCTATTCCCAAGTGCGCTACCCGCCAGTAAATACCGGTGACAACCACAAACCGGGGAGGCGCAATGAGGCGCACCAGACGCAGACTTCGCTGTACGGTCGCGGCCGCCGCCGCACTGGCGGCAGGACTCGGCGGGGCGGCGGCCACGACCACGGCCGCCGAGGCCGACGAGACCCGCACCGTCGCATCTGTACCGCTCCCTCCCGAACTGGAGTCCATCCGCGCGGCCGAGGCCGTCAAGCTCTACGGCAGCCCCGCCGAGCGACCGCTCGCGGACCGCAAGTCTGGCCTGATCTCGCTCGGCGACAGCGAGATTTCGGGCGAGGGAGTCGGCACGTACGAGCCCGGCACCAACGGCCCCGACAACTGGTGCCACCGCTCGCCCGACGCCGCCATCCACCGCACGGGCATCGCGGCGGACGTGACGTACAACGTCTCCTGCTCCGGCGCGTACTCCGGGAACATCCGGATCGGCGGCTCGAAGCAGTACGCCGACGAGCTCGTCCAGAGCGACAATCTGGCCATCAAGGCGCGCAACACCCGCATCAAGATGGTGCTGTTGGTGGCCGGTGCCAATGACGATCTGCGGTTCGGCCCTGTGATGACCGACTGCGTCACGCGATTTCTGCTGATTCAGGGACCGTGCGAGCCCAAGTACGCACCGGGCTGGCAGGCCCGCATCGACGGCCTCGTCCCCAAGGTCGAGCAGACCGTACGGGACCTGCGCACCGTGATGCGCGATGCCGGATACACCGACGCAGACTACAAACTGGTCGTGATGGGCTACCCGAGTCCCATCGGCCCGGACTTCCGCGACAACCCCGGCTTCCCCGGCAAGCTGATCTGCGGCGGCATGGGCTACGACTCCGACACTGTCTGGGGCCGCAACACAGCCGTCCCCGGCTTCCAGCGCGGCATGCGTAAGGCCGCGCAGTCCACCGGTGCCGTCTACCTCGACAACTCGCGCCTCTTCCACGGCCATGAGGTCTGCATGGAGAACACCTGGGCGCGCGGGCTGTACGTGGACATCACCAACCCCTTCCCGCCGGACTCCAATTCGGTACGCCAGTCCTTCCACCCCAATGTGCGCGGACACGCGGCTTTCGCTTCGTGCCTCACGCAGCTCTACAACTCCGGGTTGCGTGAGGCGAGTTGCGCGGATGTGGCGTCGGGCGGGAAGCCCGAGCTGTACGCGGGAGCGTGGGACGACGCGTACAAGCCGCTGAGGAACGAGGCGACGGGCTCCTGTGTGGACGTGTCGGGTGCTGTCACCCGTAACGGCACCGGAGTCGTCGGGTGGGACTGCCACGGCGGACGTAATCAGGGCTGGTGGTACGACGCGGCGCGGAGGTCGCTGCACACGGAGCTGACGCAGGACCGGTGCGTCGACGTGCCGGGTGGCCGCTATGCGGCGGGCGTGGCGCTGATCGTGTGGGACTGTCACGGCGCCGCGAACCAGCAGTTCGTCCGCACCGGCGGCACGATCCGCCCGGCGGCGGCGCAAGGGCTGTGCGTGACGCTGGCGGCGCCGAGGGATGCGGTGCGGTTGCGGGCGTGCACGGGCGGGCCGGACCAGCGCTTCGCGTAAAGCCCCCACCCCGCCCCTTCCCGAACTGGGGCTCCGCCCCAGACCCCGCGCCTCAATGGCCCCCCACGGGGCTTGAGTTTCCGCCCGTCCGGCGGAAACTCAAGCCCGTCCGGCGATTGAGGACACCGCCCGAAGGGCGGTACGGGGTCCGGGGCTTGCCCCGGTTACGGGAAGGGGCGGGTAGGGCTGTGTCCGATTTTGCGGCTCCGCCGCGGGGCCTGCCGCAGGCGCTACGCCAGCCCCGGGCCCCGCACCGGGATCGACGTGAACGTCGGCGCCGGCGCCGGCTCCGTGAAGAAGTCGTTGCCCTTGTCGTCCACGACGATGAACGCGGGGAAGTCCTCGACCTCGATCCTCCACACCGCCTCCATCCCGAGCTCCTCGTACTCGACGACCTCGACCTTCTTGATGCAGTCCTGCGCAAGCCGCGCCGCCGGACCGCCGATCGAGCCCAGGTAGAAGCCGCCGTGCGAGCCGCACGCGTCGGTGACCTGCTTGCTCCGGTTGCCCTTGGCGAGCATGACCTTGGAGCCGCCCGCCGCCTGGAACTGCTCGACGTACGAGTCCATCCGGCCTGCCGTGGTCGGACCGAACGAGCCCGACGCGTAACCCTCCGGCGTCTTCGCCGGGCCCGCGTAGTAGACCGGGTGGTCCTTCAGGTACTGCGGCATCTCCTCGCCCGCGTCGAGCCGCTCCTTGATCTTGGCGTGCGCGATGTCGCGGGCGACGACGAGTGGGCCGGTCAGCGAGAGCCGGGTCTTGACCGGGTACTTGGTGAGCTCGGCCAGCACCTCGTCCATCGGCCGGTTCAGGTCGATGCGTACACTGCGTCGATCAGCGGCTTCGCCGCGGGCACCCGCCTCGTCGAGGTGCTCGTCCGTCGTGTCCGGCAGGAAGCGCGCCGGATCGGTCTCCAACTGCTCCAGGAACACGCCCTCCGCGGTGATCTTCGCGGTCGCCTGGCGGTCGGCCGAGCAGGACACGGCGATCGCGACGGGCAGCGAGGCGCCGTGCCGCGGCAGCCGGACCACGCGGACGTCGTGGCAGAAGTACTTACCGCCGAACTGCGCGCCGATGCCGATCTTCTGGGTGAGCTCGAAGACCTTCTCCTCCAGCTCCTTGTCGCGGAAGCCGTGGCCGGTCGGGGAGCCCTCGGCGGGCAGCTCGTCGAGGTAGTGCGCGGAGGCGTACTTCGCGGTCTTCAGCGCGAACTCGGCGGACGTGCCGCCGACGACGATCGCGAGGTGGTACGGCGGGCACGCCGCTGTACCGAGCGAGCGGATCTTCTCCTCCAGGAACTTCATCATGGAGGCCTCGTTCAGGACCGCCTTGGTCTCCTGGTAGAGGAACGACTTGTTGGCCGAACCACCGCCCTTGGCCATGAACAGGAACTTGTACGCGCCGCCGTCGGTCGCGTACAGCTCGATCTGGGCGGGGAGGTTGGAGCCGGTGTTCTTCTCCTCCCACATGGTGAGCGGAGCCATCTGCGAGTAGCGAAGGTTGAGTTTGGTGTACGCGTCGTAGATGCCGCGGGAGAGGGCTTCCTCGTCGCCGCCCGCCGTCAGCACGTTCTGGCCGCGCTTGCCCATCACGATCGCGGTGCCGGTGTCCTGGCACATGGGGAGGACGCCGGCGGCGGCGATGTTCGCGTTCTTGAGCAGGTCGAGCGCGACGAACTTGTCGTTGGAGGAGGCCTCGGGGTCGTCGACGATGCGGCGCAGCTGCGCGAGGTGGGCGGGCCGCAGGTAGTGCGAGATGTCGTGCATGGCCTCGGCGGCGAGCTTGCGCAGCGCCTCCGGCTCGACCCTGAGGAACGTACGCCCGTCGGCTTCGAAGGTGGAGACTCCCTCGGCGGTCACCAGCCGATACGGCGTGGTGTCCGCTCCCAGCGGGAGCAGATCGGAGTACGCAAACTCTGGCATTACGGCCAATCCTCACTCAGCAGACGGCGACGCGGCCTCCATTGGCAGCGCGCACCCCAGCGTAGAACGCCGCGCGGGAGCCGGGCTTGTGAGGTAGGGCTCACTGAAATCAAGCACTTGGGGTCTCCCCGGACGAAGTCCCGAGGAGTTTGGGGACAACCGGCGTGGGCCACTAGTCGCGATCTATCGCGTTTCGCTACGCTGGATCCGTGGACCTCGACAAGCACCCCCAGAAGCCGGTCGCCCACGCGGAACCCGGCGCTGCCATCCGTGCCTCCGATGCCGACCGTGACCGGATCGCGGACATCCTCAGGGACGCCCTGGCCGAGGGCCGGCTGGACGCCGAGGAGCACTCCGAGCGGATCGAGGCCGTCTACCGCGCCAAGACCGTCGGCGAGCTCGAACCGATCGTCCAGGACCTGCCGGCGACCCGCAGGCGCCCGGACGCCACCTCGTACGCGTACGGGCCCGAAGAGTCCCCCGGACCCGGCGGACCCGCCGACAACCTGATCGCCGTCTTCTCCAGCGCCACCCGCAAGGGCCGCTGGCGCGTCGGCCGCCGCACCAACGCCTTCTCGCTGTTCGGCAACATCGAGATCGACCTCACCGAGGCGCTCTTCGGGCAGCGGCTGACCGTGATCAACGCGACCTCCATCTTCGGCAATGTCGAGGTCCGGGTCCCGGAGAACATCTCGCTGCGCGGCAGCGGCACCGGCTTCTTCGGCAACTTCGACGTCCTCACGCTGGAGGCCGAGGATCCAGAGGCCCCGGTCGTCGTCGTCAACGGGTACTCGGTTTTCGGCAATGTCGAGGCCAAGCCCAAGCGCGGCCGCCGCATCTCCGATCTCCATGACCGCCTGCGCAAACACCTCGGCTGACGACTGCGCTCCGGAGCGCTTTTCGGCCGCGAGCGCCGGTGCGCAATTCCGTGCGTCGGAACTGAGTGCCACTCAGTGAATAGGAGTGCGCACAGCGGGTAGGGAGTGCTGCATCGTCTCTCGCTCGCGAAGCCGTCGTCAGGAGTAGACCGTGCTGCAACTGCCGCATCAGTCCTTGCAGGTCGCCGCCGTTCCGCCCCAGCGAATTCCCGCTCGGGAAGATCAGGCCGGACCCTGGCATGCGGAGGCGGTGTGCCGCCGGGACGAAGCGGGACTGTTCTTCGCCCCGTCCAAGGAACCAACGGCAGCGCGGCTGTCACGCGAGGAGGCAGCCAAACGGGTCTGCGCCCGCTGCCCCGTGATGGTCGAGTGCCGGGAACATGCCTTGCTCCAGCCCGAGCCGTACGGCGTGTGGGGCGGGCTCACCGCGGCCGAGCGCCGCGTGGTGCTGGCCCGGCGCAGGCGGCGCGAGGTCGAGCTCAAGAAGTCGGCGTCGGCGGCCTGACGGTCGACGAGGCGTCGGTCGCGTAGGTACGGGAAGGGGCGCCCCACCGCACATGGGGGCGCCCCTTCCCGTACCTACGGCCGGTACCTACTTCGCGCGGTCGAAGTCGATGGCGCTGTACGCGCGCAGCTTCGACAGCCGGTGGGTCGAGTCGATCTGGCGGATCGTGCCGGACTTGGAGCGCATCACCAGCGACTGGGTGGTCGCGGTCTCCGCGCGGTAACGCACTCCGCGCAGCAGCTCGCCGTCCGTGATTCCGGTGGCGACGAAGAACACGTTGTCGCCGCTGACCAGGTCGTTCGTGTGCAGCACCCGGTCCAGGTCGTGCCCGGCGTCGAGCGCGCGCTGCCGCTCGGCGTCGTCCTTCGGCCAGAGCTTGCCCTGGATCGTGCCGCCGAGGCACTTGATCGCGCAGGCGGAGATGATGCCCTCGGGCGTGCCACCGATGCCCATGAGCATGTCTACCCCGGTGCCTTCGCGTACGGCCATGACCGAGCCGGCGACATCGCCGTCCGAGATGAACTTGATCCGTGCCCCGGTCTCGCGGATCTCCTTGACGATGCCCTCGTGGCGCGGGCGGTCCAGGATGACGACCGTGACGTCCTCGGGCGTGGAGTGCTTGGCCTTGGCGACCCGGCGGATGTTGACCGAGACGGGGGCGTTGATGTCCACGAAGTCCGCGGCCTCGGGGCCGGTGACCAGCTTGTCCATGTAGAAGACCGCGGACGGGTCGAACATGGTGCCGCGGTCGGCGGCGGCGAGCACGGCGATGGCGTTCGGCATGCCCTTGGCGTTGAGCGTGGTGCCGTCGATCGGGTCCACGGCGATGTCGACCTCGGGGCCGGTCCCGTCGCCGACCCGCTCGCCGTTGAACAGCATCGGGGCTTCGTCCTTCTCGCCCTCGCCAATGACGACGACGCCGTTCATCGAGACGGTGGAGACGAGGGTCCGCATGGCCTTGACGGCCGCTCCGTCCGCGCCGATCTTGTCGCCGCGGCCGACCCACCGGCCCGCGGCCATGGCGGCGGCCTCGGTGACCCGGACGAGCTCCAGGGCCAGGTTGCGGTCGGGGGCCTCGGGGGAGACCTCGAGCTGGGACGGCAGATTGTGCTCGGTCATCGGAGCGCACCTTTCTGTACGACGACGGCCGGAAAAGAGGGTGATCCGACTCTATCTGTACGTCGACAAATTGAGCAGAGGGGGCCACGTTTGAGCACGCCACCATGATGCGACGATGGGGGCGTGGCAAGTATGCGAGGCAGACAGACGGTGCGCGACATGGTGCTGTCGATGGCGGTCATCGGGGCCGTCGTCGCGGTGATCTATGTGTTCATTCCGCACGATGACAAGGCCGACCCGATCAAGGCGGTCGACTACCGGGTGGAATTGCTGACGGCACGGCGTGCGGCGCCGTACCCGGTGGCGGCGCCGGAGGGCCTTGCGAAGGGGTGGAAGCCGACGTCCGTCTCGTACAAGGGGACCGACGGCAACGCCTGGCACCTCGGCTTCCTGGACCCGGACGGCGAGTACGTCGCGGTCGAGCAGTCCACGGCGCCGGCCCGCAAGTACATCCCGCAGGTCAGCCAGCAGGCCACGAAGACGGACCGCACGCAGCAGATCGCGGGCGCGGCCTGGGAGCGCTGGGAGGGGCCGAAGTACGACGCCCTGGTGCGCCATGACAAAGGTGGGACGACGGTCGTCACGGGTACGGCGTCGGCGCAGCGGCTCGCGGAAATGGCGGCCGCGCTGCGTACGTCATGACCAATGGCGAAGGCCGCCGCACGCGCTTCGGGTGCGGCGGCCTTCGCGTGATGACTGCGTGACGGCTCAGACGGTGGTGATGACCTCGTCGTACGCCAGTCGCGGCGAACGCGGGAACGAGGCGTCCTCGCCCGGCTTGCCGATGTTGATGACCATCAGCGGGGTGTGGTCGTCGTCCAGGAACTCCTTCTGGACGCCCGCGAAGTCGAAGCCGGTCATCGGGCCCGCGGCCAGACCGGCGGCGCGGACGCCGACGATGAAGTACGCGGCCTGCAGCGCGGCGTTGAGGCCGGCGGCCTGCTCGCGGACCGGGCGCTCGGCGAAGAACATGTCCTTGGCCTGCGGGAAGTGCGGGAACAGGGTCGGAAGCTCCTCGTGGAACTCGTTGTCGGCGGCGAGGATCGCGACCAGCGGCGCGGACGCGGTCTTCGCCTGGTTGCCCTCGGTCATGTGGCTCACCAGGCGTTCGTGGGCCTCGTCGGAGCGGACGAGGACGACGCGCAGGGGGCTCTGGTTGAAGGCGGTGGGTCCGAACTTGACGAGGTCGTAGATCGCCTGGACCTGCTCCTCGGTCACCGGCTCGTCGGTGAACGTGTTGGCGGTGCGGGCCTCACGGAAGAGGAGGTCCTGGGCGGCGGAGTCAAGGGCGAGGGTCATTGCTGACGTACCTTCCGGGGCATGCGGTGGATCATTACGGCAGGTGTAACCGTGCCCCAGTAGATTAAATTTCAACTACATGCCCGGAGTGACCCGGCTCACAGGGGACGGGCCCCTGACCTGCTCAGTCCTCGGCGGCCTGGGCGGCACCGGCCTCGCGCTCGCCCTCGGACAGCGCCGCGTCGAGCCGGGCGCGGGCGCCCTCCAGCCAGCGGCGGCAGACCTTCGCCAGCTCCTCGCCGCGCTCCCACAGGGCCAGCGACTCCTCGAGCGTCGTGCCGCCGGCCTCCAGGCGGCGTACGACCTCGATCAGCTCGTCCCGCGCCTGCTCGTAGCCGAGCGCAGCCTCGTCCGTGTTGGCAGCCATGCGATCCACCCTATGTGTGAGGTACGACAACGACGTTCAGCTCGCCCTCCGAGACCCGCGCGCGCAGCTCGTCGCCCGCCGCGACCTCCTCCGGCGAGCGGACGACCGCCCCGTCCGCCCGCTGCAGCACCGCGTACCCCCGCTCCAGGGTCGCCGCCGGCGACAGCGAGACCACCCGGGCCCGGGTGTGCGCCAGCTCCGAGTCGGCGCGGTCAAGGAGGTGGCCGAGCACCCGCCGGCTGCGGGCCACCAGCGCGTCCACCTCCGCCTCGCGCTCGTCCACCATCCGGTGCGGATGCTCCATCGACGGGCGGGCCAGCGCATGGGCAAGACCCCGCTCCTCGCGGTCGAGCAGCCCCTGGACAGTGCGCAGCGCACGGTCGCGCAACTGCCGCACCCGGTCCAGCTCCTCGCCGACGTCCGGCACGACCTTCTTCGCTGCGTCCGTCGGCGTCGATGCCCGCAGATCCGCCACCAGGTCGAGCAGCGGCGAGTCCGGCTCGTGCCCGATCGCCGACACCACGGGCGTACGGCACTCGGACACGGTGCGGATCAGCTGTTCGTCCGAGAACGGCAGCAGATCCTCCACGCTGCCGCCGCCCCTCGCCACGATGATCACGTCCACGTCCGTGAGCTCGTCCAACTCCTTGACCGCCTGGACGACCTGGGTCACCGCGTGCACCCCCTGCACGGCGACATTGCGCACCTCGAAGCGGACGGCCGGCCACCGCCGCCGCGCGTTCTCCAGGACGTCGCGCTCGGCCGCCGATGCCCGCCCGCAGACCAGCCCCACCCGGTGCGGCAGGAACGGCAGCGCCTTCTTGCGCTCGACGGCGAACAGCCCCTCCGCGCCCAGGGTCCGTTTCAGTTGCTCCAGGCGCGCGAGCAGTTCGCCGATTCCTACCGGCTTTATCTCCACGGCCCGCAGCGACAGCTGCCCCCGCGGTGCGTACCACTCCGGCTTGGCGTGCACCACCACGCGCGCGCCCTCCGCCACGACGTCCGCGACCGCGTCGAAGACCTGCCGGAAGCAGGTGACGCTCACGGAGATGTCGTACGAGGGATCGCGCAGGGTCATGAAGACGACCCCGGCGCCCGGCCGCCGCGACAGCTGGGTGATCTGCCCCTCCACCCAGACGGCGCCGAGCCGGTCGATCCACCCTCCGATGAGCCGTGACACCTCGCCGACCGGCAGAGGAGCTTCCGCGGACGTATTGAGAGCCATACGGGCGAGCGTATCGGCCGGGTGCGACAACGCGGCTCATACCGACGGTGGTACGAGTCTTCCCCTGGCGGGCGGCTCTCTCGCCCCTTCTGGGCGGCCTTACGATGGGGGGCATGACTGCTACGACTCCCGCCCGACGCGTCCTGCTCGCCGCTCCCCGTGGCTACTGCGCGGGCGTGGACCGTGCCGTGATCGCCGTGGAGAAGGCCCTGGAGCAGTACGGGTCGCCGATCTATGTCCGCCACGAGATCGTCCACAACAAGTACGTCGTACAGACCCTGGAGAAGAAGGGCGCGATCTTCGTCGACGAGACGGCGGAGGTCCCCGAGGGGTCGATCGTCATGTTCTCCGCGCACGGCGTGGCGCCGGTCGTCCACGAGGAGGCGGCGCAGCGCAAGCTCGCGACGATCGACGCGACCTGCCCGCTGGTCACCAAGGTCCACAAGGAAGCCGTCCGCTTCGCGGACGAGGACTACGACATCCTGCTGATCGGCCACGACGGCCACGAGGAAGTCATCGGCACGTCCGGCGAGGCCCCCGACCACATCACGCTCGTGGACGGCCCCGAAGACGTCGCGAATGTGTCCGTACGGGACGAGTCGAAGGTCGTCTGGCTCTCGCAGACCACGCTGTCGGTCGACGAGACGATGGAGACGGTGGACAAGCTGAAGGAGAAGTTTCCGCAGCTGATCTCGCCGCCGAGCGACGACATCTGCTACGCCACGCAGAACCGCCAGATCGCGGTGAAGCAGATGGGCGCGGAGGCGGACCTGGTCATCGTGGTCGGCTCCAAGAACTCCTCGAACTCGGTGCGGCTCGTCGAGGTGGCGCTGGGCGCGGGAGCGGGCGACGCCCATCTGGTGGACTTCGCGGATGAGATCGACGAGGCCTGGCTGGACGGCGTCTCGACGGTCGGCGTCACGTCGGGCGCCTCCGTGCCTGAGGTGCTGGTCGAGGGCGTACTGGAGTGGCTTTCGCAGCGCGGCTTCGAGGACGTCGAGATCGTGAAGGCGGCAGAGGAGTCGATCACCTTCTCGCTGCCGAAGGAGCTCCGGCGCGATCTGCGCGCGGAGGCGGCGGAGCTGTCCGGGAAGTAACTGACAGAGGCTGCCCGTAACGTTGTGTCCATGGACGTGTTCGGAGTGGACATCGGCGGATCCGGCATCAAGGGCGCACCTGTGGACCTTGAGCGCGGCGAACTGGCGCAGGAGCGCTACAAAGTCCTGACCCCGCACCCGGCGACGCCCGACGCGGTGGCGGACGGCGTGGCCGAGGTGGTCGGCAATTTCGGCTGGTCGGGCCCGGTCGGCATCACCTTTCCCGGCGTCGTCATGGACGGCGTTACGCGTACGGCGGCGAATGTCGACAAGCGCTGGGTCGACATGGACGCAGCGAAACTGCTGGGCGACCGCCTCGGGGGCCTGCCGGTGACGGTCCTGAACGACGCGGACGCGGCGGGCATCGCGGAGATGACGTTCGGCGCGGGCCACGGCCGCAGGGGCACGGTGATACTGCTGACGCTCGGCACGGGCATCGGCAGCGCGGTCTTCATCGACGGCCGCCTGGTGCCGAACACCGAGCTCGGCCACCTCGAACTGCACGGCCACGACGCGGAGAAGCGCGCGTCGACGAAGGTCAAGGAGGACGAGGGCCTGAGCTGGCAGCAGTGGGCCCACCGGGTGCAGAAGTATCTGGCGCACGTGGAGATGCTGTTCGCGCCCGAACTGTTCATCATCGGCGGCGGGGTGAGCCGCAAGGCGGACAAGTTCGTGCCGCTGATCGAGGGAATCAGGGCGGAGATCATCCCGGCGGAGCTCCGGAACAACGCGGGAATCGTGGGCGCGGCGATGGCAGCGGCTGGAAGGTAGGGGGCGAGCGGGCGGCGCCGGGTGCGCGGTACGTGCGGCGGCTGAGCCCGCCCCGGGCCGGTCCCGTGCCGCCGGACTGCGTGGCCGCGGACGCCGGCCTTGGTCTGGCGGACGTCGGCCGTGATCTAGCCGCGGCGCGGCGGAGGACCCCCGCGGGTGTGGCGCTGGCGGCGGGTCATCATGCGGATCTTCCGGACGCACGTGATGAGCCCCGCGATCAGCGTGCCGCCGTACAGCCAGCCGGCGTGCACCGCGAGTGCGGTGATCACCGCCATCGTCTGGCCGCCGAAGCCACCCGTGCCGCCGGAGATCGGCACGATCCCGACCGCGAACGCGATCGGCACGCTGATCGGCGCGGTGACCAGGTCCGCGTCCCGGACCCACAGCGCCGTCATTGCACTCACGGGCAGGAACAGCAGTCCGTACACCACGGCGGAGCCGCCGAACAGCAGCCAGTCCAGGCAGCCGAGCGCGAACATCGTCGCGGCTCCGAACAGTCCGCCACCGAGGCCGGTCAGCCGGGGCTTGGGCAGTCTGCGCAGCGCGAGGACCACAGGCGGCACGGTGCGCGCGGGCCGGGCAGCCACCCGGTACACGGGGGTGCCTTCCGCCAGCGTGCCCTCGGCGAGCGCGCTCTGCGGAGTAAGGGGGACTTTCGGGGAGAGAGGGGGCTGCGGCCGCTGCCGGCGCTGAGATTGACTTGTCCTGGGCTGCTCCACCCGAACAAAGTAGGTCGCGAGTGGGGAGGAATCAGGCATGGGACACGCCCTTTGGCTGACCTTGGCGTTGAGTTCGACTCCCGGCTCCCCGTCGATGCCCGGCTTGACCCGCCCGTAAACTGGGGGATCGGCCCACCTCCGGGCCGTACGGCCATCAGCCAGTCCTCACTCCAGGAAGTCGCCAACGTGTCGCTCACGATCGGAATCGTCGGCCTGCCGAATGTCGGCAAGTCGACCCTGTTCAACGCCCTGACCAAGAACGACGTGCTGGCGGCCAACTACCCGTTCGCCACCATCGAGCCGAACGTCGGCGTCGTCGGCGTCCCCGATGCCCGCCTCGCCACGCTCGCCGAGATCTTCGGCTCGCAGCGGATCCTCCCGGCGACGGTCGACTTCGTCGACATCGCGGGCATTGTGCGCGGCGCGAGTGAGGGCGAGGGCCTGGGCAACAAGTTCCTGGCGAACATCCGTGAGTCCGACGCGATCTGTCAGGTCATCCGCGCCTTCAAGGACGAGAACGTCGTCCATGTCGACGGCAAGGTCTCGCCGAAGGACGACATCGAGACGATCAACACCGAGCTGATCCTCGCCGACCTCCAGTCGATCGAGAAGGCGGTCCCGCGCCTGACGAAGGAATCCCGCCTCCAGAAGGACAAGGTCGCGGTCCTGGCCGCGGTCGAGGAGGCGCAGAAGATCCTCGAGGCCGGCACGACGCTCTTCGCCTCGGGCATCACCGCCGGCACGGAGAAGGGCCGTCTGCTGCACGAGCTGCACCTGCTCACCACCAAGCCCTTCCTCTATGTCTTCAACGTGGACGAGGACGAACTGGTCGACGAGGACTTCAAGAACGAGCAGCGCGTGCTGGTCGCCCCGGCCGAGGCGATCTTCCTGAACGCGAAGATCGAGTCCGAGCTCATCGAGCTCGACGACGACGAGGCGCTGGAGCTCCTCCAGTCGATGGGCCAGGAGGAGCCGGGCCTGGCGACGCTGGGCCGCGTCGGCTTCGACACGCTCGGCCTGCAGACGTACCTGACGGCGGGCCCGAAGGAAACCCGCGCCTGGACCATCAAGAAGGGCGCGACGGCCCCCGAGGCGGCCGGTGTGATCCACACCGACTTCCAGAAGGGCTTCATCAAGGCCGAGGTCATCTCCTTCGCCGACCTGGTGGAGACGGGCTCGGTCGCGGAGGCCCGCGCGAAGGGCAAGGCGCGCATGGAGGGCAAGGACTACGTGATGCAGGACGGCGACGTGGTGGAGTTCCGCTTCAACGTGTGACGGGTCGCCTGGCGCGACACTGCTGATCTGGCAAACGTGCAGGTCAGATGGGGTTCACCTCCTCCGGGGTGGGCCCCTAGTTTTTTCCCGTGCTGACTTGGTGCTGACTTCGGGCGACAGCACACGAGGGCCTCTGGTCTGCGATGTCCTGCCGCGCCAGCGGCGCCGCCTTCGAAGCACTGGTCGTAACCGTCGTCGGCCGCGATGCGGCGACAAGGCCGACGGTGGTGTGAACATCGGGCGAGCTCAGAGTTCAGATAGATGGACGGCATATGGAGTGCTTACAAAAAGAAGAATTCATCTCTAATCTTGACTTACTCCAGAACAGCCATACGCTGGATGTAACAAGCCCAAATCACGCAAAACGGGCTTCCGGCCAGTGGAGGTGCACGAACATGGGTCCCCTGGAACACCCGGGCGATCAGCGCAGTGAGCAGGCACGCGCACGGCGGGAGCCGTCGGGCGGCGTGGCCGGCGCGGCGCTGTTGGACCAGGAGCCTGCCTGCCCGCCGTCTCCCTGGCAGGAGGGTGCGGGCGTGTCCTCGTGGCCGCTGCCCTGGACGCCGACCGCGGTCGCTCAGGCGCGCCGCGACATCCGTGGCGGCCTGATGGCCGCATGGGTCCCCGCCACGCTGGTCGAGACGGCGGAACTGCTCGTGAGTGAGCTGGTCGGGAACGCCCTGCGCCACGCGGTGGGGCCGCTGCATCTCTCCCTGGTGCTGGCCGACGTGATCCTCTGCTCGGTCGAGGACGGCAGCAGCGTGCTGCCGCGACTGCGGTGTGCCGCGCCCGACGACGAGTGGGGACGCGGTCTGGCACTTGTCGAGGCGCTGTCCCGAAGGTGGGGCTGCTACCCGACCGCCCATGGGAAGATCACTTGGTTCGAGCTGGGCCCCTCCGGTGACCGCACCTGTTCCCCGGTGTGATGTGCCGCGAGACGACGGGAAGGCGGCGGCCATGAGCGAGGCCGGGCAGGAACCGATGGCGCGCGCGGCGTCCCGGCTGCGTGAAGCGGGCCTGCGGGTGACCGCGCAACGCATGGCCGTACTGACGGCGGTGGAGGCGCTGCCGGAGCACCCCGACGCCGACTCGGTCCGGTCCCGGGCGCGCGAGGTGACCGGCCGGCTCTCCCTCCAGGCGACGTACGACGTGCTGCGCGCGCTGACCGAGGCGGGCCTGACCCGCTGCACCCAGCTCGCCGGCCATCCCGCCCGCTACGAGATCGAACGGGGCGACAACCACCACCATTTCGTCTGCCGGGAGTGCGGCGACGTGGCGGACGTGGAGTGTGTGATCGGGGCCGCCCCGTGCCTGGAAGCCCGCCTGCCCGCTGCGTACAGCGTGGACGAGGCGGCCGTGACGTTCTGGGGCCGCTGCCCGGCGTGCGCGGACGGCCCGTCCGAATGAGCGCCCTGCCCGCGGCCCGGGATCCCGGCTCCGGGCCACCGCCGGAGAGGCTGGCCCCACAGTCGGTTCGGGCCGTCTTGGCGGACGGCACAATCTCCCTTCGAGTCGGGCGTGAGAACGGCGAATGCGTCGGTCGCGATCGCTCGTCAGTCGTTCTCCCTGCCTGAAGGCCCGTTTCCCGTGCGTACCGCGTCAGCGGGCCTTCGCTGTGCGCGGCCCGTCCGCGTCCGCCAGTTCCGCGAGCACCTCCGCGTGGCAGCGCTGCGGGACGCACCAGCAGCCGAGGCGGCGGCCGCGCAGGGACGGGAGGTGGGCGAGGAGGTCGGGGCGGGCCAGTAGATACGCGCGGTACTTTTCGACGACCTCTTCGCGGGTGCCGTCGGGGCCCGGGCGGAATGGGCAGGCCAGGGGGGAGGCGTCGAGGTGCCAGCCGCCGCGGTGCATGGCGCGGCCCACGTAGACGACGTCCGCGTACTCGGGGTCGTCGCGATGGCCCTTGAGGTTGACGACTGTCGTCCTGTCCATGTGCTGGATCCTCCGGCCTCAGGCCGCGCCCGGCAACGTGAAGACCGGCGCGGGTCGTCGTGGCGCGGCGCGTACGGCTTGGTCCCGCGGGCCGCAGCTCGCGGCCCGCGGGACCTCGTCCTCGAAAAACGGTCAGGGAAGCTTGACCGCCAGGAGGTCCACAGGGCGGATGTCCGGGGCCGAGCTCAGCATCGTCTCCGCCGCCTCCATCAGCGCCGCGGCGATCCGGCCCTGCAGATGACCGGACCGTCCCTGCTCGTCGTCGAACGTGTCGAAGACGCCGAAGGCCGTGGCGCTCTCCCGGAACGCGAACCAGGTGACCGTGTGCTCCTCCTCGCGGGCGAGCTGGAGCGCGTCGCGCAGCATGGCCTCCACCTTGTCGGCGTACTCGGGCTTGGCCTCGATGCGGGCCAGCAGACCGATGTTCATGGTGAGTCACTCCGTAGGTCGGCTCGGTTTCCCCCGTCCCCGTCGTCGGGGACATCAGTAAACCTAGGCTGGTGATCAGCACCTTCCCAGTGTCGTAAACGACGCTTCAGATATGGTTTCCGACATGGACGTGGCGGTGCTGGTCTACGACGGCGTGTTCGACTCGGGACTCTCGGCGATCCTCGACGTGCTCGACGCGGCGAACGCCATGCGCGCCGAGCTTCCGCAGCCCCCGCCCGCCTGGCAGGTCACCACCGTCGGTTTCCGCCGCCGCGTCCGCACCGGCGCAGGACACGTCGTCACCACCCAGCCGACCGCCGAGGCCCGGCGAGCGGACCTGCTGCTGGTGCCGGCGCTCGCCGAGCGGCGGCCGGACGCGTTGCTCGACCATGTCTCCGGCCCCGCATCGGCGGCGGTACGGACGCTGGTGGCCGACACCCGTGAGCGGGGCACACCCGTCGCCTCGGCCTGTACAGGCACCTTCCTGCTGGCCGAGTCGGGGGTGCTCGACGGACGGAAGGCGACGACGAGTTGGTGGCTTGCACCCGTCTTCCGGCAGCGCTACCCGGCTGTCACGATCGACGAGACCAGGATGGTCACCACTTCGGACGGTGTGATGACGGCAGGGGCGGCCTTCGGACATGTCGATCTGGCGCTCGCCATCGTCCGGATGAGCAGTCCGGCCGTGGCCGACCTCGTCGCCCGCTACCTGGTCGTCGACGAGCGCCCTTCGCAGTCCTCGTACACCATTCCGAGCGCGCTCGCGCAGAGCGATCCGCTCGTTGCCGCCTTCGAGCACTGGGCGAGGCTGCATCTGGAGGAGCCGATCAGCATCGTCGACGCGGCGCGCTCACTGGGCGTCAGCGAACGCACCCTTCAGCGGACCGTACGCCGCGTGCTCGGCATGTCTCCCGTGCGATTCGTCCAGGAACTGCGGGTCGAGCAGGCCTCGCACCTGCTGCGGACCACTGCCCTCTCCCTGGACTCGATCGCCCGCAAGGTCGGCTACGAGCATGCGAACACTCTGCGGGTCCTGCTGCGCGAGCGCACCGGCAGTACGACGGGCGCACTGCGCGGCCGCGTCCGGATGCGGCAGGGCTGAGTCAGTAGGTTTGAAGTTCAAGCCGAGACCGGGACTGGGGGCTGGGGAGGTAGTTGCCGGCTTACGCGCCCCCCTTGAACGTCTGGATTCGCAACCGACCGACCTAGAATGAAACGCATGTCCAAGAGCATCCAGCCCCGAGCGTGCTCCATCGCCGACGCCCTCGACCTGGTCGGCGAGCGGTGGACGCTGCTCGCGGTGCGCGAACTGAGCCACGGGGTGCGGCGCTTCGACCAGATCGTCCGCAACACCGGGGCGTCCCGCGACATCCTCACGACGCGACTGCGCAAGCTGGAGGCGGCGGGGGCGGTCCGCCGTAAGCAGTACAACGAGCACCCGCCCCGCTACGAATACCACCTGACGCCGGCCGGCCAGGAACTCGGAGACGTACTGCTCACGCTGATGAATTGGGGCGACCGGCACCTCAACTCCGATGATCCGCCGCTGAAGTGGCAGCACAGCTGCGGTGAGACGCTGGAGCCGAAGTTGATCTGCGCGCACTGCGGCGAGCCGGCGCGCAAGGGTGCGCACTCGCCGACGGGGCGCGGGGCACTGCCCGCCGGCTGACACGGTCACGCGCTCATCCGACCGCAAGTCCCGGAACCGGCCCGGCCGACTGTGCGTCCGGGGCGGGTATGGGTATCGAACGCACGCGTGGGTGGGCCGGATGCCTGGCTGTGGTGGCCGGTTTCTGCACCGGGTTCTTCGTCTGGGAGTCGGGCGCCGAGCCCGGTCTGCGCGGCGGCTTCGAAGGGGAGCGGGACTGGAGCCTGCTCTATGTCGAGGGGCCGCTGATGGTGTTCGGGGTGCCCGCCCTGGCGCTCGCGGCCTGGGCGCTGGTGGGCGGGGTGCTGCGGGCGCGGGACTCGGTGGCCGCGGTGGTGGTTGTGCTCGTGCTGGTCGGGGCGGGGCGGGGATGCCTGGAGTGGCTGGAGATGCGGACCGAGCCCTTCACCAAGAGCTACGGGTGGTGATACGGGTGAGGGAAGGCCGGGTGGTGCGGGAGGCGAGGTCGCCACCGAGTGGTCGCCGGAAGAACAGGCGGAGTTCTTCATCAAGCACGGCACCTAATGGACCGACTGAGGCTACGGCCCAGGTGCCAGGCCTGTCTTCAGGCCCGCCCCGCAGAGCGGCACTACGGCGTTGCGGTCGGTCCACCTGCCCGCTGCCGCCCAGCACGCGACGCCCGTGGACTCGACGAACAGCCCTCGGGCGGCCAGATCCAGCTGGGCGGCCCGGATCTGGTCCTCCGTCACCGTGAGGAAGGTGCCGCCGGATTCGCGCACGGCCCGCAGGATCTGCCTGGCGCGCGGAGGACGGGGGATCGCGATGCCCTCGGCGAGCGTCGGCCGCGGCGCCGGGCCGTCGTCGAGCAGCTCCTCGGCGTCGGCGTGGAAAGCGGCCGCGAGCGGGGAGACCCTCTCGGCCTGGACCGCGATCAGCGCGGGACGCTCGGCGATCAGGCCGTGGGCATGGAGCTCGCCGATGCCGAGGGCCGCGCCGAGGAGCAGGGTGCCGTTGCCGACGGGGACGACGATCGCCTCGGGGAGCGTGCCGCCGAGGTCCTCCCACAGTTCGTAGACATACGTCTTCGTGCCGTGCAGGAAGTACGGGTTGTAGACGTGGCTCGCATAGAACGTGCCGGGAAGGTCGGCGGCGGCGCGGGCGGCCTCAGCGGCGGCCTCGCGGTCGCCGGGGACGAGTTCGAGGTGCGCGCCGTGCGCCCGGATCTGCTCCACCTTCTTGGCGGAGGTGGCCTCGGGGACGTACACCGTGCAGTCGAGACCGGCGCGTGCGCAGTACGCGGCGATCGCCGTGCCCGCGTTGCCACTGCTGTCGGCGATCACCCGCCGCGGCGCGAGCCGGCGGGCCAGCTCCGCAAGCACCACCGCGCCGCGGTCCTTGAAGGAGAGCGTCGGCATCAGGAAGTCGAGCTTGACGGAGACGGTTTCGGTGAGCGGTACGAGCGGGGTGCGGCCCTCGCCGAGGGAGACGGCGGGTGCGGAGACCGGCAGCGCCTCCTCGTAACGCCACAGTGAATTGACCCTGGCGGACAGGGACTTGAGGTCGACTGGAGCGGCAGTGAAGTCCAGATCCCAGGGGCCGCGGCAGTTCGGGCAGCACCAGGATGCCGACTCGACGGGGGCGCGGGTGGCGCAGTCCGGACAGTGGTACGAGCTCATGGGTCGCCAGCATGGCAGTTGTGTGGCACATGTGTTACACCGCTCTCCGGACTCTTGTGTGATTCCTATGGATCCGCCAATCTTTCGCTCGGCAGGCAAGACGAGGGCACGACAGATTCAACTGTCAGGCATTGTCATGGGCCTGCCGGTATCCCCCACAGAAGCGCACCACCAATGAGGAGGACCCCTCACATGTCAGTGATGCGTAATTCGCGTCGAAGACTTGCCGCGGCCAGTGCGATAGCCGCCACCGCGCTCTCGCTCGGCGCGGCTTCCGCCCTCACGGCCACCGCGGCCGAGACGGCCCGTGAAGGCGTCATTCAGAACGCCGGCGCACCCGGAGTCATCAAGGGCAGCTACATCGTCACCCTCGACGAGTCGGCGCCCGAAGCGGACTCCAAGGCAGGCAAGGCGCTCGCGGCCGAGTACGGTGCGAAGATCAAGAAGACGTACGAAGCCGCGCTGAACGGCTACGCCGTCGAGCTCTCCGAGGCGCAGGCGAAGAAGTTCGCCGCGGACCCGGACGTAGCGTCCGTCGTGCAGAACCGTGTCTTCAAGGCGACCGGCACCCAGCCGAACCCGCCGTCCTGGGGCCTGGACCGGATCGACCAGAGGACCCTCCCGCTGAACCAGAGTTACACCTACCCGGACACCGCGGGTGAGGGTGTGACCGCGTACATCATCGACACCGGTGTACGGATCACCCACAGCGACTTCGGCGGCCGGGCGTCGTACGGCTATGACGCCATCGACAACGACAACACCGCGCAGGACGGCAACGGCCACGGCACGCATGTGGCCGGCACCGTCGCCGGTTCGTCCTACGGCGTGGCCAAGAAGGCCAAGGTCGTCGGCGTCCGCGTGCTCAACAACCAGGGCTCGGGCACGACCGCGCAGGTCGTCGCCGGCATCGACTGGGTGACGCAGAACGCCGTCAAGCCGGCGGTCGCCAACATGAGCCTGGGCGGCGGCATCGACACCGCCCTCGACACGGCGGTGCGCAACTCCATCGCCTCCGGCGTCACCTACGCGGTCGCGGCGGGCAACGACAGCTCCAACGCCTCCAACTACTCGCCCGCGCGCGTCGCGGAAGCCATCACCGTCGGCTCCACGACCAGCACCGACGCCCGCTCCAGCTTCTCCAACTTCGGCAGCGTGCTGGACATCTTCGCCCCGGGCTCGTCGATCACCTCGTCCTGGAACACCAGTGACTCGGCGACGAACACGATCTCCGGCACGTCGATGGCGACCCCGCACGTCGCGGGCGCGGCGGCGCTCTACCTCGCGGCCAACAAGACCGCGACCCCGGCTCAGGTCTCCACGGCCCTGACCACCGCCGCGACGAGCGGCGCGGTGAGCAACCCGGGCACCGGCTCGCCGAACCGCCTGCTGTTCGTCGGCAGCGGTGACACCCAGCCGCCCGGCAAGAAGTTCGAGAACACCGCGGACTTCACGATCAGAGACTTCGCCACCGCCGAGTCGCCGATCACCGTCAGTGGCGTCACCGGGAACGCTCCGGCCGCCCTGCAGGTGCCCGTTGCCATCCAGCACACGTACATCGGTGACCTACAGGTCCAGTTGATCGCGCCGGACGGCACCGCGTACACGCTGAAGGCGTACGGCTCCGGCGGCAGCACGGACAACATCAACACCACGTACACGGTCAACGCCTCGTCCGAGGTCGCGAACGGCACGTGGAAGCTGCGGGTCAGCGACAACGCGGCACAGGACGTCGGCAAGATCGACTCCTGGGCGCTTCAGTTCTGAGCTGTGCAGTTCTGAGCTGTGCAGGTCTGAACTGTGCAGTTCTGAACTCTGAGTGAGACGGAGGGGGCGGTCGCCACGGCGGCCGCCCCCTCCCGTCTGGGTGGGCGTACGATCCGCGCGCCTGTTCGTACGATCTCGATGAGGAGCGCCGTAGTTGTGGACCCATCCACCCAGGGCTGGCAGCCATATCCGCAGTACGCCCCCAGACCGTCCGTGAACGGCCTCTCCATCGCCTCCCTCGTCGTCGGGATCGTCTGCTGTGTGCCGCCGCTCGGCCTGGTCCTCGGGCTGATAGCCCTCTCTCAGATCAAGAAGAGGGGAGAGCGCGGGAAGGGCATGGCGATCGCGGGCATCGTTCTCTCCTCGATCAGTACGGCGCTGCTGCTCGTCGTGGTTGCCAACGGCGGGATCGGCGAGGCCTGGGACTGGTTCCGCAAGGGCATGGACGAGGCCGCCCGCTCGCGCAGCACCCTGGATCTGCGCAAGGGCGACTGCTTCAACCTCCCCGGCAGCGGCGTCCAGGAGCAGGAGACAACGGACGTCACTGTGGTGGACTGCGCGGGCAAGCACGAGGCGGAGGTCTCCGGCGGCTTCCAGGTCCGCGGCTACGACTCCTATCCCGGCGAGAGCCGCCTCGACGAGCTCGCCAACGAGCGCTGCCAGGAGATCAACGACGCGTACGCACTGGACCCGTGGGCGGTGCCGAAGGGCACCGAGACGTACTACTACCTGCCGACCAAGCAGAGCTGGCGGCTCGGTGACGATGCCGTGACCTGTGCATTCGCCACCGACGGTGCCAAGATCCAAGGCTCGCTACGGCGCGATGCCACCACACTCGACCCGCACCAACTCGCCTATCTGAAGGCAGAGTCGGCTGTCCATGTGACCGACCCGGACGGGGGATTCACCGACGACCCCGAGGGGTATCGGAGCTGGGCCAAGAAGACCTCCCTGGCGCTCGCCGCACAGGCCAAGAACCTGCGCGAGCACCGCTGGCCGGCAGCCGCGGCGGGAGGGGCAGAGGCGCGGGCGAAGGAGTACGACCGGGCACGCGCCCACTGGGACAAGGCCGCCCTCGCGCAGGACGAGGACACCTTCTGGGACCACGGCTACGAGGGCGAGGACGCGCTCACGGGGAGCACCGAGATCTCGGTCCGCCGCACGCTCGGCCTGGAAACCGCCCCGCCGGCCGAAGAGTCCACGCAGGAGTCCACCGAGGGGCCCGCGGACGAGGCCACGACAGCGTCCGGCGCCTGAGCCGCCGACAGCCCAGGCACCGGACTCGTCCGGCTACCCCGCCCGGCTGCTAGCGGCGCGAGAGCCCGCGGTCGACCGCGGTCATCAGCTCGCCGTCCGCAGTGTCCCCGTCCAGGGACCAGAACATCGCGCCGCCGAGACCCCGTTCACGGATGTACGAGGTCTTCGCGCGCAGCACCTGCGGATCGTCGTACGTCCACAGGGTGGTGCCGTCGAAAAGCCAGGCGTGGCCGCCGCGCCGGTCCCGGTGGAGTGTGTACGTCCCCGAGTCCGCCAGCTTCTTGAGAGCCTTGTAGTCCTCATAACCGGCCGCCCAGGTCGCGGGCGCCGGCGCTGTCGCAGGCCGGCCCAGGCCGTCGCCGCCGCCGGTCACGCCCGTCCAGCCCTGCCCGTAGAAGGGCATGCCCATCACCAGCTTGCGGGCGGGCGCGCCGCGGCGCTGCCAGTCGCGGACGGTCTGGTCGACGCTGAAGTCGCCGCGTGCGTACAGCGCGGACTGCTGGGCGGTGGTCTTCTCGCCCGAGACATGGAAGTCGTAGCCCTGGAGGTTGACGAAGTCGAGGTCGCGCATGATCTTGCGGACCTCGAAGCCCGCGTCGATCTTGGCGGGGGCGGTCGGGACGAAGGCGGTCAGCTCGTAGTGCTTGCGCCCCTTCTTCCCGAGTGCGTCGAGCTGCGTCCTGAACTCCCGTACCAGCGCGGTGAAGTTCTGCTTGTCCTCGGGCCGGTACACGGTGTCCGTGTCGCCCGCCGAACCCGGCCACTCCCAGTCGAGGTCGACGCCGTCGAAGAGACCGGCCGCCGCGCCCGCGCCGCCGCGGGCTCCGTCGACGGGCAGATTGCCCTTGATGTAGAGGTCGATGCAGGAGGAGACGAACGCCTTACGGGACGCGGGGGTGCGGGCCGCGTCGGAGAAGTGGGTGGACCAGCTCCAGCCGCCCAGGGAGATCAGCACCTTGAGGCCGGGGTGCTTTGCCTTGAGCTCACGCAGCTGGTTGAAGTTGCCCGCGAGCGGCTGCTCGGCGGTGTCGGCCACACCGTCCACCGAGTCGGCGGCGTCCAGCGGGCGGGCGTAGTCGGCCCAGGCGTCCGCCTCGCCGGGGACGCTGCCGGTGAAGCACTTGCCGTCGGAACTCACGTTCCCGAAGGCGTAGTTGATGTGGGTGAGCTTGGAAGCCTGGCCGCTGGTGTCCATGTCCTTGACCTGGAAGTCCCGGCCGTAGACACCCCACTGGGTGAAGTATCCGACGCGCTTGTACGAGGGCTTTTGGTGCTGGCCGTGCCCGGGGGTGGCGGTGGCGGCGGGCGCGAGGGTGGCGAGGAGGGAGAAGGAGAGGGCGGCAACGGCCGCCCTGGCAAGGGATCTTCGGCAGTTTCGACGCATGGCCAGCAACGTATTGGTCTGGACCATTATGGGTCAATGGTTCGACTCGGATTGATGGCCATACCTGCGGTAAGAGCCTGCTTAAACGTAAGTCATCACTTCGGGTGAAACTCTGGCCCACGCTTGCGGTCAACAACCCACGGTTGCCAGTCTGTTGCTGTCTGTCAACCTGTTGGGAGTGGCCCGTGACATTCGGTGAGCAGCCCGCCTATCTGCGAGTTGCGAGCGATCTCCGACAGCAGATCGTCAACGGCTCGCTGCCGCCGCACACCCGACTTCCCTCGCAGGCCCGCATCCGCGAGGAGTACGGAGTCTCGGACACCGTCGCCCTGGAAGCCCGCAAGGTCCTGATGGCAGAGGGTCTGGTCGAGGGCCGCTCGGGCTCGGGCACCTATGTCCGCGAGCGGCCGGTCCCGCGCCGGATCGCCCGCTCCGGCTACCGACCGCCGACGGGCGCCAGCCCCTTTCGTCAGGAGCAGGCCGAGGAGGGGGCCCGGGGCACCTGGGAGTCGAGCAGCGAACAGGAGAAGGCGAGCCCGGAGATCGCGTCCCGGCTCGGCATTCAGCTCGGCGACCGGGTGATGCGTACGCGCTATGTGTTCCGCGACGGGGGCGAGGCGATGATGCTCTCCACCTCCTGGGAGCCGATCGAAGTCACCGGGCGCACCCCCGTGATGCTGCCGGAGGAGGGCCCGCTCGGAGGCTGCGGCGTCGTCGAGCGGATGGCCGCCATCGACGTCGTCGTGGACAACGTCGCGGAGGAGGTCGGCGCCCGGCCGGGGCTTGCGGAGGAGCTTTTGGCCCTCGGCGGCGTACCGGGCCATGTGGTGATGGTCGTTGAGCGGACCTATTACGCATCGGGGCGGCCGGTCGAGACGGCGGACGTCGTCGTCCCGGCGGACCGCTACCGGATCGCATACCACCTGCCGGTGAAGTGACCGGTACACGAACAGTGCGTCCGGCCCCCGTGATCACGAGTTGACGACCGCTCGCGTCCCGTAACGCCCGGGCAATCGCCCGCTGCGACGCGCTGTCATGTCCGGCTCCTGCCTTCCCGTCCGTACGCGCCCCCCCCGCACACGGACCCGGCGTCGGGCCCGGTGCTGATGCCGGTGCCGACGATGCCGAAGGCCGTGGCGAAGGCCGGGTCGGCGGTCGTGCCGGAGGTTGTACCGGAGGTCGTACCGGAGGCGCCGTCGTCCGGCGCGTAGAGGGGGCCGGAACCAGCCAGAAGGAGCGCATCCAGACGGGTGCGCTCCTCTTCTTATCTCTTTGTGTAAATCCGTATCCGCTGAGTGAAGGTCAGGCGTACGCTCGGGCATATGCGTAGTGCGGTTTCCTGGCGATCGTTACAGACCTGCAGGCCGGCCGAGGGAGGGGCGCGATGAACGACAGTGCCGCTGTGCTGCCCTGGCTCGTCATACGGCAGGACGACAACGGCAACCGCTATCGCGTTGGGAGATACGCCACCAGGGACGAGGCGCAGCAGATCGCGGACACGCTCGACGGCCGCGAACACAAGCAGCTGTACTGGGTCGAGCGCATCGGGCAGACGACGCACTAGCCGTCCGGCGCGCGGCGGCCGGCTGACCCGACCGTGCCGGGCGGGCCGCGGGCGGGCGCGAAGTACGCTCCGGCGCATGAACGAGCGTCGCGTAGTGGTGGTGGCCGGGGCCGTCTTCGACCGGGGGCGGCTGCTGGCCGCTCGCCGTAGCGCCCCCGAAGAGCTCGCCGGCCGCTGGGAGCTGCCCGGCGGCAAGCTGGAGCCGGGGGAGAGCCCCGAGCAGGCGCTGGTGCGCGAGCTGCGCGAGGAGCTGGGTGTCGAGACGGAGCCGTTGGCGCGGATCCCCGGCGAGTGGGTGCTGAAGCCCGGCTACGTACTCCAGGTGTGGACGGCTCGGCTGCTCTCCGGGGAGCCGCAGCCGCTCGAGGACCACGACGCGCTGCGCTGGCTGGCTCCGCACGAGACCGATGCCGTCGACTGGCTCGATCAGGACCGGCCCGCCGTGGCCGAGGCCGCGCGACTGCTGCGGGACAGCGAACGGGACGGCGCGCGCGACTGACGCATACGCCGTTCGTGCCACGGTGCGCCCATTGCTGCCCTCGCCGCGATACCTCGCCCCGAATATCGGGTATGTGCTGATTAACCGCTCTAAATAGGGCGCGTGTCTGCTGCCGGTCTGGGAAGTGAGCGGTGTGATCGACACCGAAGGCGAAGTCGCCGAGTGGACCTTCCCTGCCGAGCTCGACGCCGTGGGCACCGCCCGGCACGCCGTGCGTGACACCCTGCGCGCCTGGGGGCTGGACCAGGTCATTGGTGATGTCACCGAGCTCCTGGTCAGCGAGCTGGTGACCAATTCTCTGCGGTATGCATCGGGTCCGATCGGGGTCCGGCTGGTCCGCCCCGGGCTCGGCCAGACCGCCCCCAGCCTGCTTGTCGAAGTCTCCGACCCGCTTCCGGATCCCCCCACCGAACGCGCCGCGGATCCCGATGACGAGGGTGGACGCGGGCTGCAACTGGTGGCTTGTACTGCCCGCCGATGGGGCACCCGGCGTGGGAGGACCGGTAAGACCGTGTGGTTCGAGCTGCCCGTCACTGGTTAGGAGTGTGAAGGGACAAAGATCACGCGGGGCCCGGCTCAAAATGAACGAGACCGTGCTGTGATCGTGAACGCCGTGTCGGTCGGGGCCGTAGTGCTGAATACTGCGGTCATGGCCGGTCCGGTGCGGTGAGCTGGAGGGGACGGTCGCGTGAGCGAAATACCTGAGACGGCGAGCGGTGTCGTATGGCAGAGCAGCCCGCCTGGCTCGATCTATGACTACATCAAGGTTGCCTCTTTCTCGATCGGCCCGGACGGGCTGGTTGACCAGTGGAGTCAGCGTGCCGTAGATCTCTTCGGTATCACTGCAGACGAGGTCAGGGGCAGGGACCCGGTCGAGGTCTTCATGCCCGCCGATCTGCGCCCGCGCGGCCGCCGTCATGTGGCCGAGATCCTTGACGGCAAGGAGTGGACCGGCCTGGTCCCCTTCCGCATGCCCAGGCAGCGCGGCGCGCACGGCGTCGCCGAGGTTTATGTGATGCCGAGTGAGACGGAGAGTGGCGACAAGGCTGCGCTCTGTATCGTCGTGGACGTCCGTGCCCTGCGCCGGATCGAGACTGATCTCGCCGCTTCGCAGGCGATTTTCGGCCAATCTCCTTTCGGCTTCCTCCTGTTCGGCACGGACCTCACCGTGCAGCGCGCCAACCAGCGCTTCGCCACCGTCTTCGGGGGCGCCGCCGACGACCACCGCGGACGCACCGTCCACGACTATCTCTCCCGCCCCGAGGCCGAGCGGATGAACGCATCGCTGCGCCGGGTCCTGGAGACCGGCGAATCCGCCATCGACCTCCAGATCGTCGGAGCGCCGCCGGGCAGCACGGAACGCAGGCACTGGTCGATCAACCTCTACCGGGTGCACAGCGGATCCGGCCGCCCCATCGGCGTGGCCGGAATCGGCACCGACGTGACCCGCCGTCAAAACGCCGCCCGCGAGGCCGCCAGCGCCCGCCGCAACCTTGCCCTCCTCAATGAGGCGAGCGCCCGCATCGGCAACTCCCTCGATCTGGAAACCACTGCCCGCGAACTCCTCGACGTCGCCGTCCCCGGCTTCTGTGACCTCGCATCGGTCGACCTCTATCAAGGACTCCTCACCGGTGACGAGGCTCCCCCCGGCAGTGCGGACGGCAGCGCCGAGCTGCGCCGGGTCGCCTTCGCCAGCGCCGTCTCGGACGCGCCACTGGTCACCACTCCGGGCTGCGGCCACAACGCAAGCATCCCCACCGCGGTCGGCGAGGTCCACCGCTATCCCTTCAACTCGCCCTGCGCCAGCGCCCTGCGCACCGCCCGGGTGCAGTCGATCCCGGGCGAGGACGGCACCCTCGTCCAGTCCACGTTCGCGGTGCCGATGGTCGCGCACGACACCGTCGTCGGCCTGGTGCAGTTCTCCCGTACGAAGGGCAGCGAGCCCTTCGGGGAACGGGACCGGGCGCTCGCCGTCGAGCTCGCCGCCCGCGCCGCCGTCTGCATCGACAACGCCCGGCTCTACCGCAGGGAACACGAGCGCGCGCTGATCCTCCAGCGCAGCCTGCTCCCGCCCGGAGACCCGGAGGCCGCCGGCCTGGACATCGCCTGCCGCTATCTCCCGGGCAATACGGCCACCGAGGTGGGCGGAGACTGGTTCGACGTCATCGAACTGCCGGGCCACCGCACCGCCCTGGTGGTGGGCGATGTGATGGGGCGAGGGCTGCGGGCCGCGGTCGCCATGGGTGAACTGCGCACGGCCGTAAGAACCTTGGCCTTGCTGGACCTGGAGCCGGCCGAAGTGCTCTCCGCGCTCGACGAGATCGCCCGCGGCCTCGGCAGCCCGAGCGGGGCGCAGCAGGCCTCGCGCGTCGCCCACAAATCCCGCGAGGCCGACCTCTCCGAGGTCTATCTCGCCACCTGCGTCTACGCCGTCTACGACCCGGTCACCCGTCGCTGCACCTTCGCCAACGCCGGCCATCTGCCGCCTGTGCTCGTCGAACCGGGCGAGGAGGCGCTGCTGCTCGACGTGCCGCCGGGGATGCCGCTCGGGGTGGGTGGCGAGCCCTTCGAAGAGGTCGAGGTCGAGCTCCCTGAAGGGGCGCTGCTCGCGCTCTACACCGACGGGCTCGTCGAATCCCGTGACCACCCCCTCGACGAGGGGCTGCGCGCCTTCCGCGCCGCGCTCACCGATCCAGTACGTCCCCTCGAAGACGTCTGTGACCATGTGCTGAACACCCTCGACACCCGGCACGGCGAGGACGACATCGCGCTCCTGATGGCCCGCATCCAGGGGCTGCCCGTCGATGCCGTCGGCGACTGGCGGCTGCCGCGCGAGCCCCGCTCGGTGGGCAGGGCCCGCGAACTGGCCCGGGCCCAGCTGGTCGCCTGGGACCTCGAAGCGCTCGTCGACACGGTCGAGCTGCTGGTCAGCGAGCTGGTCACCAACGCGCTGCGGTACGGCGAGGGCGAGATCCGGCTGCGCCTGCTGCGCGACCGCACCCTGGTCTGCGAGGTGTGGGACTCGGGGCTGGTCCAGCCGAGACGACGACGGGCGCGCGACACCGACGAGGGCGGCCGCGGACTGCAACTGGTCGGCCTGCTCAGCGCGGCCTGGGGCTCGCGCCGGACCCCGCGCGGCAAGACGGTCTGGTTCGAACTCGCCCTGCCCGACGGGGACTCGACGTCCGAGCCCACTGTCGAGCAGTTGCTCAGCATGTTCTGACGCCCCCAGGAAGGCCTGCGGCCCGGGCCGAAAGGTCCGGGCCGGGCGGCGCGCCCCCGACGCCTGCTTGAGCTAACGACTGCCGCCCATCCGGCCGCGGGTCCTCCCGCCGCCAAAACTGCCGGGCCCGCCCCCGAAGCCGCCGCCCCCGAAGCCCCCACCACGACCCCCTCCGAAACCCTCGGCGCTCGGCATCGAGTTCCGGCAGCGGCGTCCAACGCTCCTGCTGCGGAGGGCCCCAGCCCGCCCGGCCGCCCTGCGGTGTGGTGCGGGTCGCGGTCCGCTTCCTTCGCTTGGAGGAGGTGTACGCGGCGATCGCGCCGGCCGCGCCGGCCACCGCGATCGGAAGCACCAGATCCCCTGCCCCCGTCTCGGCCTCCGCGCCCAGAGCTCCGACCCGGTCGGTGATCCGGCCATCGCGGGACAGGCTGACGGGATCGTCGGCGAGGGCGCATCGAGCGGCGGGCACGACCAGCCACCACGCCGCCAGCAGTACGGCAAGAAAGGCCCGCGTGGCTATTCGCGTCATATTTGGGAGGCTATGTCGGCGACTGTGCCTCCGCTACCGGGCAGGTACCCGACCCGCGGTATCAGACCCGGTGTCAGACCCATGACCTAACGTTGCGACACATGGGGATCAACAACGGGGTGGGGGTGCGCGAGCGCGTCAGGGCGCTGCGCGTTTATTCGGGTGCGCGTGTGCTCCTGGGAATGTGGCGCGGCCCGCGTCTCAGATGGCCCAGGCGGATCGCCCTCGCCATGGCCGTCCTCCTGCTTGTCCCTGCGCTCACCGGCGCGATCGCGCTGCGCGTCAACTACGCGGGCGACCTGAAGGACGGCACGAAGACGCGTGGCCAGGACGCGGTCTGGCTCGGTCATGCCTGGGTGGACGGCCGGAAGAAGGACGCCGACCTCGACGCCTTCGCCGCGAGGATAAGAGGGACCGGGATACGGGACCTGTATGTTCACGCCGGCCCGCTGGAGCACGACGGAAGTCTGCCCGCCGACCGTTATCCACGCGCGCGGTGGCTGATAGACGCCGTCCACCGGAAGATCCCCGGCATACGGGTCCAGGCCTGGCTCGGCGACAAGCTGGCGAGCGAAGGCCCGGAGGGGCTGAAGCTGCCCGATGCCGGCACCCGCGCGGCCGTCGTGCGCTCCACCGCCCAGATCCTGGACGCGGGCTTCGACGGCGTGCACTACGACCTGGAGCCGCTGCACTCCGGCGACCGCGACTACCTTTCGCTGCTCGACGATCTGCGCGAGCTGACGCGGGCCCGCAAGGTGCCGCTGTCCATCGCCGCGCATCAGATCGACCCCCTGCCCGCCCTCCACTCACTCGCGGGCGGGCTCACCGGGCACCCCAAGTGGTGGTCGCAGGAGTTCTTCGGCCAGGTCGCTCGCCGGGTCGACCAGATAGCCGTCATGTCGTACGACACGGCCATACCACTGGAGAGCCTGTACGGCGGTTATATCGCCCAGCAGACCGCGCTCGCCCTCGAAGTCACCCCCGAGGACACCGATCTGCTGATGGGCCTGCCCTTCTTCCACGAGGACGACATCGGCCACTGGGAGAACGCCGAAACCGTCGCGGCCGCGATCCGCGGCACCCGGCTGGGCCTTGGGCGTACGGACCGCGACCGGGAGCGGTTCGGGGTCGCGCTGTATGTCGACTTCGCGGCGGAGGAGGCCGACTGGACGGCGTACCGAAAGGGCTGGGGCGGTCCTGCCTGAGCCGCTAATCCTCCGCGCCCCGCCGCCTGATCTTGTTGCCCAGCCACACCAGCGGGTCGTACTTCCGGTCCACCGCGCGCTCCTTCAGCGGGATCAGCGCATTGTCGGTGATCTTGATGCCCTCGGGGCACACCTCCGTGCAGCACTTCGTGATGTTGCAGTAGCCCAGACCGTGCTCGTCCTGGGCGGCCTTCTTACGGTCCAGGCCCACCTCGGCGGCCGCGTCCAGCGGGTGCATGTCCAGCTCCGCCACCCGCATCAGAAAGCGCGGACCGGCGAACGCCGCCTTGTTCTCCTCGTGGTCGCGCACCACATGGCAGGTGTCCTGGCACAGGAAGCACTCGATGCACTTGCGGAACTCCTGCGAGCGGTCCACATCCATCTGCTGCATCCGGTACTCGCCCGCCCGCACCCCCTGCGGGGGCACGAACGAGGGCACCTCGCGCGCCTTCGTGTAGTTGAAGGACACATCCGTCACCAGGTCCCGCACCACCGGGAACGCCCGCAGCGGTGTCACCGTGATCGTCTCCTCGCGCGAGAAGACCGACATCCGGGTCATGCACAACAGCCGCGGCTGGCCGTTGATCTCCGCGCTGCACGAACCGCACTTGCCCGCCTTGCAGTTCCAGCGGACCGCGAGATCGGATGCCTGGGTGGCCTGGAGGCGGTGGATGATGTCGAGGACGACTTCCCCGTCATTGACCTCGACGGCGAAGTCCTCCAGCTCCCCGCCGTCCGCATCACCGCGCCAGACCCTGAAGGCCGCTGTATAGCTGCTCACTCGTAGAGCTCCTCTTCGGCGAGGTACTTGACCAGCTCCTCCTTCTCGAAGAGGGCGAGCAAGTCGGGACGGATGGGATCGGTCGTCTTCCGTACGAGCGCGATCTGGCCGCGCACGGGGTCGGTGGCCGCCAAGCCGCCGGTGGGGTCGATGAGTTGGCACAGCAGGTTGGCCCGCCGCCACTCGCGCTCCATGGTCGGGCAGTCCTCGCGGGTGTGCCCGCCACGGCTCTCCGTGCGCTCCAGCGCCGCCCGCGCGATGCACTCGCTGACCAGCAGCATGTTCCGCAGGTCCAGCGCGAGGTGCCAGCCGGGGTTGAACTGCCGGTGCCCCTCGACCCCGGCGCGCCGCGCTCGTACCCGCAGACCCGCCAGCTTCTCCAGCGCCTGCTCCATCTCCGCCCCGCGCCGGATGATGCCGACCAGGTCGTTCATCGTCTGCTGGAGCTCCTGATGGAGGGTGTACGGATTCTCCGGCGGCTTCCCGTTCTCCTCGCCCGGCTGCGGTCCCTCGGCGCTGAACGGACGCAGCGCCTCCGCGGCGGCCTCGTCAATCTGCCCGTCATCCACCGCGGGCCGGTCGCTGAGCCCCTGTGCGTACTCGGCCGCGTGCAGACCCGCCCGCCGACCGAAGACCAGCAGGTCGGACAGCGAATTCCCGCCGAGCCGGTTGGAGCCGTGCATCCCGCCGGCGACCTCGCCCGCCGCGAAAAGGCCGGGAACCCCGACCGCGGCCGCGGTGTCGGACGCGACGGCGATGCCGCCCATCACGTAGTGACAGGTCGGTCCGACCTCCATCGCCTCCGCCGTGATGTCGACGTCCGCCAGCTCCTTGAACTGGTGGTACATCGACGGCAGCCGACGCCGGATGACCTCGGCCGGCATCCGGGTCGAGACATCCAGGAACACGCCGCCGTGCGGGGAGCCGCGGCCGGCCTTGACCTCGGAGTTGATGGCACGGGCCACCTCGTCGCGCGGCAGCAGCTCCGGAGGACGCCGGTTGTTGTCCGGGTCCTCGTACCAGCGGTCGCCCTCCTCCTCCGACTGTGCGTACTTCTCCTTGAAGACATCGGGAACGTAGTCGAACATGAACCGCTTGCCCTCGGAGTTGCGCAGCACACCGCCGTCGCCGCGCACCGATTCGGTGACGAGGATCCCCTTCACCGAAGGCGGCCAGACCATCCCGGTCGGGTGGAACTGCACAAACTCCATGTTGAGCAGCGGTGCGCCCGCGAGCAGCGCCAGCGCGTGCCCGTCGCCGGTGTACTCCCACGAGTTGGACGTCACCTTGAAGGACTTGCCGATGCCGCCGGTGGACAGCACCACGGACGGCGCCTCGAGAACGAAGAAGCGCCCGGACTCGCGCTCGTAGCAGAAGGTCCCGGAGACCCTGTCGCCATCCTTGAGTACGCGGGTGACCGTGCACTCCTGGAAGATCTTCAACCGGGCTTCGTAGTCGCCGAATTCTTCCTTGTCCTCCTGCTGAAGCGAGACGATCTTCTGCTGGAGCGTACGAATCAGCTCCAGGCCGGTCCGGTCGCCGACGTGCGCGAGCCGTGGGTACTCGTGCCCGCCGAAGTTACGTTGGGAGATCTTCCCGTCGGCCGTGCGGTCGAAAAGCGCCCCCCAGGTCTCCAGCTCCCAGACCCGGTCGGGCGCCTCACGCGCGTGCAGCTCCGCCATTCGCCACTGGTTGAGGAACTTCCCGCCGCGCATGGTGTCGCGGAAGTGCACCTCCCAGCTGTCCCCGGGGTTCACATTGCCCATGGAGGCCGCGATGCCGCCCTCGGCCATCACGGTGTGGGCCTTGCCGAAGAGGGACTTGCAGATGACCGCCGTGCGGGCGCCCCGCTCGCGCGCTTCGATGGCGGCCCGCAGGCCCGCGCCGCCCGCGCCCACCACCACGACGTCCCACTGCTGTCGTTCGAGTTGCGTCATGTCAGAAAAACCTCGGATCGTCGAAGGCACCGGACGCGACGAGATAGACGTAGAAGTCGGCGAGCGCGACGCTGAACAGCGAGGTCCATGCGAGCAGCATGTGGCGGTCATTCAGTTTGCCGACCCAGCCCCACAGGCGGTAGCGCACCGGGTGTTTGGAGAAGTGCTTCAGCCGGCCGCCGATGATGTGCCGGCAGGAGTGGCAGGAGAGGGTGTACGCCCAGATCAGCACGATGTTGACCAGGAAGACGAGGGTGCCGAGGCCCATATGGCCCCACGCGTAGTGCTCGTCGCGGAAGGCGAGCACGGTGTCGTACGTGAGGATCCCGGCGACCGGAATCGCCGCGTAGAAGAAGTACCGGTGGATGTTCTGCAGGATCAGCGGGAAGCGGGTCTCGCCGGTGTACTTCGTGTGCGGCTCGGCGACCGCGCAGGCCGGGGGCGAGGCCCAGAAGCCCCGGTAGTAGGCCTTGCGGTAGTAGTAGCAGGTCAGCCGGAAGCCGAGCGGGAAGATCAGGATCAGCAGGGCCGGGGACAGGCCCCACCAGCTGCCGAAGATCTCCCAGTTGGGGCCGTTCCGCATCGGCTCGCAGTTCTCCGCGAGACAGGGCGAGTAGAACGGCGAGACGTACGGCGCCGCGTAGTAGTCGGCGTTGGCGAATGCCCGCCAGGTCGAGTAGACGACGAAGGCGAGCAGTCCGCCGGCGGTCAGGGCGGGCGACAGCCACCAGCGGTCGGTGCGCAGATGGCGCGGTCCGATGGCGGCGCGTGCGGCACCGTGCACGCCCGTATTGACTTGTGGTGGTTCAGTACCTGTGGCCAACGAGGTCTCCTAGGGAGCGTGCCGGTCTCGGACGCCCAGGCCCTCGTCGTCCGAATCCGTCCACAGCGCGTTGTTGTACGGGACGTCGGGAATGGTGACCAGCTCGGGGCGGCCCGGTGTCTTCGTGCCCTGTGTGATCGGCTCGGCAGTCGTGGCCGGGCCGGCGCCACGCAGCTGATCGACGGTCCGCTCCAGCTCTCCGACACGCTGGACCAGCTCGTCGAGGCGCCGCTGAATCACCATCAGGTCTTCCTGCTGGGACATGACTTGCCCTCACTTCCGCAGGGTGCGGTGGCATGGCTCATGCGCCTGCGAGTGTCGCGCGTCACGTCCCCGCTTGTGAAGGGGACGTACAGGGATTCCCGGCGCATGCGCTTTCAGCGCGCCCCTTGTGGTTCGGATATCACTACCCCCATTTTCTCCCTTTAAGTGGCACTCTGCCCCGTTCTGCATTGGGCCGCACGGGTGACCTTGGGTCTGGTCACGCCGTGTCGCCGCCACCTGTCGCGCTCCTTCCACTTCAGTGGACGGGAATCGGTGTGATCATCTCCAAATTCCGCAAAATTGGACGAAGAGGTACAAGCCATGTCCAAGGTCGACGCGCCACGCGGGAGGACATGCTCCCGCACGCTCCGCTCTGTCGCGCTGCTCACCAGCGGGGTGCTTGCTCTGCCCGTACTGTCGGGCTGCAGCTCGGGTGAGCCCGACACCGGCAAGGCCGCGGCCCAGGACATCGCGGCCGCCGGGCGCGATCTGGTCGCCGACGGAGGGACGCTGCGCTGGGCGATCGACGCCTTGCCCACCACGCTCAACGCCTTCCAGGCCGACGCGGACGCCGCCACGACGCGTATCGCCGGGGCCGTGCTCCCCTCCCTCTTCACCCTCGACCGGAGCGGCCGTCCGCAGCGCAACCCCGACTACGTGGAGTCCGCCGAGGTCGTCAAGCGCGAGCCCAAGCAGGTCGTGCTCTACAAGCTCAACCAGGAGGCGGTGTGGAGCGACGGCAGGGAGATCGACGCGGCCGATTTCGTCTCCCAGTGGCGCGCGCTGAGCGGCAAGGACTCCGCGTACTGGACCGCGCGCAACGCCGGCTACGAGCGGATCGAGAAGATCGAGCGCGGCGCCAACGGCCTCGAGGTCAAGATCACCTTCAAGAAGCCGTACGCGGACTGGCGGTCCCTCTTCACTCCGCTCTACCCGAGGGAGGTCACCGGCACCCCGGCCTCCTTCAACGACGGGGCCCGCACCATGCTCAAGGTGATGGCCGGCCCGTTCCAGCTGAAATCCGTCGACCGCGCGGCGGGCACGACCACTCTCGTACGCAACCCGCGCTGGTGGGGGGAGCGGGCAAAGCTGGAGCGGCTGGTGCTGACCGCCGTGCCGCGCGACCAGCGCGCCGCCGCGATCACCGCGGGCAGCGTCGATCTCGCTGAGGTCGACCGCGGCACCGCGGACCGGATCGCCCCCGCGGCAGGGGAGAAGAAGAGCACCGGCGGCCAGCCGCTCGCCCACGGCTATGTGGTCCGCAAGTCGCTGGAGCCCGTGTACACCCAGCTCGCGCTGAACGGCGAGAAGGGACCGCTCGCCGACGACCGGGTGCGCCGCGCTGTGGCCCGCGCGCTGAACCGCAAGGAGCTGGCCGAGACCGTACTGACCCCGCTCGGCCTGCCCGCCACCCCGCCCGGCAGCCATCTGGCACTGGCCGGGCAGCGGGCGTACGCCGACAACAGCGCAGCGCTCGGTGAGCAGAACACCCAGGAGGCGCAGGCGCTGCTGGCCGACGCCGGCTGGACGCGCGCCGGAGCGCGTATGAAGCCCGACCCGGCCAAGGCGGGCGGCGAGGTCGAGGGCGACAAGAAGCCGTCACCCAGCCCGACCGAGCCGAAGAAGGCCGAGGCGAACAAGAAGGACGACAAGGCTTCCGACGAGGGGCTCTACATCGTCGGCGACGACAAACCCGCGAGCGGCGGCCACCGCCCCGAGTCCGGCAGCAGCGGTACGCATGTCCTCGCGCCCGCCCCCGCCGCGGCCCTCCAGGGCATGGCCCTGCAACGCCAGGCCGAGGCCCTCGACGACGACCCCGCGACCAGGCCCCGGACGAACGCCGCGGAGAAGCAGGGCGGCCTCGCCGGAGCGTATGCGCCGCGTGGCACGGCCGCCCCCGCCCGGGCGGGCGGCCCGATCGGCAAGGACGGCAAGCCGCTCACCCTGCGCTTCGTCCTCCCCTCGGGGCATGGCTCAGAGGCGCTGCGCAGTGTGGGCGACAAGATCGCGCAGATGCTGGCCCGCATCGGCGTGCGCACCGAGATCACCAAGGTCGCCGACGACAGCTACTTCAAGGACCACATCGCATCGGGCGACTACGACCTGGCGCTGTACTCCTGGCCCGCCACCGCCTACCCGGCGACTGACGCCCGCCCGATCTTCGCCAAGCCCGTGCCCGCCGCCGACGGCTCACTGCTGGTGGAGCAGAACTACACCCGCGTCGGCTCCGACCACATCGACCAGCTCTTCGACCAGGCGGCCGCCGAGCTGGACGAGGACGCCGCCCGTGACCTGGTGCGCAGGGCCGACGCCCGGATCTGGGCCGCGGCCGGGTCCATCCCGCTCTACCAGCGACCCGAGCTGGTCGCGGCCAAGGCCCAGGTGGCCAACGCGGGCGCCTTCGGCTTCGCCGTACCCCGCTACCAGGACATCGGCTTCAAGAAGCAAAAGGCCGCCAAAGCTACTAAGAAGTAGCAGGTCAGAACCTCAGAACTGGCTCAAGTCCCTTGCCCGCCGACGTCGCCGGCGGGCAAGATCGTGATCACCCTTGACCCGGGCTTTCGACCCCGCTCCACTGCACGATTCAGTACACCCCAGTGCTCCACGATGCTTCTCCCGATCGGGCCGGGAAGCCCCCGACGCGGCGGCCCCGTACCATAGGACTAGCCGTGGCGTGTCCGCCCGGCGGGCGGACGAGGCTACGACCGTCAGACGCCTGATCCCACGATCGAGAGAAGCGCTAGTCAGCATGCCCACGCGCCACGACATCCGTAACGTTGCCATCGTCGCCCACGTCGACCACGGCAAGACCACCTTGGTCGACGCCATGCTGAAGCAGGCCGGCGCGTTCGCCGCGCACGCCGCCGAGCACCTCGACGACCGCATGATGGACTCGAACGACCTGGAGCGTGAGAAGGGCATCACGATCCTGGCGAAGAACACCGCCGTCAAGTACCACCCCAAGGCCGGCGGGGCCCCGATCACCATCAACATCATCGACACCCCCGGTCACGCCGACTTCGGCGGCGAGGTGGAGCGCGGTCTGTCGATGGTGGACGCGGTCGTTCTGCTTGTCGACGCCTCCGAGGGCCCGCTGCCGCAGACCCGTTTCGTGCTCCGCAAGGCCCTCCAGGCCCGGATGCCCGTCATTCTCTGCATCAACAAGACGGACCGCCCGGACTCCCGGATCGACGAGGTCGTCAACGAGACGTACGACCTCTTCCTGGACCTGGACGCGGACGAGGAGCAGATCGAGTTCCCCATCGTCTACGCCTGCGCCCGTGACGGTGTCGCCTCGCTGACCAAGCCGGAGGACGGCACCGTCCCGTCCGACAGCGAGAACCTCGAGCCGTTCTTCAACACGATCCTCGAGCACGTCCCGGCCCCGGAGTACGACGAGGCCGCGCCGCTCCAGGCCCACGTCACCAACCTGGACGCCGACAACTTCCTGGGCCGTATCGCGCTGTGCCGCGTCGAGCAGGGAGAGCTGAAGAAGGGCCAGACCGTCACGTGGATCAAGCGCGACGGCACCATGTCCAATGTCCGCATCACCGAGCTGATGATGACGGAGGCGCTCACCCGCAAGCCGGCCGAGAAGGCAGGCCCGGGCGACATCTGCGCCATCGCCGGTATCCCGGACATCATGATCGGTGAGACCCTCGCCGACCCCGAGAACCCGATCGCGCTCCCGCTGATCACGGTCGACGAGCCCGCCATCTCCATGACCATCGGTACGAACACCTCGCCGCTGGTCGGCAAGGGCGGCAAGGGCCACAAGGTCACCGCCCGCCAGGTGAAGGACCGTCTGGACCGTGAGCTGATCGGTAACGTCTCGCTCCGCGTCCTGGACACCGAGCGTCCCGACGCATGGGAGGTCCAGGGACGAGGCGAGCTCGCGCTGGCCATCCTGGTCGAGCAGATGCGTCGTGAGGGCTTCGAGCTGACCGTCGGCAAGCCCGAGGTGGTCACCAAGGAGATCAACGGCAAGGTCCACGAGCCGATCGAGCGCATGACGATCGACTCGCCCGAGGAGCACCTCGGCGCCATCACCCAGCTGATGGCTACCCGCAAGGGCCGCATGGAGACGATGACCAACCACGGCTCGGGCTGGGTCCGCATGGAGTGGATCGTCCCGTCCCGCGGACTCATCGGCTTCCGTACGGAGTTCCTCACCCAGACCCGCGGTACGGGCATCGCGCACTCCATCTTCGAGGGCCACGAGCCCTGGTTCGGCGAGCTGCGCACCCGTCACAACGGTTCCCTGGTCGCCGACCGCTCGGGCTCGGTCACGCCGTTCGCGATGGTCAACCTCCAGGAGCGCGGTGTCATCTTCACCGAGGCGGGCACCGAGGTGTACGAGGGCATGATCGTCGGCGAGAACTCCCGCGCCGACGACATGGACGTGAACATCACCAAGGAGAAGAAGCTCACCAACATGCGTGCCGCGTCCGCGGACACCACCGAGAACGTGGTGCCCGCCCGGAGGCTGTCGCTGGAGCAGTCCCTGGAGTTCTGCCGCGAGGACGAGTGCATCGAGGTGACCCCGGAGACCGTGCGTATCCGCAAGGTCGTCCTGGACCAGAAGGAGCGCGGCCGCACGGCCTCTCGCGCCAAGCGCAACTGACGCATCATCAGTGACGGTCCGGCCCCCCGCAGAAACTTGCGGGGGGCCGGACCGTTCGTCAACTCGTTTTCCTGGCTCGAGTGTCCGCATATCGGCTAGCGCTCTCCGGAACATGTGTTAACGGTCCGTTTCGCGGGTGTCTGTCTGTGCTCGCTTTGTCCGGATTTCGGGCTGAGAGGGTCCGGCGATGTTGTCAAAACGAGACCCTTTAAGTGTGGTTTACGGCTCGGGCGTACTTAATAGTTGGCTCCATTGAGCTCGGGTCAATGGGTCACGCGCTGTGGGGAGCGCCGACTCACGAGCACACTCGGGGTACTTGACGTGTTCGCTGTCAGGGGTGTCAGCGCGCGTAGATGTGCCTCTCTTGTAGTGACAAGTGGACTCATGAGGAGGAAACCCATGCGCGGTGCCAAGAGCGCCAAGTGGGTAGCTGGTGCGGTAATCGTCGCTCTGGCAGCGACCGCCTGTGGTGGCGGTAGCGACAGTGGCTCCGACGCCAAGGGTGAAGTGGACCCGAACGGGATCTTCTCCATCGAGCTGGGTGAGCCGGAGAAGCTCCTGCACACCGGCGACACGATGGAGTCCAACGGCTCCGCCGTCATGGCCGGCCTGTTCTCGACCCTGGTCGACTACAAGGCCGACGGCTCGCTGGAGATGATCAACGCCGAGTCGGTGGAGACCACCGACTCCAAGACGTGGACCGTCAAGCTCAAGAAGGGCTGGACCTTCCACGACGGCACCCCGGTGACCGCCAAGTCCTACGTGGACGCGTGGAACTGGAACGCCAACATCAACAACGCCCAGGGGCTGTCCTCCTGGTTCGCGGACATCAAGGGCTTCGACGCCCTGCACCCGGAGAAGGAAGGCGCCAAGCCGACCGCCGAGGCCATGGAGGGCCTCAAGGTCGTCGACGACACCACCTTCACCATCGACCTGAAGAGCGCGGTCCCGGCCTTCGGTCACAAGCTCGCCTACATCGTCTTCGCCCCGCTGCCGGCGTCCTTCTACAAGAACCCGAAGGCTGCGGGCGAGAAGCCGGTCGGCAACGGTCCCTACAAGTTCGACAGCTGGGACCACAAGAAGCAGATCAAGATCGTCCGTTACGACGACTACAAGGGCTCGAACAAGGCGAAGAACGGTGGTGTGCTCTTCAAGAACTACACCACCCTCGAGGCCGCCTACGAGGACCTGAAGTCCGGCAACGTCGACGTCCTGCGTCAGATCGGCCCGAAGGACCTCCCGGTCTACCGCGCCGACCTCGGCGACCGCGCCGTCGACCAGGCGTACTCCGCGATCCAGACACTGGCCATCGCCTTCTACGCGGACCAGTGGAAGAAGCCGAAGCAGGTCGACCCGAAGGTCATCCAGGGTCTGTCCATGGCCATCGACCGCGCCACCATCACCAAGACGGTGCTGCAGGGTACGCGTGAGCCGGCCACGGGCTGGGTCGCCAAGGGCGTCGTGGGCTACCAGGACAACGCCGCGGGCGACGTCACCAAGTTCGACCCCGCCAAGGCCAAGGAGCTCATCAAGGCCGGCGGCGGCGTCCCGAAGAACGAGATCTTCATCCAGTTCAACGCGGACGGCGGCCACAAGGAGTGGGTCGACGCCGTCTGCAACAGCATCACCCAGGCGACCGGCGTCAAGTGCACCGGTGACAGCAAGCCGGACTTCCAGGCCGACCTGACCGCTCGTAAGAGCCAGCAGGTCAAGTCGATCTACCGCTCCGGCTGGGTGCTGGACTACCCCGTCAACTCCAACTTCGTCAGCGACCTGTTCCGTACGGGTGCTGCGGGCAACCAGGGCGGATTCTCCAACAAGACGCTCGACGCCAAGATCGCGGCTGCTGACAGCGCCACGACGCTCGACGACTCGGTGAAGCAGTTCCAGGCCATCGAGAAGGACCTGGTCAACTACATGCCGTCGATCCCGCTCTGGTACTACAAGGTCAACGCGGGCTACTCGGAGAAGGTCTCCGGCGTGAAGTACGGCCAGGACGGTGACCCGATCCTGACCGGCGTCGAGGTCAAGAAGTAATCGCCCAGGCGTAGTCCGAAAGCCGTTGCGGGGCTGACGAATCGCCAGCCCCGCAACGGCGCCTTACGCAGCGGCTGGGGGGCCCTTCCACGACATTCGCGTACCCATTGGGGCGCGGTTGCCGGGGGAGGGCCCGTCGGCTGCGGCTGTCACATCTCAACGGAGGCATGATGGGGCGCTATGTCGCACGACGACTGCTCCAGATGATCCCGGTATTCCTCGGGACAACCTTTCTGATCTTCTTCATGGTCTACAGCCTGCCTGGCGACCCCGTGGCGGGGTTGTTCGGCGACAAGGGCGTCGACCCGGCGACCCTCGCGGCGAAGAGACATGAACTGGGGCTGGATCTCCCGATCTGGGAGCAGTACTGGAACTACATGACCAATATCGTCCTGCACTTCGACTTCGGTAACCAGATCCGCAATGGGCGGCCGGTCACCGAGGTGCTGGGCGACGCGTTCCCCATCACCTTGCAGCTCGCGGCGCTGGCCTTCGCCTTCGAGCTCATCTTCGGCATCGGCCTCGGTGTCATCGCCGGTCTGCGGGCCGGCCGCCTCGCCGACAACGCGATCCTGATCTTCACGCTGCTGATCATCTCGATCCCGGTCTTCGTCCTCGGCTTCATCATCAAGATGGTCTTCGCCTTCGAGCTGGGCTGGATGGCGCCGAACGTCAGCAACGAGCAGAAGTGGTCCGAGCTGATCGCGCCGGCCATCGTGCTCGGCGGCCTCTCGCTCGCGTACGTCGCCCGGCTCACTCGCACCTCGATGGCGGAGAACCTGCGCGCCGACTACATGCGCACGGCCGTGGCCAAGGGTCTGCCCAGGCGCCGGATCATCGGTGTCCACCTGATGCGCAACTCGATGATCCCCGTCGTCACCTTCCTCGGCACCGACATCGGCGCCCTGATGGGCGGCGCGGTCGTCACCGAAGGCATCTTCAACGTCAAGGGCATCGGCGGCGTCATCTACGAGTCGATCAGCCGACGTGAGGGCACCACCCTGGTCGGCCTCGTCACCGTCCTGGTGCTCGTCTACCTCGCCACCAGCCTGCTCATCGACCTGCTGTATGCGGTCCTGGACCCGAGGATCCGTTATGCCTGACGTGACCAAGACCGCGGCTGCCGCGACCGAGGACGCCATCGCGCCGCCCTCCGCCGCCGAGCCCGCGCCCCAGAAGCCGGACAAGGCGCGCAGCCTGTGGGGAGACGCCTGGCAGGACCTCCGCCGCAACCCCTACTTCCTGGTCGCGTCCGTCCTGATCTTCTTCCTGCTGGTCATCACGGCCTTCCCGAGCCTGTTCACCAGCGCCTCGCCCACGGTCGGCGACCTGGTGAACCACTACCTCGGCAAGCCGGAACTGGCCAGCGTCGGCTCGGAGGGCTGGCTCGGCTATGACGGCCAGGGCCGCTCCGTGTACGCCCGCCTCATCCACGGCACCCGTGCCTCCGTCATCGTCGGCATCTGCGTCACCCTGATCGTCACCATCGTCGGCGGCATCACGGGCATGATCGCCGGCTACTTCGGCGGCATCACGGACGCGATCCTCTCCCGGATCACCGACATCTTCTTCGGTATCCCGTTCCTGCTCGGTGCCATGGTCGTGCTGCAGTCCTTCACCGAGCGCACCATCTGGGTGGTCGTCTTCGCCCTCGCGTTCCTCGGCTGGACCCAGATCACCCGAGTCATGCGCGGTGCGGTGATCACCATCAAGCAGGCCGACTACGTCCACGCCGCCAAGGCCCTCGGCGCCGGCACCACCCGGATCCTGTTCCGGCACATCCTGCCGAACGCCATGGCCCCGGTCATCGTCGTCGCGACCATCGCGCTCGGTGGCTACATCTCGGCCGAGGCGACCCTGTCGTACCTGGGTCTGGGCCTCTCCTCGCCCATCGTTTCCTGGGGCGTCGACATCTCCACCGGTGTTCAGCAGATCCGTACGGCGCAGCACATCCTGCTGTACCCGTCGATCATGCTCAGCATCACCGTTCTGGCGTTCATCATGCTCGGCGAAGCAGTTCGCAACGCCCTCGACCCCAAGCTGCGCTGAGGAGGGCGTAAGACATGACCATCATCGACAAGACCGCGTCTGTTCCCGCCCCGCGCGACGGCAACGACTACGAGGGCTCCCTGCTCGAAGTCCGCGACCTGCATGTGGAGTTCCACACCCGTGACGGTGTGGCCAAGGCGGTCAACGGCGTCAACTACAGCGTGAACGCCGGTGAGACGCTCGCCGTGCTCGGCGAGTCCGGCTCCGGCAAGTCCGTGACCGCGCAGGCGATCATGGGCATCCTCGACATGCCGCCCGGCAAGATCCCGCAGGGCGAGATCTTCTTCCGCGGCGAGGACATGCTCAAGATGTCCTACGAGGAGCGCAGGCAGATCCGTGGCCGCAAGATCGCCATGATCTTCCAGGACGCGCTCTCCTCGCTGAACCCGGTCCTCACCGTGGGCTACCAGCTCGGCGAGATGTTCCGTGTCCACCAGGGCCTGTCCAAGAAGGACGCCAAGGCCAGGGCCATCGAGCTGATGGACAAGGTCAAGATCCCGGCCGCCAAGGCCAGGGTCAACGACTACGCGCACCAGTTCTCGGGCGGTATGCGCCAGCGCATCATGATCGCGATGGCGCTCGCCCTGGAGCCGGACCTGATCATCGCCGACGAGCCCACGACCGCGCTGGACGTCACCGTCCAGGCCCAGGTCATGGAGCTGCTCGCGGAGTTGCAGCGCGAGTACAACATGGGCCTGATCCTGATCACCCACGACCTCGGCGTGGTCGCCGACGTCGCGGACAAGATCGCGGTCATGTACGCGGGCCGGATCGTCGAGACCGCCCCGGTGCACGAGCTGTACAAGCGCCCCGCTCACCCGTACACCCGTGGCCTTCTCGACTCCATTCCGCGCCTGGACCAGAAGGGCCAGGAGCTCTTCGCCATCAAGGGCCTGCCGCCCAACCTGCTGCGCGTGCCGTCCGGTTGTGCGTTCAACCCGCGCTGCACCAAGGCGGAGGACATCTGCCGCTCCGAGATCCCGGCACTGCTTCCGGTCACCGAGCAGGACGGCACGGAACTGGTCGGCCGCGGCAGCGCGTGCCACTTCTGGAAGGAGACGATCCATGGCTGAGCTCAAGAAGACTGACGAGCCGACGGACGCCGTGGACGCCACCCCGAACGTCACCGACGTCGAGACGGTCGACGCCGCCACAGAGGCCGAGGCCGTGGCCGCCATCGACGCGCCCGTCTCTCAGGGTGAGCCGATCCTTCAGGTCCGCAACCTGGTCAAGCACTTCCCGCTGACCCAGGGCATCCTGTTCAAGAAGAAGGTCGGCGCGGTCAAGGCCGTGGACGGGATCTCCTTCGACCTCTACCAGGGCGAGACCCTCGGCATCGTCGGCGAGTCCGGCTGTGGCAAGTCCACCGTCGCCAAGCTGCTGATGACGCTGGAGACGGCGACCGCCGGCGAGGTGTTCTACAAGGGCCAGGACATCACCAGGCTCTCAGGCCGTGCGCTCAAAGCCGTACGCCGCAACATCCAGATGGTGTTCCAGGACCCGTACACCTCGCTGAACCCCCGTATGACGGTCGGCGACATCATCGGGGAGCCCTTCGACATCCACCCGGAGGTGGCACCCAAGGGCGACCGCCGCCGCAAGGTCCAGGAGCTCCTGGACGTCGTGGGCCTCAACCCGGAGTACATCAACCGGTACCCGCATCAGTTCTCCGGCGGTCAGCGCCAGCGCATCGGCATCGCCCGCGGCCTGGCGCTCAACCCGGAGATCATCATCTGCGACGAGCCGGTCTCGGCCCTGGACGTCTCCGTCCAGGCACAGGTCATCAACCTGATGGAGAAGCTGCAGGACGAGTTCAACCTCTCCTACATCTTCATCGCCCACGACCTGTCGATCGTCCGGCACATCTCGGACCGGGTCGGCGTGATGTACCTCGGCAAGATGGCCGAGATCGGTACGGACACGCAGATCTACGACCACCCGACGCACCCCTATACCCAGGCGCTGCTGTCGGCGGTCCCGGTCCCCGACCCGGAGGCCCGCGAGGGCCGCGAGCGGATCATTCTCACCGGTGACGTGCCGTCCCCGGCGAACCCGCCGTCCGGCTGCCGCTTCCGCACCCGTTGCTGGAAGGCCGAGGACAAGTGCGCCGAGGAGATCCCGCTGCTGGCGGTCCCGGAGCGCTTCAAGGGCGCGGACACGCCGGCGGCGCACGAGTCCGCGTGCCACTTCGCCGAGGAGAAGGACGTCGTCCACGCGGTGTAGTGCTGCGCAGTACGTGAACGGGGGCGTCCCGGGCCCATATCGGCCCGGGACGCCCCCGTCGTCGTACGCGACTGCGTCCGCTCGTCCGGACGGGCGATGAGAATATGCGCGCGATGGCGTGTGAGGTGATATTTGGGCCTAAGTGAGACTCGGGACACTGGAGGCGACCTCATGCGTGGAGCCACGCACGCCAGATGGGCCGCATGCGCCGTGGCCGTCGCCCTCGTGGCCACGGCCTGCGGCGGCGACAGCGGTGGCAGTGGCGCCGACGGGATCGTGAGCTCCTCGTGGGGCGACCCGCAGAACCCGCTGGAGCCCGCGAACACGAACGAGGTGCAGGGCGGCAAGGTCCTCGACATGCTCTTCCGTGGCCTCAAGCAGTACGACCCGAAGACCGGCGAGGCCAAGGACATGCTCGCCGAGAAGATCGACACGAAGGATTCCACAACTTTCACGGTCACCGTCAAGGACGGCTGGACTTTCAGCAACGGCGAGAAGGTCACCGCCAAGTCCTTCGTGGACGCGTGGAACTACGGCGCCAACCTCAAGAACAACCAGAAGAACGCGTACTTCTTCGGCTACATCGAGGGCTACGAGCAGGTCCACCCGGAGCAGGGCCAGCCCACCGCCGAGACCCTCTCCGGGCTCAAGGTCGTCGACGACAAGACCTTCACGGTCAAGCTCTCCCAGAAGTTCTCCACCTGGCCCGACACCCTCGGCTACGCCGCCTTCTCCCCGCTGCCCAGCGCGTTCTTCGACGACCACGCCGCCTGGCTGTCCAAGCCCGTCGGCAACGGCCCGTACATGGTCGACTCGTACGCCAAGGGCTCGAAGATGTCGATGCGCAAGTGGGACGGCTACCCGGGCAGCGACAAGGCGGAGAACGGCGGCGTCGACCTCAATGTGTACACGGACAACAACACCGCCTACACCGACCTGACCGCGGGCAACCTCGACCTCGTCGACGATGTGCCGGCCTCGCAGCTGAAGAATGTGCAGGCGGACCTCGGCGACCGGTACATCAACACCCCGGCCGGCATCATCCAGACCATCGCCTTCCCCTTCTACGACAAGGCCTGGAACACCCCGGGCGCCGCGAAGGTCCGCACGGGCCTGTCCATGGCGATCAACCGCGAGCAGATCACCGACACGATCTTCCAGAAGACGCGTACGCCCGCGAAGGACTGGACCTCGCCGGTGCTCGGCGCGGACGGCGGCTTCAGCGAGACCCTGTGCGGTGACCCCTGCACCTACAACCCCACCGAGGCGAAGAAGCTGATCACCGAAGGCGGCGGCATCCCCGGCGGCAGGCTGAAGCTCTCGTACAACGCGGACAGCGGCTCGCACAAGGAGTGGGTCGATGCCGTCTGCAACAGCATCAACAATGTGCTGGGCAAGGACACGGCGTGCGTCGGCAACCCGGTCGGCACCTTCGCCGACTTCCGCAACCAGATCGGGCAGCACAAGATGCCCGGCCCCTTCCGGGCCGGCTGGCAGATGGACTACCCGCTCATCCAGAACTTCCTGCAGCCGCTCTACTACACCAAGGCCTCGTCCAACGACGGCCTGTGGAGCAACCCGGAGTTCGACAAGCTCGTCAACGAGGCCAACGCCGAGTCCGACACGAAGAAGGCCGTCGAGACCTTCCAGAAGGCCGAAGAGGTCGTACGCGACCAGATGGCCGCCATCCCGCTCTGGTATCAGAACGGCAGTGCCGGCTACTCGGAGCGGGTCTCCAATGTCTCGCTGAACCCCTTCAGCGTCCCCGTCTACAACGAGATCAAGGTCAACTGACGGCGGAAGGTGGCCGGCCCGGCGTGTCCTATGCGCCGGGCCGTCCCCCTTCCCACGACCCCCGGAGCCCTTCATGGGACGTTATGTGATCCGGCGTCTGCTGCAGATGATCCCTGTCTTCTTCGGCGCCACACTGCTGATCTTCCTCATGGTGAACGTGATGGGCGACCCCATCGCGGGCCTCTGCGGCGACCGGCAGTGCGACCCGGCGACGGCCGCCCAGCTGCGCAAGGAGTTCGGCCTCGACAAGCCGGTGTGGCAGCAATACCTGACGTACATGGGCAATGTCTTCACCGGCGACTTCGGCACCGCCTTCAACGGGCAGAAGGTCACCGAGCTGATGGGCGAAGCCTTCCCGGTCACGATCCGGCTGACGATCGTCGCGATCGTCTTCGAGATCGTCATCGGCATCACGCTCGGCGTGATCACGGGCCTGCGGCGCGGCCGTCCCGTAGACACCTCCGTGCTGCTGCTCACGCTGGTCGTCATCTCGGTCCCGACCTTCGTCACCGGTCTGATCCTCCAGCTGCTGCTGGGCGTCGAGTGGGGCGTCATCAAGCCCGCCGTCTCACCGGAGGCGCCCATCAACGAGCTGCTCATCCCCGGACTTGTGCTCGCCTCGGTCTCTCTCGCGTACGTCACCCGGCTCACCCGGACCTCGATCGCCGAGAACGCCCGCTCCGACTACGTCCGCACCGCGAAGGCGAAAGGGCTCCCCAGAGGGCGTGTGATCAGCCGTCATCTGCTGCGCAATTCACTGATCCCGGTGGTCACCTTCATCGGCACCGACATCGGCGCCCTGATGGGCGGCGCGATCGTCACCGAGCGCATCTTCAACATCCACGGCGTCGGCTACCAGCTCTACCAGGGCATTCTGCGCCAGAACACCCAGACCGTCGTCGGCTTTGTGACCGTACTCGTCATCGTCTTCCTGCTGGCGAATCTGCTGGTCGACCTTCTGTACGCCGTTCTCGACCCGAGGATCCGGTATGCCTGAGCGATCCGATCCGGGCGAAGCCATCGCTCCCACCGGAGCGGGTGGCGCGATGGACCTCGCGACCAGCGAGGGGACGACGCTGGAGCTGGATGCATCAGCCGCCTCCGGCGGACGGGCACCCGGCGGCCCGATGGGCACCGGGCCCGCCGAGCGGCCCCGCAGTCTGTGGTCCGACGCGTGGCGCGATCTGCGGCGCAACCCGATCTTCATCGTCTCCGGCCTGGTCATCCTCTTTCTGGTCGTCATCTCCATCTGGCCCTCGCTGATCGCCACCCAGAACCCGCTTCAGTGCGACCTCGCCAAGGCCCAGCAGGGTTCCCAGCCGGGCCACCCCTTCGGCTTCAACGGACAGGGCTGTGACGTGTACACACGCACGGTCTACGGCGCCCGCGCCTCGGTCACGGTCGGCGTCTGCGCCACCCTCGGTGTCGCGCTGATCGGTTCCGTCTTCGGCGGTCTCGCCGGCTTCTTCGGCGGGGCGTCGGACGCGATCCTGTCCCGCGTCACCGACATCTTCTTCGGCATCCCGGTCGTCCTCGGCGGACTGGTCCTGCTGTCCGTCGTCACCAGCTCCACCGTCTGGCCGGTCATCGGCTTCATGGTGCTGCTCGGCTGGCCCCAGCTCTCCCGGATCGCGCGCGGCTCGGTCATCACCGCGAAGCAGAACGACTACGTCCAGGCGGCGCGGGCGCTCGGTGCGTCCAACTCCCGGATGCTGCTGCGGCACATCGCCCCCAACGCCGTCGCTCCCGTGATCGTCGTGGCGACCATCGCGCTCGGCACCTATATCTCCCTGGAGGCGACCCTCTCGTTCCTCGGTGTCGGTCTCAAGCCACCGACCGTGTCCTGGGGCATCGACATCTCCTCCGCCTCGCCGTACATCCGCAACGCCCCGCACATGCTGCTCTGGCCGGCCGGTGCGCTGGCGATCACCGTGCTCGCGTTCATCATGCTCGGCGACGCGGTGCGCGACGCCCTCGACCCCAAGCTGCGCTGAGGAGCCCGCCATGTTGCTCGAAGTGCGCGATCTGCACGTGGAGTTCCGTACGAGGGACGGGGTGGCCAAGGCCGTCAACGGCGTCAGCTACACGGTGGACGAGGGCGAGACGCTCGCCGTGCTGGGCGAGTCCGGCTCCGGCAAGTCCGTCACGGCGCAGGCGGTCATGGGCATCCTGGACACGCCCCCGGGGAAGATCGCCGGCGGCGAGGTCCTCTTCCAGGGGCAGGATCTTCTGAAGCTCAAGGAGGACGAGCGACGGAAGATCCGCGGGGCCGGGATGGCCATGATCTTCCAGGACGCGCTCTCGTCCCTGAACCCGGTGCTGAGCGTGGGCGACCAGCTCGGCGAGATGTTTGTCGTCCACCGCAAGATGTCGCGGAAGGACGCGCGCGCCAAGGCCGTCGAGCTGATGGAGCGGGTGGGCATCCCGGCGGCGAAGGAGCGGGTGGGGCAGTATCCGCACCAGTTCAGCGGCGGTATGCGCCAGCGCATCATGATCGCCATGGCGCTCGCCCTGGAGCCCTCGCTGATCATCGCGGACGAGCCGACGACCGCGCTGGACGTCACCGTCCAGGCCCAGGTGATGGATCTGCTGGCCAAGCTCCAGAGCGAGCTGAACATGGGGCTGATCCTGATCACCCACGACCTCGGTGTGGTCGCCGACGTCGCGGACAGGATCGCGGTGATGTACGCGGGGCGGATCGTCGAGACGGCCCCGGTGCACGACATCTACAAGGCCCCGGCGCATCCGTACACCAAGGGGCTGCTCGAATCGATCCCGCGCCTGGACCAGAAGGGCCAGGAGCTGTACGCGATCAAGGGCCTGCCGCCGAACCTGATGAACATCCCGCCCGGCTGCGCCTTCAACCCGCGCTGCCCGCTGGCTCGGGACGTGTGCCGGACCGACGTGCCGCCGCTGTACGAGGTGTCGCAGGACCGCAGGAGCGCGTGCCACTTCTGGCAGGAGGCGCTCAATGGCTGAGCAGGCTGAGCAGGTCGGGCAGGCTGAGGCGATTTTGGAAGTGCGCGACCTGTACAAGCACTATCCGCTCACCCGGGGCATCCTCTTCAAGAAGCAGGTCGGCTTGGTGAAGGCGGTCGACGGCGTCGACCTCGACCTGGCGGCGGGCGAGACGCTCGGCATCGTGGGGGAGTCGGGCTGCGGCAAGTCCACCCTCGCCAAACTGCTGGTCCATCTGGAGCGGCCGACGGCCGGGGTGATCCGGTACAAGGGCGACGACATCACCAAGCTGTCGGGGCGTGCGCTCAAAGCCGTGCGCCGGAACATCCAGATTGTGTTCCAGGACCCGTATACGTCCTTGAACCCACGGATGACGGTCGGCGACATCATCGGTGAGCCGTACGAGATCCACCCGGAGGTGGCCCCGAAGGGCTCGCGCCGGAAGAAGGTCCAGGATCTGCTGGACGTGGTGGGGCTCAACCCGGAGTACATCAACCGCTATCCGCACCAGTTCAGCGGAGGCCAGCGGCAGCGCATCGGCATCGCGCGCGGGCTTGCCCTCCGGCCGGAGATCATCGTGGCGGACGAGCCGGTTTCGGCGCTCGACGTCTCTGTCCAGGCGCAGGTGATCAATCTGCTGGACAAGCTGCAGAGCGAGTTCAGCCTGAGCTATGTGTTCATCGCACACGACCTGTCGATCGTGCGGCACATCTCCGACCGGGTCGGTGTGATGTACCTGGGCCGGATCGTGGAGATCGGCAAGGACGAGGAGATCTACGACCACCCGACGCATCCGTACACCCAGGCACTGCTGTCGGCGGTCCCGGTGCCGGACCCGGAGGCCCGTGAGCGCCGCGAACGGATCATCCTGCGCGGTGATGTCCCGTCGCCCGCGAACATCCCGTCGGGCTGCCGGTTCCGCACGCGGTGCTGGAAGGCGCAGGAGCGCTGCGAACTGGAGGTGCCGCTGCTGGCGGTGCCGGCGGAGTTCCGGCTGCAGGAAGGGCCCGCGCAGCATCCGTCGGCGTGCCACTTCGCGGAGGAGAAACGCGTGGTCCCGTCGGAACCCGAGGCGGAGTGATGTCTCTCTCCGCGCCCCCGCCATTCATGACCCTGGATTCATCACGCAGTCCGCATCGGGGCATACAAAATCAAACAAATAACCATCAATTTCGTTAACACGCAGGCAACTTGACCGTCGCAACTCCGATATACGAACGCGCCACGCTGGACAGCGTACGGCCGTGCGGGTGCCGTAGACCGGCTGGGGCTCGCCATGTGGCCCCGGCCGGTCGCCCACCCGGTGCAGGGGCCCTTGTTCAACGGTGCACAGCGATGCAACATCGCACCTGTGACTCTTACCCGGGGGGCTCGGATCACGGGAGCGGTGCTGTGCGCCGCGCTTGCTCTCATCGTGGGCGGCTGGATCGGCCGGGATCTCACCACCGTGGACGACCCGCTGGATCTCTGGCGGTACTGGACCGGGAACGGCAGCGCAGGGGCCTCGGACCCGCTGACGACGTCCCTGGAAGACCTGCTGCTCTTGGCGGTGTACGTCACCGTGGTCGTTGCTGCCCTGCGCTCGGCCGTCGCGGCCGCCGCGCTGGTGGCCGTCGGAGTGATCACCCTCGCCCTGCGGCTGCCGGGCCTGTGGGTCCTCAGCACCTCCTGGATGGGCCTGCGGGCCACCGACGAACTGCGCACCCGGGCGCTGTACTGCGCCTTCGCTGCCCTCGGGCTCGGCCTCGGGCTGATCATCACGGCCGCCGCGGGCCGCCGTGCGCCCGGCGGCTACGACCCGTACGTCACGCACGACGCCCAACCCGCCCATGAGTTGACGCCGACCCGGCCCACCCAGGGCGTGTCCGTGCTCGCCTTTCTGCTGCTCGGCGCGTCGGCGGGGATCCTGGCGGCCTGGGAGGTCTACACGGCGACGGAGATCGGCGGCTCGCGCTGTCTCGACCGGTTCACCGGCAGCGAGACGGTCCTGCTGCCGCTGCTCGGAACCCCGCCCGGCTGGCTGGTCGCGGTGATCGTCGTGCTCGCACTGGTGGCGGCGTTCGGCGCGCTCTTCCACGCGGTCTTCTCACGGCCGCTGGGGTTGGTGGTGGCGGTGTTCCTGCTGGGCACGGGCGGGCGGGGCGTCGACATCGCGGTCCGGAACGAACTCGTCTCCCGGCTCGGCGATCTGCCGACCCGCGATCAACTGCTGGTCCTGTCCTGGCTGTTCGAGCTGGCGGCGGGGGTGGTGCTGGTGATGGCGCTGGCCCGGCGGGGCGAGAGGGATGAGGTTTCGGGGGGTGCGCCGGTGTGGCAGCAGCCGCGGTCCGGCTATGGCTATGGCTATCCGCAGAGCGGCGGGGGGCCGCCGCCGCCGACGTCGCCCCCGCCGGGTTGGTGACGGGGCTGCTTTTTCCCCGACCCGCCCCTTCCCGAACTGGGGCTCCGCCCCAGACCCCGGTACGCCCTCCGGGCGTTGTCCTCGATCTCCCCCAGACTTCGTCCGGGGGACCCCCAACGGGCTTGAATTTCCGCCCGTCCGGCCGAAACTTGAAGCCCGCCCGGGCAAATCAAGCCCCCGTGGGGGAGTTTGAGGCGCGGTCCCGGACGCGAAATCCAGCCCCCCCCGGCGTTTGAGGAGCGGGGCCCGGGGCGGAGCCCCGAATCCAGCCTCGTGGGGGTCCCCCCGGACGAAGTCTGGGGGAGATTGAGGCGCGGGGTCCGGGGCGGAGCCCCGGCCGGGCGGACCCGGTCATCCACGCCCCGCACCCCCCGCTACCGCCTCGCCAACGACCGCTTCAAGAAGTCCACCTGAAGCAGCAGCAGATTCTCCGCGATCTGCTCCTGCGGCGTCATATGCGTCACCCCACTCAGCGGCAGCACCTCATGCGCCCGCCCCGCCGCCAGCAGCGCCGACGAGAGCCGCAGCGTATGTGCCATCACCACATTGTCGTCCGCCAGACCATGGATGATCATCAGCGGCCTTGCCGGATTCTCCGGCGTCGTCAACCCGTCCTCCGTGACGAGCGAGTTGGCCGCGTACACCTCGGGCCGCCCAGCCGGATCGCCCAGATAGCGCTCCGTGTAGTGCGTGTCGTACAGCCGGAGATCCGACACCGGCGCGCCCGCGACCGCCGCATGGAACACGTCCGGGCGGCGCAGCACCGCCATCGCCGCCAGATAACCGCCGTACGACCAGCCGCGGATCGCCACCCGGTCGAGGTCCAGCGGGAACGCTCCGGCCAGTGCGTGCAGCGCCTCGATCTGGTCGTCGAGGGTGAGCGGGAAGTTGTCCTTGATCGCCTTCTCCCAGCCGGGGGAGCGGCCGGGCGCGCCCCGGCCGTCCGCCACGATCACCGCGAAACCCTGGTCGGCGAACCACTGCGAGGTGAGGTATGGATTCTGCGCGGCGAAGACACGCTGGCCGTGCGGGCCCCCGTAGGGATCCATCAGCACCGGCAGCGGACCGTCCGACTCCTGGTAGCCCTCGGGAAGCAGCACGCCGCACGGAATCCGCAACCTGCCCGCCTCGCAGAGCCGCACCCGGGCAGTCAGCACCGGCTGCTCCGCGTACGAGGCGACGGTTGCGACCGGCTTGCCTTCCCGCAGCACCTGCACGGACGCGCCGCTCACCTCCGTACGCGACGAGGCAAGCACCGTCACCGGGCCGGAGCGTACGGCCGAGTGCACCCCGGGGCCCTCCGAGATGCGCTCGATCCCCAGCTCGTTGACGCGGTACACATGGATCTCGCCGATCTCCGGATCCGCGGCCTCCTCGCCCGCCGCCGCGGACACCAGCACATCGTTCTCGCCGATGTCCAGCACCGCCCGCAGTTGCAACTGGGCCCCGGTCAGCGCCCGGTCGCCCACCGCGAGCACCCGCGCGCCGCCCTCGTCCGCGATCCGTACAAGTCGTCCGTCCGGCGCCCAGGCCGGCACCCCGGGGAACAGATCAAGCCACACCGGATCCTCGTCGACATGCACCGTCCGGGTCACGCCCGTCTCCGGATCAACCGCCAGATAAAGCTGCGTGCGCTGGTCACGAGCCTGTACGAGCAGCAGCGGGGCGCCCGCCGCCGACCAGTGCACCCGGGCCAGATACGGATACCGGGACCGGTCCCAGCCCACTTCCGTACGCTCCCCGTCCAGCGTGACCAGATACAGCCGCACCTCCGCGTTGGGCGTCCCGGCCGACGGATAGGCGACCTGCTCCGGCTCCCGGTCCGGATGCGCGGGATCGGAGATCCACCAGCGCCGTACCTCCCGCTCGTCGACCCGGGCGACCAGCAGCCGGTCCGACTCGGGCGACCACCAGAAGCCGCGCGAGCGGTCCATCTCCTCGGCCGCGATGAACTCCGCGAGTCCGTAGGTGGTGTGCTCGTCCTCCGGCTCGGCCAGCGCCCGGTCCTCCTCGCCCTCCGCACCGGCCACCCGCAGCGCACCCCGCGCCACATACGCGATGTGCCGGCCGTCGGGGGACGGCCGCGGGTCGATCACCGGGCCGGGCACGGGCAGTTCGCGCGCGGTCCCGGCCCGCAGCTCCGCGGCGTACAGCCGCCCCGAGAGCGTGAACGCCGCCAACTCGACCGCCTGGTCCACCGCATAGCCGACGATGCCCGCAGACCCCTCACGGCTGCGTTCCCGCCGGGCCCGCTCCTGCGGGGACAGCCTCTCTTCCGCCCCGCCCAGCAGCGCGTCCGGATCCGCGGCCGGCCGCTCCTGCGGCCGGCGTGCGTCGCCGTCGAGATCGAGCACCCAGAGCCGGCCCGCCCGGTCGGTCCCCGAGGCCGACCTGAGGAACACCACCCGGGATCCGTCCGGCGACACCGTGAAGGCGCGCGGGGCGCCGAGAGTGAAGCGCTGGGTCCTGGCGTACTGACGCGGAAAGGAGAGCTGCGGCCTCGTGGTCATGCGACCGAACCTAGCGTTCGTGCGCCCCCGTGTGCTGCCGTGCACCGATCGATGCGTTCGTACGGATAGTTATGATCCGTAGCGCAAGGTGGGTATGACCCTCCTGGCACATGCAACCTGCCCGTCCCGACCGAATATCTGTGGAGGTGAACCGCCGTGGCACTCTCGATTTCGGCGGTGGTGCTGCTGGCGATCGTCGTCTTCCTGCTGGTCCGGAAGTCCGGGCTGAAAGGTGGGCATGCGGCGGTCTGCGTGTTGCTCGGGTTCTATCTCGCAAGCTCGTCCATCGCCCCCACCATCACCGAACTGACCACCAATGTGGCCGGGATGATCGGGGGCATCAAGTTCTAGCGCGGCGGGTCCGGCCTCGTAGGCTGTCCGCATGAAGGATCTTCCCGCCCGTCGTCTGCTCCTGGTGCACGCTCACCCGGACGACGAGTCGATCAACAACGGCGCGACGATGGCCCTGTACGCGGCCGCCGGCGCCCAGGTCACGCTGGTGACCTGCACCCTCGGGGAGGAGGGCGAGGTCATTCCGCCGGATCTCGCCCACCTCGCGTCCGACCGGGAGGACCGTCTCGGGCCCCATCGCGCCGGAGAACTGGCCGCCGCGATGAAGGAGCTGGGTGTCACCGATCACCGCTTCCTCGGCGGCCCGGGCCGGTTCCGGGACTCCGGGATGATGGGCGTCCCGCAGAACCGCCGCGCGGGTGCGTTCTGGAACACCGACGTGGACGACGCCGCCCCGTACCTCGTCGAGATCATCCGTTCCGTACGTCCCCAGGTGCTCGTGACGTACGACCCGGACGGCGGCTACGGACATCCCGACCACATCCAGGCCCACCGGGTCGCGATGCGCGCCGCCGAACTGGCCGCGGAGCGCGCTTTCCGGCGCGACCTGGGCGACCCGCACACCATCGCCAAGATCTACTGGAACCGGGTGCCGCGCTCGGTGGCCGAGGAGGGCTTCGCCCGGCTGCGCGCCGCGGGCGGAGTGAACTTCCCGGGCATCGCCGAGATCGACGACATTCCGGGCGTCGTGGACGACTCCGACATCACCACGGAGATCGACGGCACTGCGTACGCGGAGCGGAAGACGGCGGCGATGCGCGCCCATGACACCCAAATCGCCGTGGACGGCCCCTTCTTCGCACTCTCGAACTATCTGGGGCAGCCGATCTTCGCGACGGAGTACTACCAGTTGGTGCGGGGCGAGCCGGGCGCGCCGCCCGGAGAGCGTGAGCACGACCTCTTCACAGGAGTTGCACCATGAGCGGGAGTTGCGGCATTTCAGGAGTTGCGGCATGAGCGGACACGACGTACCCGGCTCCTGGCTCACCCAGTCGCCCAAGCCCGGCAGGATCGCCGCCTACCTCGGTCTCGCCGTGCTCGGCGCGCTCGTCGGCATCGCGGGCTCCCTGGTCCAAGGCGCTTGGTTCCCGGGCGGGTTGGTGCTCGCGCTGCTCGCCGCGGTGGGGCTGTTCTACGGCTCCCTGCGGGCGACCGAGACGCAGCTCGGGGTCGTCGCGCCCGCCGTCGGCTGGCTGGCGGCGATCGTGCTGCTGAGCATCGGACGTCCCGAGGGTGACGGGGCGTTCGCCGCCGGGATCGGGCCGCTGGTCTACATGCTCGGCGGGATGGCGGTGGCTGTGATGTGCGCCACCATGTCGCGGCCGGCGCAACCGGGCGGCGGGCCCGGCCGACTTGGCAAGTAGGGGGCGGTGGGACCCCCTGGTAGGCAGCAGGTGGGGCGGGCCCTATGGTGGGTCGCCCCTAGGGGTGGGAAGCCACTGAACTGACCATGCCCGTACGGTCGGCGGAATGTCGCTTCCCACAGTCCCGGGGCGTCTGTCTTCGGCGGCCAGTATGGTGGTGCGCGCCGCCGAGCCGCCCGCAGCAGTAGCTATCCAGTAAGAAACGGGCGGCGAAGCCAACCGGGAGAACCTGCTTTGAGTCGTGAAACTGACAGTTCGTCCTCCGGCCCCCAGGGGCGCGGTGGAGCCGCGTACCCCTCGGGAACACCGCCGTACGGATCCCGCCAGTATCCGTCGCTGCATCCCACGCAGGACGCTCCGGACGAGGCCGGCGCGGCTCCCGAGCCGCAGCCGGACGAGCCCAGGACCGAGACCACGCTGACCACCCGCATCCGGATCAACATCCCGGGTTCGCGGCCGATCCCGCCGGTCGTCATGCGTACGCCGATGAGCGAGGCGGACGCCTCCGCGGCTTCGTCGGGCGGCACCCTGGGCGGGTCTTCGGGCGCGTCTTCGGGCGGACGGGACAGCGAGCGTACGGGCAGCACTCCGCGGCCGGACGTGGCGCAGGACGCCGCGGCGGCGGAGCCGCAGGCGGAGGAGAAGCCGCCGACGAGCGACTGGTTCGCGCCGCGCAAGTCGTCCGGCACGAATTCCGGCACGAATGGGGCGGGTCTGTCGGCTTCGGCCGCGCCTGCCGGTCCTTCCGCACCGGCGCCGGCTTCGGGTCCGGGTCAGGGGGCCGCGAACGGCGGCGGTCCCGGGGCCGGTCATCCGTACTTCTCGGACAGTCCGCAGTCCGGCCCGGCTCAGGGCGGACCGGGTGCGCCCCGCTCCGGCAGCTCGCTGAGCGACCTGGCGGCGAACGCCGACAGCACGGCATCCGGTGCGAACGGATTCGCTCCCGGGAACGAAACGCCTCCGCTGGGTGCACGGCCGCCCGCCGGGCCGACGGCGGGCCCGTCGACCGGCAGCATGCCGATCCGCCCGCGTCCGGGCGCCCAGGGCGGTCCGGGTGGTCCCGGTGCGCCTGGGCACGGTCCGGGTGGCCCCGCCGGTCCCGGACAGGGTCCCGCGGGTCCGGGCATCGGCGGTCCCGGTGCTCCCGGTGCTCCCGGTGTTCCTGGTCAGGGGCCTGGTTCCGGCGCGCCCCGGATGTCCGACGACACCGCCGTGCTGACCCCGCAGAAGCCCGCCGGTCCGGCGCCCGATCCCACCGCCGGCCATGTCTCCGGTGACACGCTCACCAGCGGCATCCCCGTCGTGCCCCCGGAGCACCGCACGCCTTCGCCCTTCCCGCCGCTCGGCGCTCCGCAGCACGGCCCCGGCACCGGACCGAACCCCCTCTTGCAGTTCCCCGGCCCGCAGGACGAGGGCGACTTCTCCGCACCGGAGTTCCCTGGCGGCCCGGGCGGTGGCCCCGGCGGCCCCGTGGTGCCCGCCCCGCGCCCCGCCGCGGCCAGGCCCGCCCCTGCCCCCGCGCCCGCGCCCCGCCCCGCGCCCGCTAAGAAGGGCCGCTCCAAGCTGGTGCTCGCCGGCGCCGGAGTGGTCGGCCTGCTCGGCATCGCGTACGGCGCGGGACTGCTGATGAACCACTCCGACGTACCGAAGAGCACAACGGTTCTCGGCGTCGACATCGGCGGCGGTACCAAGGAGGACGCGGTCGGCAAGCTCGACGCCGCCCTCGGCAAGCGCGCCGCCAAGCCCCTTCAGCTCACGGTCGGCGGCAAGAAGGAGCAGCTCGCCCCGGACAAGGCCGGACTCTCCCTGGACAGCCAGGAGACCGTCCGCAAGGCCGCGGGCAGCGACTACAACCCCGTCTCGGTGATCGGCTCCCTCTTCGGTGCCGAGCGCGTCTCCGAACCGGTGATCCTGGTCGACGAGGAGAAGCTGGGCGTCGCGCTCACCGACCTCGCGGGCATCTCGGGATCGGCCACCGAGGGCACGATCAAGTTCGAACCCGGCAAGGCCGTCGCCATACCGGGCAAGGCGGGCCAGGCACTGGACGTCGGCCGCTCCATGATCTCGGTCAAGGACGCCTACCGCGCCCAGGTCGAGACCGGCAGGCCGAACATCGTCGAACTGCCCGTCGCCACCCGCGAGCCGACTGTCAGCCAGACCGAGCTCGACCGGGCGATGAAGGAGTTCGCGGAGCCCGCGATGTCCGACCTGGTCACGATCAAGGCAGGCGGCAAGCAGATCCAGTTCGGTCCGGCCAAGTCGCTGCCGAAGATCCTTTCGATGAAGGCGATCGACGGCAGGCTGGTCGAGGTCTACGACAAGAAGGCGATCGCCGAGCTGCTGGACGGCGTGTTCGAGGGTGTCCTGATCACCAAGGGCGACGGGAAGAAGCACCAGCTCTCCGAGGACGACGTGGCCCAGGCGATGGGGACGGCCCTGCGCGGCAAGACGCCGGCCGAACGCACCGCCACGATCGAGCTCAACCCGAGCTAGCGGCCGACCGCCGTCGTCGCTGAATCAGAGCCCCTGCCCGGTCCCGAGCGGGGGCTCTGCCACATCCAGGGCGGCCTGCGCGCCGCCCGCACGTTCGCGGCACGGCCGTGCGCCGGGCAGGCGTCAGCCGGCGCCGCTCACTCCGGGTGCTACGAAGCGCCGGTGAAGCGGGATGAACCGGGGCTCGGGCTCACCGGTGATGCCGGCTTCCACAACCGCGGGGGCGAGCCGCTCCGCGAAGAAGCGCTCGAAGTCGTCTTGTGAGTTCCACACGTCGATCACGCGCAGAGTGCCGGGCTCGAACCAGGCCACATGCAGGACGGCGCCGTCCGGCGCCTGCTCCTCCCAGCGCACCGCGGTGCGCACCGTGTCGTACTGCTCGGGCGTGACACCTGCCCAGCGCAGTGACAGCACAACAGCCATCGGGAACCCTCACTTCTGTTCGGCTCTGCTCGGCGCCCCTTCGCCAGCAGACCGCCCCGGACCGCAGACCGCATGTCGTCGTACCCCGTTCGTGTCCGACCGTCGCCCGGTTTCTGCGGTTGGCCACGGGTCTGCCCATCCGCCGGACCTCGGCCCGTGATCCTCATAGAATCGCCGGATGAGCGCTCCGGACCTCGACACCCCGCCCGAGGCGAGTGACGCGCTGCAGGTGCTGCATCGCGTCTTCGGTTATGGCTCCTTCCGGGGGAACCAGCAGGAGATCATCGAGCATGTCGTCGCAGGTGGTGACGCGCTCGTGCTCATGCCGACCGGTGGCGGCAAGTCACTCTGCTACCAGATCCCCGCGCTCGTGCGGAAGGGCGTGGGCGTTGTCGTTTCGCCGCTCATCGCGCTCATGCAGGACCAGGTCGACGCGCTGAGGGCGCTCGGGGTGCGGGCGGGGTTTCTCAACTCCACGCAGGATTTCGACGAGCGGCGGCTCGTCGAGGCCGAGTTTCTGGCCGGGGAGCTGGATCTGCTCTATCTCGCGCCGGAGCGGCTGCGCGTCGAGTCGACAGTGCGGTTGTTGGAGCGCGGCACCATCTCGCTGTTCGCCATCGACGAGGCGCACTGTGTGGCCCAGTGGGGGCACGACTTCCGGCCCGACTACCTTGCTCTGTCCGCGCTGCACGAGCGCTGGCCCGATGTGCCGCGGATCGCGCTGACCGCTACCGCCACCGAAGCCACCCATGCCGAGATCGCGTCCCGGCTGAAGCTGCAGGATGCCCGGCACTTCGTGGCCAGCTTCGACCGGCCGAATATTCAGTACCGGATTGCGTCGAAGGACGACCCGAAGCGGCAGCTGCTGGCGCTCCTGCGTGCCGAGCACGGCGGCGATGCGGGGATTGTCTACTGCCTGTCCCGGGCTTCTGTGGAGAAGACCGCCGAGTTCCTGGTGAAGAACGGGATCGAGGCGCTGCCCTACCACGCTGGGCTCGATGCCCGTACGAGAGCCGAGCATCAGGCGCGCTTTCTGCGGGAGGACGGGCTGGTGATGGTGGCGACCATCGCCTTCGGCATGGGGATCGACAAGCCCGATGTGCGCTTCGTCTGCCATCTCGACCTGCCCAAGTCCGTGGAGGGGTACTACCAGGAGACCGGGCGGGCCGGGCGCGACGGGCTGCCGTCCACGGCCTGGCTGGCGTACGGGCTGCAGGACGTTGTGCAGCAGCGGAAGATGATCGAGGGCTCGGAGGGGGACGAAGCACATCGGCGACGGCTCTCCGCGCACGTCGACGCGATGCTCGCGCTGTGTGAGACGGCCGAATGCCGGCGCGTGCAGCTCCTCGCCTACTTCGGGGAGGAGAGCAGCCCGTGCGGCAACTGCGATACGTGCCTGACGCCCCCGGAGTCCTGGGACGGCACCGTCGCCGCCCAGAAGCTCCTGTCGACCGTCGTCCGGCTCAAGCGCGAACGCGGCCAGAAGTTCGGCGCGGGCCAGGTCACGGACATCCTGCTGGGCCGGAAGACGGCCAAGGTCATCCAGTTCGACCACGATGCGCTGAGTGTCTTCGGTATCGGTACGGAGCTGCGCGAGGCCGAATGGCGCGGTGTCGTACGGCAGTTGCTGGCGCAAGGGCTCATCGCCGTCGAGGGCGACTACGGGACGCTCGTACTCACCGGGACGAGTGGTGAGGTGCTGGGAGGGCGGCGCGCCGTCTCGCTGCGGCGCGAGCCCGAGAAGAAGGCGGCGGCGCGGACGGAGAAGCCGTCCAAGAAGCGAGCCCCCGTCGACCTGCCCGAAGAGGCAATGCCCGTCTTCGAGGCGCTCCGCGCTTGGCGGGCCGCCACCGCGAAAGAGCAGGGCGTGCCCGCGTATGTCGTCTTCCACGACGCGACGCTCCGCGAGATCGCGGTCACCTCTCCATCGACCCTGGCGGAGCTCGGCACGCTGAACGGGGTCGGCGAGAACAAGCTGGCGAAGTACGGGCAGCCGATCCTGGACACTCTCGCCGAGGCGGCGAAGGCCCTGTCCGAGTAGCAGCCCCCTTCCCGGGGGCAATCCCGCTGGGACCTGCCGGCTGCTGGCCGCAGACCTGCTGGCCGAGCTCCCTGACGGGCGCGCCGGCGAGACCTACGTAGTGATGCCACCATGAAATGGTGGCATCACAGGCGGGCTCGCCGTACGGCGGAAGCGACTGGGTAGCGGGCCTCAGTGGCGGGGCTACCTGCGCAGCCCCCACCGCGGCCGCCGCCTTCGGGACGCCTGACCTGCGTCGCATCGTCCGACGTGCCTGTGCGGTCCATGGGGTCCCTCCTGCGCGCCGCCCTCTGATACCTCCTGAGAGTCGTGTCGGCGCGCGAGTGTGACACCGGGACTCAGTTCAGCATCGCCCGCGCCGCCCGGGCCCGCCCCTTGATCGCGTCCGCCGCGGTCTGGTCCACCGCCGCCACTACATCCGCGTACGCGTCCAGCTCCGCCGCCCCCATCGCGAACTCCCCGCGCTGTACAAGCAGTTGGGCCCGTTCGTAGCGCAGGCGCGCCGGGTGGCTGGGCAGCAGCAGGGACAGGTCGACCGCCCACAGAGCGACGTCCGACTGTTCCGGTCGGGTCGCCGCCCAGGCGCGGATGTTGTTCAGGATGCGCACCACCACGTCGAGCGGGTCCGCCGGGCTCAGCATCGACGGGTCCAGCGGCGCGCCCGTGGCGCCCGCGACCAGCAGTTCCGCGTCCGGGCCCGTCAGCAGGCGGCCGCCCGCGAAGGGGTCCACGAGGACCTGCTCGTGGGGGTCGCCGAAGCCGACCACGAAGTGGCCGGGCAGGGCGACTCCGTACACCGGCGCTCCCGCGCGGCGTGCCACCTCGATCCAGACCACCGAGAGGAGGATCGGCAGGCCCCGGCGGCGCCGCAGGACCTCGTGGAGCAGGGAGGACTCAAGGCGCTGGTAGTCGCCGGGGGTGCCTCTGAAGTCGCAGCGGCCGCCGAGGAGGTCGGCCAGGGCGGATGCCCACTCGCGGGGGCCGGTCAGACCGAACGGGAGCAGGCCGGCGAGGCGGTCCAGTTCGATCTGGGCCGCGTCCAGAGCCGCCTCGTCCACGGAGGGGTCTGCCTCCGCGCCTACGAGCAGGCACAGCACCGCGAGGTCGGGCCGCCCGGAGCGGGCCTCCTCGGCGAACAGCCGCCGCCGGTCGGCAGGCCAGTCGGCGGGCGGGTCGGGGGATTCGTCGTGCATACGCGATTCGTACCCGCTTACGCAGATCGGAAGTGGTGGTAGCGGTGGTGGGTCGCGAAGCCCATTCCCTCGTACAGCGCACGCGCACCGTCGTTGTCGGACTCCACCTGCAGCCAGGCCGCCGACGCGCCCTCCTCGAGCGCGCGCCGGGCGAGCGCGGTCATCACCGAGGTCGCGAGGCCCTGGCGCCGGTACGCCGGGTCCACCTCCACCGCCATGAAGCCCGCCCAGCGGCCGTCGACCACACACCGCCCGATTGCCGCCGGTGCACCGCCTATGACTCCGGGTACGGATGCGAACCACACAGAGGGGCCGCTCCCCAATACCTTCAGCACATGTGGCCCGGGCACACCGGACCGCTGGTAGCGCTGTAGCCAGGCCTCGTCGACGGAGCGCGCGAGCCGCACCCGCTCCACATCCGCGTCCAGGTCGCCGATCGGGGCCAGCGCCCCGATCCGCACCTCCGCCGAGACCTCGCGCCGCCAGCCGCGCGCCTCGAGCTCCGCGCAGAGCTCCTCCTGCGTGCCCGCCGCCCCGGTCGCGGTCTGCACATACGCGGGCAGGCCCCGGTCCTCGTACCACGTACGCACCGTGGCCAGCGCCTCGTCGAGCGGCATCCCCGGGTCTCCGAGCGGCAGCACCGAGTTGGCCCGCCGGGTGAACCCGGACGACGCCCGCAGCTCCCACTCGCCGAGCCGCTCGCTCTCCACCGGCTGCCAGGCGCGTGCGGTCACCCTCGCGAGCTCCAGGAAATCCGCCGCGGGCCCGCGCCGCCGGGCCGGTGCGGCGGGCACCACCTTGCCCGCGACCAGCGACGATTCCGGAATGCGGACGCTCTCACCGGTCCGGCGTGTGATCAGCAGCACACCTTCGTTCCAGTATGTGAGAACTCCGACCGTGTCGGTGAACTTCGCGGGCACCCCGCCGGAGCCGGTCAGGCGCCTGACTGATACACGTTTGCCCACGTCAGCGGGTGTGATGCGGACCTCGAGCCGTCCGCCGTGGGTGAATTCCACAGGTCTGCGAGCCCCTCCTGTTCGGATCGTCGCCAAGAACGGAGATACTAGGGGCGGGCATCGACGACGCCGCGCTCCCGCGCAATGCCAGCCCTACCGAGGAGGAACGACAGCGTGACCTACGTCATCGCGCAGCCTTGTGTCGACGTCAAGGACAAGGCGTGCATCGAGGAGTGCCCCGTCGACTGCATCTACGAGGGCTCCAGGTCCTTGTACATCCACCCGGACGAATGCGTCGACTGTGGTGCTTGTGAGCCGGTCTGCCCGGTTGAGGCGATCTTCTACGAGGACGACACCCCGGAGGAGTGGAAGGACTACTACAAGGCGAATGTCGAGTTCTTCGACGAGCTCGGTTCTCCCGGTGGTGCTTCCAAGCTCGGCCTGATCGAGCGCGACCACCCCTTCATTGCTGCACTGCCGCCACAGAACCAGTAGTTCCCGCAGTAGACGGCCTGCAGCAGTGCCGCTCCCGGTCCCGTACGGTTCGTCGTCCGTACGGGACCGAGGCCTTTGCCTGACGTACGAGAAAGAGAAGCCAGTGCCCGCAGTCTCTTCGCGCCTTCCCGTCTTCCCCTGGGACAAGCTCGAGCCTTACAAGGCGACGGCGGCGGCCCACCCGGACGGCATCGTGGACCTCTCCGTCGGCACGCCCGTCGACCCCGTCCCCGAGCTGGTCCAGAAGGCCCTCGTCGCGGCAGCCGACTCGCCCGGCTATCCGACGGTGTGGGGGACGGCCGAGCTGCGGAACGCGCTCACCGGATGGGTGGAGCGGCGGCTCGGCGCCGTCGATGTGGCGCACACGAACGTCCTGCCGGTCGTCGGCTCCAAGGAGCTGGTGGCCTGGCTGCCGACCCAGCTCGGTCTCGGCCCGGGCGACAAGGTCGCCTACCCTCGGCTCGCCTACCCGACGTACGAGGTCGGCGCGCGCCTGGCCCGCGCGGAGGCCGCCGTCTACGACGACCCAACGGACCTCGACCCCGCCGGTCTGAAGCTGCTCTGGCTCAACTCGCCCTCCAACCCCACCGGCCGGGTGCTGGCCAAGGACGAGCTGATCCGCATCGTCGGGTGGGCGCGCGAGCACGGAGTTCTGGTCTTCAGCGACGAGTGCTACCTGGAGCTCGGCTGGGAGGCGGAGCCGGTCTCGGTCCTGCACCCGGATGTCTGCGGCGGTACGTACGAAGGCGTCGTCGCCGTCCACTCCCTGTCCAAGCGTTCCAACCTGGCCGGCTACCGCGCCGCGTTCATCGCCGGTGACGAGGCCGTGCTGGGCGAGCTGCTCCAGATCCGCAAGCACGGCGGGATGATGACCCCCGCGCCGGTACAGGCAGCGACCGTCGCGGCGCTCGGTGACGACACGCATGTCACGGAGCAGCGGGCGCGGTACTCCGCCCGGCGCACCGCCCTGCGCACGGCGCTGGAGGGGCACGGCTTCCGGATCGAGCACAGCGAGGCCAGCCTCTATCTGTGGGCGACGCGCGACGAGCCGTGCTGGGACACGGTCGCGCACCTGGCGGAGCTCGGCATTCTGGTGGCGCCCGGCGACTTTTACGGAACGGCCGGGGAGAATTTCGTACGGGTGGCATTCACCGCGACCGACGAACGCGTCGAGGCCGCGGTCAAGCGCCTGGGCTGACGGCGATAGGGCAGCGCAGAACAACGCAGAGAAACGCAGAGAGGGGCCTCGGGAGTTCGCGCTCCCGGGGCCCCTCAGCCGTATCTCCGCCTGTCTCTGCCGATCTCGGCGTATCTGCGTGGACTAGAGCGGGGACTTCACCGGCAGCTGCTCGGTGGGCAGGCCGCTGCCGACGGGCAGGCCGCCGAGCGACTCGGTCGCCGTGCCGGCGGTCTCGCCGCCGAGCGACTCGGTCGCGGTGCCGGCGGTCTCGCCGACGACGTCGGCGGCGTTGCCCGCGGTGTCACCGGCGGCCTCCTTGGCGGTGCCGGGCGCAGACTTGCCGGTCTTGCCGACGGTCTTGCCCGCGGCCGGGACGGTCTTCTTGACCGCTTCGGCGCCGGTCTCGCCCGCGGTGCCGGTGGCCTTCTGCGCGGCACCGTCGACAGTGTTGCCGACGCTGTCCGTGTCGAGGGCGGTCAGGCCGCCGAGCGGGCTCTGGGGAAGTTCCACGGCGCTTGCGGAGCCGGCCGCACCGACCACGGGGGCTGCACCCGCCGCGATGAGCAGCGCGGCACGGGCGATCCGACGGGTCAGGGGGAGGGACATGATGCTCCTTGAGACGAGAAGGACGTTGGTTCGTACGCACTGACAACCGTCTGAAGGGCGGGGGAAGTTGCGGTGCACCAAGGTAAAGAGTTGGTAATGCGTCGCATTATCAGCCCTGGATAAAAATGGACAAACATTCCATTGCGCAGGGGTCTGCTGAACCGTCACTTCCCTTTGTGCGCAAGGGGTTTGATGGATCACTGGCAACGCGTGCGAATAGCCGTCCGGCTTCTCGTCCGAACGTGACTGAAGCGCCTCCTTCGAGGGAGCGCCCGGATTACTGTGCGATGCGAATTCGGACGTTGGGCGCCTCGGAACCCGGCGCGGAACCCGACGCGGCGCCCGTGGAACGCCAGCCCTCGTCGGACTCGCTCGCGCTCCACACCCGGCCCCCGTACGAGATCTCCTCGATGCGCAGCCCCTCCGCCCGCGCCACCGCCCAGTGCGCCAGCTCCCAGCCGCGCTGCGAGGCTCCGCCGCCGTCCGTCCCGACCGTCGACGGCACCGGTACGGCCACCTCCCGCGGGCCGGGCGCTCCCGCCCTGCCCGAGGTCCTCGCCTCCGGCAGCACCTCGGGGCCGAACGCCCGCACCAGCTCCTCGCGCACCTTCGCCGGATCGCCCGGCTCCTCACCCTTGCCCGATTCGCACGTCAGAGCCCCGGTCGCGCGGCCGGTCAGGGCGGCGGCCAGCAGCGTCGCGTCCGGCTCGTGCTTCGCGTACGCCTGCGGGAAACCGCTGCGCTGGACGCGCTGCGCCGCGACGGTCAGCGGCAGCCGCGAGTAGCCCGGGACCTCGGCGAGACGCTCGTAGAACTTCCCGGCGGCGTAGACCGGGTCGAGGATCTGGCGGGTCGTGCCCCAACCCTTGGAGGGACGCTGCTGGAACAGGCCGAGCGAGTCCCGGTCGCCGTGGTTGATGTTGCGCAGCCCCGACTCCTGGAGGGCCGTGGCGAGCGCGATGGTGACCGCGCGCTCCGGCAGGCCGCGGGTGGTGCCGACCGCGGAGATCGTCGCGGCGTTCGCGGCCTGCTCGGTGCTCAGTTCGTACGTGGGGCCCTCGCCCTCGGCCGTACGGACGGTGCAGCGAGGGGCGCCGCCGCCGGTGACGTACTGCACCACGACGTAGCTGATGAGTGCCAGCAGCACGGCGACCGCGGCCGCGATACGCAGGAGGCGGCCGCGCCGGACGGGGGAGGCGGTCTCGGACACGCTGCCCACCGTACTGGAGCCCGCGTTAAGGTCGGAGCCATGCCCGACACCGTGCTTGACCTCACTCTTGATGCTCCGGCGCTCACCGCCCGGCTGGTCGACTTCCGGTCGGTCAGCGGCGAGGAGAAGCCCCTCGCCGACGCGATCGAGCAGGCGCTGCGTGCCCTGCCGCATCTCACCGTCGGCCGGCACGGCAACAACGTCGTGGCCCGTACGAACCTGGGGCGCGCCGAGCGGGTCATCCTGGCCGGGCACATCGACACGGTTCCGATCGCCGACAACGTGCCGTCCCGGCTGGACGAGAACGGCGTGCTGTGGGGCTGCGGCACGAGCGACATGAAGTCGGGCGTCGCGCTCCAGCTGCGCATCGCCGCGACGGTCCCCGAGCCCAACCGCGACCTCACATTCGTCTTCTACGACAACGAAGAGGTCGCCGCACACCTCAACGGTCTGGGACATGTGGCCGAGGCCCATGCCGACTGGCTGAAGGGCGACTTCGCGGTCCTCCTCGAACCGTCCGACGCGCAGGTCGAGGGCGGCTGCCAGGGCACGCTGCGGGTCTTTCTCCGTACGACGGGGGAGCGGGCACACTCCGCGCGCAGTTGGATGGGGTCGAACGCCATTCACGCCGCGGCGCCGATCCTGGCCAAGCTCGCCGCGTACGAGCCGCGACGGCCGGTGATCGACGGGCTTGAGTACCGGGAGGGGCTCAACGCCGTACGGATCGAGGCCGGAGTGGCCAACAACGTCATCCCCGACGAGTGCACCGTGGTGGTCAACTACCGCTACGCGCCCGACCGCAGCGAGGAGGAGGCCCTGGCGCATGTCCACGAGGTCTTCGCGGACTGCGGGGTCGCGGAGTTCGTGGTGGACGACCACACCGGCGGGGCGCTGCCCGGGCTCTCGCACCCGGCGGCGGCCGCGTTCATAGCGGCGGTCGGCGGCACGGCGCAGCCCAAGTTCGGCTGGACGGACGTCTCACGCTTCAGCGCGCTGGGCGTGCCCGCGGTGAACTACGGGCCCGGTGACGCGCTCTTCGCCCACAAGCGGGACGAGCATGTCGCGGTCGACAAGATCACGCACTGCGAGGGCCGGCTCCGGGACTGGCTCACTGTCTGACAACCCCGATTTCACATGTCGTAACGTTCACCGACCTACCCTGACTCAAAGCAACAATGTTCGGCCGGAGGGAGCAGGTCATGGGCAACCCCGAGGGTTTGCGGGCGCTGGAGGAGCAGCGACTGGGACCGGTGCTGCGCCGTAGGGATCAGGTGCAGCCCGGCACCACCGACCAGCGGCTGCTGGACACCGAGGGCGATTCCGAGTGGGTGCACACAGACCCCTGGCGGGTCATGCGCATCCAGTCGGAGTTCGTGGAGGGCTTCGGCGCGCTGGCCGAACTGCCCAGCGCGATCAGCGTCTTCGGCTCCGCCCGCACGGGGCCCGGGACCCCCGAGTACGACACGGGCGTCCGCATCGGCAAGGCGCTGGTCGACGCCGGCTTCGCGGTGATCACGGGCGGCGGCCCGGGCGCGATGGAGGCGGCGAACAAGGGGGCGCGGGAGGCGGAGGGCATCTCGGTCGGCCTGGGCATCGAGCTCCCCTTCGAGCAGGGCCTCAACCCGCATGTCGACATCGGCGTGAACTTCCGCTACTTCTTCGTCCGCAAGACGATGTTCGTGAAGTACGCGCAGGGCTTCGTGGTGCTGCCGGGCGGACTGGGCACGCTGGACGAGCTGTTCGAGGCGCTGACGCTGGTCCAGACCCGGAAGGTCACGCGCTTCCCGATCGTGCTGTTCGGTACGGAGTACTGGAGCGGACTGGTGGACTGGCTCCGGAACACGGTGGTGGCGCAGGGGAAGGCGTCGGCTCACGACCTGCTGCTCTTCCATGTCACGGACGACGTGGAGGAGGCGGTGGCGATGGTGACGAAGGAGACGGGCCACTGACCCGCCGGGGCTCCGCCCCGGACCACGCTCCTCAATCGCCGGAGGGGCTTGATTTCGGGGCCTTGCCCCGGGCCCCGGGCCCCGGGCCCCGAGCCTCAAACGCCGGCGAGGCTTGAGTTTTCGCCGGATGGGCAGAACTTCAAGCCCGTTGGGGGTCCCCCCGGACGAAGTCTGGGGGAGATTGAGGACAACGCCCGAAGGGCGTACCGGGGTCTGGGGCGGAGCCCCGGCTCGGGAAGGGGCGGGTCGGGGAACAGGCCCGCCGCAGGCGCACCGCACCCGCACCGCACCGCCCCCGCCGCTACGACAACCCCCGCCGCGCCACCGCCGGTCCCCGGTGGCCCGCGATCGTCGACACCATGTCCAGCACCTGCTTCGTCTCCGCCACCTCGTGCACGCGATACACCTGCGCCCCCAGCCACGCCGACACCGCCGTCGTCGCCAGCGTCCCGATCACGCGTTCCTTCACCGGCCTGTCGAGCGTCTCGCCGACGAAGTCCTTGTTCGACAGCGAGACCAGCACCGGCCAGCCCGTCGCCGTCAGCTCCCCGAGGCGACGCGTCGCCTCCAGCGAATGGCGCGTGTTCTTCCCGAAGTCATGACCGGGGTCGATCATGATCCCGTCCCGCCGCACCCCCAGCTCCACCGCTCGTTCCGCCAGCGAGAGCGTCACCCGCAAAATGTCCGCCACCACGTCGTCGTACGCGATCCGGTGCGGCCGTGTCCTCGGCTCCGTGCCGCCCGCGTGCGTGCACACCAGGCCCGTGCCGTACCGCGCGGCGACCTCCGCCAGCTTCGGGTCCACCCCGCCCCACGCGTCATTGAGCAGGTCCGCGCCAGCCTCGCAGACCGCCTCGCCCACGTCGTGCCGCCAGGTGTCGACGCTGATCACCACGTCCGGGTGGCGCCTGCGCACCTCGGCCACGAAGCCGACCGTCCGACGTGCCTCTTCCTCGGCCGTCACCTCCTCCCCGGGACCGGCCTTCACCCCACCGATGTCGATGATGGCAGCACCATCTGACACCGCCTGCTCGACGCGGGCGAGGGCCGGCTCGTCGTGGAAGGTCGCGCCCTGGTCGTAGAAGGAGTCAGGCGTACGGTTCACGATCGCCATGATCACCGGCTCGTGCGCGTCGAATTCGCGCCGTCCCAGCCGCAGCATCCGCTGTTTCCTCCTCAGGTCGTTCGCCTGCGACCCTAACTGTCAGAGTCCCGTGGCACGATCAGCACCGGACAGTTTCCGCTTGGGGAGAGGCTCGCTCGTGTTCTTGTTCTTGCTGATCGCGATGGTCGTGGTCGTCGCCGCGGTCACCCTCGCTGTGGTCGGCGGCGGCGACAGCGCGGCCCTGCCAGAGGTGGCGCCCGAGCAGCTGGTCGACCCGCTGCCGGCCACCCGCCCGGTCGGCCGTGCGGACGTCGAGGCGCTGCGGCTGCCGGTCGCGCCCCGCGGCTACCGGATGGCGGACGTGGACGATGTGCTCGGCCGCCTCGGCGCCGAGCTCGCCGAGCGGGACGCGCGCATCGCCGAACTGGAGTCCGCGCTGGCCGGCGCGCAGGCCACCGCTGTGGGCAGGGGCGACCTGTTCACCAAGCCCGGCGAGGAGCCCGAGCGGTGACCGGCGGTGTCGCACCGGGCCCCGACGGGAAGCTGCGCTGCCCCTGGGGTCTGTCCACGGACGACTACGTCACGTATCACGACGAGGAGTGGGGCCGCCCCGTCCACGGCGACGACGCGCTCTTCGAACGTCTCTGCCTGGAGGCCTTCCAGTCGGGCCTGTCCTGGATCACCATTCTCCGCCGGCGCGAGGGCTTCCGCCTCGCCTTCGACGGCTTCAAGATCGCTTCTGTCGCGGAGTTCACCGACGCCGACGAGGAGCGCCTCCTCGCCGACGCCGGGATCATCCGTAACCGAGCCAAGATCGAGGCGACCCTCGCCAACGCGCGCGTGCTCGCCGGCTGGTCCCCCGGCGAGCTGGACACGCTGATCTGGTCGTACGCCCCCGACCCGGCGGCGCGGCCCGCTCCACGCACGATCGCCGACGTCCCGGCCGTAACGGACGAGTCCACCGCGCTGTCCAAGGCCCTCAAGAAGCGCGGGCTGCGCTTCATAGGACCGACGACGGCGTACGCGCTCATGCAGGCGTGCGGCCTTGTCGACGACCACCTGAGCGGCTGCGTCGCCCGCCGGGCGAGCGCCTGGCCCGCTCCCAGCCCGCGCCTGGCTCGCTCCTAGCGGCCGAGGTACTCCGGCTTCTCCTTGGCGATGAAGGCCTGGACCGCGATCGCATGGTCCTCGGACGAGCCCGCCCTCGCCTGCAGCTCGTCCTCCTTGTCGAGCGTCTCGCCGAGCGTGTGACCGGCGCCGTAGGCCAGGGACTCCTTGATCGCCGCGTACGCCACGGTCGGTCCTTCGGCCAGCGCCCGGGCCACCGCGGCGGCCTCTGCGGCCAGGTCGTCAGCGGGGACCAGCTTGTTCGCGATGCCCAGCTCGTAGGCCTCCTGCGCGGAGAACGAGCGCGGGAAGAGCAGCAGATCCGCGGCCCGGCTCTGGCCGATCAGCCGGGGCAGCGTCCACGACACCCCGGAGTCGGCGCTCAGCGCGACGCCCGCGAAGGAGGTCGTGAACTTTGCGGTGTCCGCGACGACCCGGTAGTCCGCGGCGAGCGCAAAGCCGAGGCCCGCGCCCGCGGCCACGCCGTTGACCCCGGCCACGACCGGCTTCGGCATCTCGGTCAGGGCCCGCACGATGGGGTTGTAGTGCTCCCGCACGGTGTTCATGGTGTCGCCGCTGCCGGACTCGCGGGCGGCGAGGAGGGTCCCGATGTGCTCCTTGAGGTCCTGGCCCACGCAGAAGGCGCGCCCGGACGCGGTGAGCAGTACCGCCCGTACGGAAGGGTCGGCGGCGGCTGCCCGGGCCGAGTCCCTCAGAGCGACTTTGGCCTCGGTGTTCATCGCGTTCATGGCCTCGGGCCGGTTGATCGTGATCGTCGCGAGTCCGTCGCTCACCTCGTACAGCACGGAGTCGGCCATGGCAGGGTCCCCTTTGCGGCTCTGACGTTGGTGTTCAGGCGTGTTCAGGGCCCAGCATGGCGGAGATCGCCGGGGGCGAACATGTGACCTGCGTCAAACAATCTTCGCGCCCGGCCGGGCGCGCGGTGGCGAAGTATCGCAGGCGGATCGCCGAATTGAGTGGTTTTGAGAGAGCGCGTTGCGCAAGCGATGCCGACTGATGTTGGTCATCGGGTCCCGCCATGCGGGATAATGACCTGGAAGCAATGTGTTCGATGCCGGTGACACCTGGGTTGTCGGCTGCGATGAGCTGGTTTCAGGAAGGGGAACGAGCATGGCGGCCATGAAGCCGCGGACGGGCGACGGCCCGCTCGAGGTGACCAAGGAGGGGCGGGGCATCGTCATGCGCGTTCCGCTCGAAGGCGGCGGTCGGCTTGTGGTCGAGCTGACTCCGGACGAAGCCGATGCCCTCGGCGACGCTCTGAAGAAGGTCGTCGGCTGACGCGGAAGCGCCCACACTTTTCACTGCCCCGGCACTTCGGTGCCGGGGCAGTGCTGTGTTCCGGATCGGATGCGTAACGAGCGTGGCAGCGGCCGCGTCGGCGGGGGCGGATACGGGCTCAGCCGCGGCGGACCGCGCAGAGCAGGCCGTCGCCCACCGGCAGCAGCGACGGCAGCAGCTCCTGGCTCTCCCGTACCGCGCGCAGCAGCTCCCGCAGACGCAGCACCTCCGCCGGCTGGGCCGCCGAGTCGACCGTGCGGCCGTCCGCGAATACGCCCTCGAAGCAGACAAGACCGCCAGGTCGCAGCAGGCGCAACGATTCAGCGAGATAGTCCAGCGACTCCGTCCGGTCGCCGTCGCAGAAGACGAGGTCGTAACCGCCGTCCGCCAGCCGCGGAAGTACGTCGAGCGCGCGGCCGGGGATGAAGCGCGCCCGGTTCCCGGCGAAGCCCGCCGCGCGGAAGGCCTCCTTGGCGAACTGCTGGCGGTCCGGCTCCGGGTCCACCGTGGTCAGTACGCCGTCGGGCCGCATCCCGTGCAGCAGATAGATCCCGGAGACACCCGTCCCCGTACCGATCTCGGCCACCGCTTTCGCGTCGGCGGTGGCAGCCAGCAGTCGCAGCGCGGCGCCGGTGCCTGGCGACACCGAGGGGAGCCCTGACTCCCGGGCCCGGTCACGGGCCCAGCGCAGCGCGTCGTCCTCGGCGACAAAGGCGTCGGCGAACGCCCAGCTCGTCTGCCGGTTGGCGGTAATGACCCTCTCCTGTCCCCGTAGTGGCGCGACGCTGACTGTATCCGCTGCGCCCGGGAACCCGCGGATGGGACCAGGCGTTATGAAGGGACAGGGGGAAGCGCATGGATCAGGACCAGAAGCAGGACCCAAATTCGCGTAAAGATTCTTATCCGGAGCTAACGGGCGAGGTGGCTATGGTAGGGGCTCCGCTGGACACCACCAGAGCCGACAGGGGAGGTGCGGCTGCACCTGCGGATCGGAGAGGAGTGCTGAGGCGCTTCCTCAGGTCGGCGGGTGAGCCGAGATCCGTGACCGACATTGCTGACCGTTCCCGCTCCACTGACTCCGCAGCTACCGCGACCTTCGCATCGGATGCGGAATCGCAGGCGTGGACGCCTCCCACCTGGGAGGAAATCGTCAGCACGCACAGCGGCCGGGTCTACCGCCTCGCCTACCGGCTGACGGGCAACCAGCACGACGCCGAGGACCTCACCCAGGAGGTCTTCGTGAGGGTCTTCCGCTCGTTGTCGACGTACACGCCGGGCACCTTCGAGGGCTGGCTGCACCGCATCACCACGAACCTCTTCCTGGACATGGTCCGCCGCAAGCAGCGGATCCGTTTCGACGCGCTCGCCGACGACGCCGCCGAGCGGCTGCCCAGCCGCGAGCCGTCCCCGCAGCAGGTCTTCAACGACACCCACTTCGACGCCGATGTGCAGCAGGCGCTGGACACCCTCGCGCCGGAGTTCCGCGCCGCCGTGGTGCTCTGTGACATCGAGGGGCTTTCGTACGAGGAGATCGCCGCGACCCTGGGCGTCAAGCTCGGCACGGTCCGCAGCCGGATCCACCGCGGCCGGTCCCATCTGCGCAAGGCTCTGCAGCACCGTTCCCCCGAGGCACGTGCCGAGCAGCGCTCGCTGGCGGGTGTGGTCGGCCTGGCAGGGGAGGTCGGACCGGCGTGAGTGGCTCAAGCCCCACCCCTGCGGAGCAGCATCTGGGGGACCGGCTCGCCGCGCTTGTCGACGGCGAGCTCAAACACGACGTCCGGGACCGGGTGCTGGCTCATCTGGCGACCTGTCCCAAGTGCAAGGCCGAGGCGGACGCCCAGCGCCGCCTGAAGAACGTCTTCGCCCACACCGCGCCGCCGCCGCCCTCCGAAGGGCTGCTCGCGCGGCTCCAGGGGCTGCCCGCAGGGCCCGGAGGCGACGACGACGGCCGGGGTGGACCTTTTGACGGGGGGCGGCTCGGTGGCGACGGGGTGTTCGGAGCGCTGAGCCCCTCGTCGGGACGGGGCCGGGACTCCGGCGACTCCCGTACGCAGACGTTCGGATACGTTCCCGCGGGCGCCCACGCGACCGTCCTTCCCGGCGGTTCCGGCAGCGGCTTCCGAATTCATGACGTGGGGCGTACGGAAGCGGAGCGTTCGCCCTGGCGCGGGCGGAGGTTCGCCTTCGCGGCGGCCAGCGCCGTGTCGTTCGCGGCGATCGCCCTCGGCGGGGCACTGCCGCTCGACGCCTCGGTCCAGGCCGGACCCAGGGGCGAGGGCGCGGGTCGCAACGTCACGCCGCTGCGGGCCGCGACCCCGACCGCGGGCGCCACCGGCGCGAACACCGGGGCGGGCAACCTCAGGAGCACCGAGACCGAGCGCCGTCGCACCGGGGGCAACGGCCTGGTCAGGTCGGACAACCGCCCCGTCGTCGCAGGGGCGCCCAGCCTGCTGGCCCCGGCGCCGTTGAACCCCCCGTTCTCGGCCCCGATGCTGACCGACGCTTCGTACTCCCCGCCGCTGATACGTCCGACGGGCTCGGCATTCCAGCTCGCCACCGCCCCCGGGCTCACCCCGAGCGCCACACCTGTCCCCACGCATCTCGCTGCCCCGACCCAGTCCGCTCTGCCCCTGTCGTCCCGGCGCTGAGCAGGACTCTGCGCGGAGATTCGCAAACCTGGTTGAATCTTCGGAGGGGTGCCCCGCGGGGGTGCGCAGTGGCCGGCAGTTTGCGGGGAGAGCATGGACGACGGGAAGCCCACCGGACCGAAGGCGAAGTGGTGGAGCCGGCCCAGCGCGGGACGTGCGACCCAGCCCGAGCCCGAGCCGGAGGCGCAGGAGCCGGTGTCGGAGGGTGTGCCGGTTCCGGTTCCGGTGCCTGAGGACGCCGCGGTGGCCGCGGACACCGAGGTGACGGCCGAGCTGCCGCCCACGCCGGCGCCGGGCAGGCCGCAGCCGCTGCACGAGGCCGACGAGTACAGCACCCCGCCGTACGGCGGACCTGGGCCGTGGGCGCCCGCACCTCCCGTACAGCGGCCGATGCCGACCCCGGCGCAGGGCACTCCCGTACCGCCGCAGTACTCCGCGACGCCGAACGGCACCGCGCCGGGCACCGCACCGCGAACCGGCGGCGGGTACGCCCCGCCGCCCCAGCCCCATGCGCCGGTGCCCCATGCGCCGGTGCCCCATGCGCCGGTGCCCCATGCGCCGGTGCCCCAGGCGCCGCAGCCCCAGGCGCCCCAGCCGCATGCCCACCAGCCCCACACCCAGCTGCCGCAGCCCCCGACCTCCCATTGGCTGCAGTACGACCCCTGGAGCGCGCCAGGTCAGCCGCTGACCCATCCCGGTGAGCCCACCAGGAAGAAGCGCGGGCGCGGATCGCTGCTGGTCGGGGCGGTCCTGCTGGCGCTCGTCGCAGGCGTCATCGGCGGTGGCATCGGCGCGTACGTCGAACGCAACGGCGGCATCACCCAGGTCGAACTCCCGCAGGCATCCAAGGACAACGGCAACCGCCCGCCCGACAGCGTCGCGGGCATCGCCGCAAGCGCGCTGCCGAGCGTCGTCACGCTGCATGTCAGCGGCGGGGGCGAACAGGGCACCGGCACCGGCTTCGTGCTCGACCAGCGGGGCCACATCCTGACCAACAACCATGTCGTCGACCCGGCGGGCTCGGCCGGCGACATCTCCGTCACCTTCAGCGGCGGCGAGACCGCCAAGGCGACGCTCGTCGGCAAGGACAGCGGCTACGACCTCGCCGTCGTCAAGGTGTCCGGCGTCTCGGGCCTCAAGCCGCTGCCCCTGGGGAACTCCGACAGCGTCCAGGTCGGCGACCCGGTCGTCGCCATCGGCGCACCCTTCGACCTCCAGAACACCGTGACCTCCGGCATCATCAGCGCCAAGGAGCGCCCCATCACCGCGGGTGGCGAGAAGGGCGACGGCAGCGATGTCAGCTATGTCGACGCGCTGCAGACCGACGCCCCGATAAACCCCGGCAATTCGGGCGGTCCGCTGGTGGACACCAAGGCCCGGGTCATCGGCATCAACAGCGCGATCCGCGCAGCGGACAGCGGCGCGGGCCCCGAGGGCGGCCAGGCCGGCTCCATCGGACTCGGCTTCGCGATCCCCATCAACCAGGGCAAGCGCGTCGCCGAAGAGCTGATCAACACCGGCAAGGCCACCCACCCGGTGATCGGCGTCAGCCTGGACATGAAGTACACCGGCGACGGCGCGCGTGTCGGCGAGAAGGGCAAGGACGGCAGCCCTTCCGTCGCTTCGGGCGGCCCTGGCGCCAAGGCGGGGATCAAGCCGGGCGACATCATCACCAAGGTCGACGGCCAGCGGGTGCACAGCGGCGAGGAGCTGATCGTCAAGATCCGCTCGCACCGCCCGGGCGACCGGCTGGAGCTCACCCTGGTCCGCGGCGGCAATGAACGGACGATGACGCTCACGCTCGGCTCCGCGGACGGCACATGACGGACAGCGGAACGCCGACGAGGCCGGTCCCGGCACCGGCCGTCGGAAGGTACCGTGCGGACAGTTCCGGCGGGTACCGTGGATCGGGCCCGGACCCCATCCGACCTGCGGGCCGCAGAGAACACGAGGAGCAGCAGGGTGTTCAATGACATAGGCGCACTGGAGCTGGTGGCGCTCGTGGTGCTCGCCGTGCTCATCTTCGGCCCCGACAAGCTGCCGAAAGTCATCCAGGACGCCAGCCGCTTCATCCGGAAGATCCGCGAGTTCTCCGAGAGCGCGAAGCACGACATCCGCAGCGAACTGGGCCCGGAGTTCAAGGACTTCGATTTCGAGGACCTCAACCCCAAGACGTTCATCCGCAAGCAGCTGAACGAGAACGAGGACCTGAAGGAGCTCAAGGACCTCCGCAGCAGCTTCGACCTCAAGAAGGAGATCAACGAGGTCGCCGACGCGGTGAACGGCAAGGAATCCGACACGTCGGTCCCCGCCGCCGTCAACGGCTCGCCGGGCACCCCCGACCTGCTCAAGAAGCGCGAAAAGCCCGTTCAGGACGAGCGCCCGCCCTTCGACGCAGACGCCACCTGAGCACCTCAATCCCTGCGAGCCGGGACAGGGTGGCTATTCTCTCCATCTGTCCGGTAGCGAGGACGCCCGAGGGGGGCGGGTCCGCTCCGGGCCTCGGACACAAGAGGAGGCGGCCGGGTAGATGGAGACGACAAGTCGGCTAGAAGCGCAAGACACGGTCGGCGATCCCGATGCGCCCGACGGGGAGCCCCCGCTCGCGGCGGCACCTGTGGGGACAGCGGCCCAGCGCGCGGTCGACGACTATCGGCGTGCGTCCTTCCCCTGGTACGGGCTGGACGAGGCATTCACCGGCCCGCGCTGGCTGATGCAGGTCGGCACCGCGGCGGACGGCACGGTCCAGCACGGTGCGGTGGGCCACGGCGACGAGCCGTCGATACGGCCGGAGGCCGCCGGCGCCGAGAGGGAGCGTTTCGCCGCGGTCATCACCGTGGTGGCCAGCCCGGTGCGGCGCAGCGGCGACGGCACGGGCGTACTGGACGCCACCACGGTCTCCTCCGCGGCCTGGCTGGCCGGCTCGGGGCTGCTGGCCTACACCTGGCCCGCCCAGTTGGACCACTCGCTGCGCGACGACTGGCTGGACCAGCAGACCGAGACCGCGTTCGAGCTGGCCGACGATCTGGCCGGCCCCGCTTGGTCGATGCTCTCGCTGCCGGTCGACGGCGTGCCGACGACCTTCCACTACCGCGAGTCGGAGTTCGGCTGGGTGCTGGCGGGCTCGACCCGGGCCGGGGTGCACATCGGCGCCTACGGGCGTGGGATGAGCGCGTACGGGCTGGGCTTCTCGGCGGTCCAGGATCTCGGCGCGTACGTGGGCTAGTGCGGTGACCGTGATGGTTGCCGGCGCCGTCCGGCAGCCGGTTCGTCCTCAATCGCCGGGCGGTCTTGATTACCAGCCCGTCCGGCGATCGGTGGCAAGCCGCCTAGAACTTGTTGCGCGGGGTGATTCCCAGCGACATGCCCGACAGGCCGCGCTGACGGCCCCCCAGCTTGCCCGCGATGTCCCGCAGCGCCGCGCCCGCCGGTGAGTCCGGGTCGGTCAGGACGACCGGCTTGCCCTCGTCGCCGCCTTCGCGCAGCCGTACGTCGATCGGGATGGAGCCCAGCACCGGCACGTTCGCGCCGGTCGTCTTCGTCAGCCCCTCGGCGACCCGCTGGCCCCCGCCCGAGCCGAAGACGTCGACCATCTCGTCGCAGTGCGGGCACGGCAGACCCGACATGTTCTCGACGACGCCGACGATCTTCTGGTGCGTCTGTACGGCGATGGAGCCGGCCCGCTCGGCGACCTCGGCCGCGGCCTGCTGCGGGGTGGTGACCACCAGGATCTCGGCGTTCGGCACCAACTGCGCCACCGAGATCGCGATGTCGCCGGTGCCCGGCGGCAGATCGAGCAGCAGCACGTCCAGGTCGCCCCAGTACACGTCCGCGAGGAACTGCTGGAGCGCGCGGTGCAGCATCGGCCCGCGCCACACCACCGGGGCGTTGCCCGGGGTGAACATGCCGATGGAGATCACGCTCACGCCGTGCGCGGACGGCGGCATGATCATGTTCTCGACCTGGGTGGGACGGCCGTCCACGCCCAGCATCCGCGGCACGCTGTGCCCGTAGATATCGGCGTCGACGACGCCGACCTTCAGCCCGTCGGCCGCCATCGCCGCCGCCAGGTTCACGGTGACGGAGGACTTGCCGACGCCGCCCTTGCCGGAGGCGACCGCGTAGACGCGGGTCAGAGAACCGGGCTTGGCGAAAGGCACCTCGCGCTCGGCGGTCCCGCCGCGCAGGGAGCTCGCGAGGTTCTTGCGCTGCTCGTCGCTCATCACGTCCAGCGTGACGTCGACGCGTGTGACGCCCTCGACGCGCGCGACCGCGTCGGTCACGTTCTTCGTGATCGTCTCGCGCATCGGGCAGCCGGAGACGGTGAGATACACCGTGACGGCGACCGCACCGTCCGCCCCGATCCCGACCGATTTGACCATGCCGAGTTCGGTAATCGGTTTGTGGATCTCGGGGTCGTTCACCGTCGCCAGTGCTTCAAGCACCGCGTCTTCCGTAGCCATACGGACGATGGTACGGCGCTGACGCCCACCCCCGGAAAGGGCGGTCAGCGGTCGCCTTCATCACTCCCGCGGGAGGTGTCTTGCGGGAATAGATGCCGGTCGTCCATCTCCTTCATCAGATCCTGGAACTCGGAGCGGATCCAGTCCCGGGTGGCGACCTCGCCGAGACCCATCCGCAGCGCCGCGATCTCCCGGGTCAGATACTCCGTGTCCGCGATGGAGCGCTCGTTCTGCTTGCGTTCCTGCTCCTGCGTGACCCGGTCCCGGTCCGCCTGCCGGTTCTGTGCCAGCAGGATCAGCGGGGCGGCGTACGAGGCCTGGAGCGACAGCATCAGCGTCAGAAAAATGAACGGGTACTCGTCGAAGCGCAGATCCCTGGGCGCGAAGATGTTCCAGACGACCCACAGGATGATGATCAACGTCATCCAGACGAGGAACCGTCCGGTTCCGATGAAGCGGGCGATCCGCTCCGAGAACCGGCCGAAGGCCTCGGGGTCGTACTCCGGCAGCAAGCTGCGCCGAGGCGCGCGCGGCTGGTCGAGCCGGACCCGGTGACGCGGCGCGGCGCTCGCCCCGGAAGGCATGCGCTCCTTCGGCTCGCCGCGTTCGCTCAGCCCGTACTCGCTGCCGCTACCCATGGGCGGACTCCTCGCGGAGCGACTCCTCGAAGTCCGTCTCCCGCCAGTCCTCCGGCAGCAGATGGTCGAGTACGTCGTCGACGGTCACCGCGCCCAGCAGCGAACCGATCTCGTCCACGACCGGCGCCGCGACCATGTTGTACGCCGCGAGATAGCTGGTGACCGCCGACAGCGGGGTGTTCGGCGAGAGCGGCGGCAGATCGGTGTCCACGATCGAGCTGACCAGCGTGAACGGCGGGTCCCGCAGCAGCCGCTGGAAGTGCACCGTGCCCAGGTACTTGCCGGTCGGCGTCTCGTCCGGCGGCCGGCACACGTACACCTGCGCGGCGAGCGCGGGGGAGAGGTCCTGCTGGCGTACGCGCGCCAGCGCGTCCGCGACCGTCGCGTCCGGCCGCAGCACGATTGGCTCGGTGGTCATCAGACCGCCCGCCGTCCGCTCCTCGTACGACAGCAGTCGGCGCACATCCGCGGCGTCGTCCGGCCGCATCAGCGCCAGCAACCGCTCCTTCTCCTCCTCGGGCAGCTCGGAGAGCAGGTCGGCAGCGTCGTCCGGGTCCATCGCCTCCAGGACGTCCGCCGCCCGCTCCTCCTTGAGCTTGCCGAGGATCTCCACCTGGTCGTCGTCGGGCAGCTCCTCCATTACGTCCGCGAGCCGGTCGTCGTCGAGAGCCGCGGCGACCTCGGCGCGCCGCTTGGGGGAGAGGTGGTGCAGCACATTGGCGAGGTCGGCGGGGCGCAACTGCTCGAAGGTCGCCAGCAGGCTCTCGGCGCCCTGTCCGTGCTCCTCCAGCGAGAAGCCGGTGACCGCGGACCACTCGACGGTCAGCGTCGCGCCCTTGCGGCGCAGCGCCCCGGGCTTGCCCTTGCGTACGAAGACCTTGTCGATCTCCCAGTCGCGGCGGGCCGGCAGCTGCTGGATCGAGACGTCGAGCACGGTGACCTCCTCGCCGGTGTCCACGAGCCGTACCCGCCGGTCGAGCAGTTCGCCGAGCACCAGCCGCTCGGTGGGGCGCTGTTCGAAGCGCCGCATGTTGAGCACTCCGGTGGTGATGACCTGACCCGACTCCACGCCGGTCACCCGCGTCATGGGCAGAAAGATCCGGCGGCGGCTGAGCACCTCGACGACCATGCCCAGCAGCCGCGGCGGGCGGCGGCCGACGCGCAACATCGCGACCAGGTCGCGGACGCGTCCCACCTGGTCTCCCTGGGGGTCGAAGACGGGCACGCCGGCGAGGTGGGAGACAAAGATCCGGGGGGCGCCTGCGGGCATGCTCCGCGCCTCCTCTTCACCGGGACATCTGCCGGGAAATACCAGTGTTTGACGGCTTCAGGCTAGCCCGTACCCTTCTGGGCCGCCCTGGCTGGCGTCCGTACGGCTCTCTGCGGATCCGTGCCCTCCGCACAGGTACGCTGCGGTCTGCCACCCACGACACGCAGACGAGAGGCAGTGCGCTTGTGACTCCCCTCCCTCCGGCTTCCCGAGCCCGCCGGGCCGCGCTCCCCCTGGCGCTGTGTGCCGGGCTGACCGTGGCGCTCACGGCATGCGGCAGCGAGGATCCGGACGCGGGGACCAATGGCGTCGGCAGGCTCTCGGCTGCCGAGATCGAGACGAAGGCACGCGCGGCGGCGGACGCGGCGGTGTCGGTACGCCTCTCAGGGACGCTGGTCAGCAAGCGCGGCACGTACAAGCTGAACATGCGGCTCAAGCAGGACGGTGGCACCGGTTCCGTCACCTCGAAGGACAACACCTTCGAGCTGCTGCGGGTCGGGAAGGCGCTCTATCTGAAGGCCGACGCCGGTTTCTGGAGCGGCGCGGGAGGTAAGGGCGACGAGAAGCCGAGCAAGACGGACGCGGAGGCGGCGGGCAAGCTCGACGACAAGTACGTGAAGGTGCCGGAGGGGGACCCGGCGTACAACCAGTTCCGTGGCTTCACGGACATGGATGTGCTGCTGGAGGGGCTGCTCGGTATGCAGGGCGAGCTGAGCAAGGGCAACCGCACGCAGGTGGGCGGCGTCCGCACGATCAAGGTCATGGCGGGCGAGGGCGCGGGCGGCACGCTCGACGTCTCGCTGGAGGGCAAGCCGTACCCGCTCCAGTTCGCGAGGGCGGGCGGCGCGGGGGTGCTGACGCTGGGGGACTGGGACAAGGACTTCGCGCTGGCGGCGCCGGCGAAGGACGAAACGGTCGACTACGGCCGCCAGCTGCCGAAGACCAGCGACTAACTGTTCCCCGGGGCTCCGCCCCGGACCCCGGTCCTCACCCGATCTTCGTCCGGGGGATTCCCAACAGGCTTGAAAATCAAGCCCGTCCGGCGATCGAGGACAAAGCCCCGGCCGGGGCTAGCCACGCCGCTTCTTGCGCTTCAGCAGCAGCCTCGGCAAAGCCGCCGGCACCGGACGTCGCGTCGTCGCCGTCGTCGGCAGCGGCACGGCCGCCCCCGAGCCCTCCGGCTGCTCCGTGATCGCGTCCTTCGGCTCCAGCCGCAGCACCCGGCACTCCCGTGCCCATCGCTCCGTCATCTGCTCCGCGTCCGGCGCGTTCAGGCGCTTGCCCTTCAGTTCCGCGACGGCCGACTCCCACGCCTCGGAGTGCGGCTCCAGCTCGCTCACCGCCGCCGTCCAGACGATCAGCCGGCCGCCCTTGTCCTTGCTGCGTACGGTGATCTCCGCCGTACCACCGTTCACCAGCTGCGGCAGTGGCTGCTCGCCGGGGCCGTCGCCGACGATGTGTGCCGCGCCCTCGTGCCACACGTGCCACAGCGCCCTCGCGTGGCCCTCGCCGCGCACCCAGATGAGGCCGGACTTCTTGGTGGCCTCCTCGATGAGGGCCTGGCCGAGCAGCATGTCTGTCATGCCCGCAGCTTAACGACAGCCCCCAGGGCTACAGCCAGCCGTTGCGCTTGAGGGTGCGGTGGATCGCGAGGCAGATGCCGATGATGCCGGTGAGCACCATGGGGTAGCCGTACTTCCAGTGCAGCTCCGGCATGTGGTCGAAGTTCATGCCGTACACCCCGCAGACCGCCGTCGGCACGGCGATGATCGCCGCCCAGGACGTGATCTTGCGCATGTCCTCGTTCTGCGCGACCGTCGCCTGCGCCAGATTGGCCTGGAGGATCGAGTTCAGCAGCTCGTCGAAGCCGATGACCTGTTCCTGCACCCGGGCGAGGTGGTCGGCGACATCGCGGAAGTACTTCTGGATGTCCGGGTCGACCAGCCGCATCGGCCGCTCGCTCAGCAGCTGCATCGGCCGCAGCAGCGGCGACACGGCCCGCTTGAACTCCAGCACCTCACGCTTGAGCTGGTAGATCCGCCCCGCGTCGCTGCCGCGCGGGCTGCCCTTCGCGGGCGCGGAGAAGACATCGATCTCGACCTCGTCGATGTCGTCCTGCACGGCCGCCGCCACCGCGATGTACCCGTCGACGACATGGTCGGCGATGGCGTGCAGCACGGCCGAAGGCCCCTTGGCGAGCAGCTCGACGTCCTTCTGCAGCCCGTGCCGCAGAGCCCGCAGCGAGCCCTTGCCGCCGTGCCGCACCGTGATGACGAAGTCCCGGCCGGTGAAGCACATCACCTCGCCGGTCTCGACGACCTCGCTCGTCGCGGTGAGCTCGGCGTGCTCGACGTAGTGGATCGTCTTGAAGACCGTGAAGAGCGTGTCGTCGTACCGCTCCAGCTTGGGCCGCTGATGGGCGTGGACCGCGTCCTCGACGGCCAGCGGGTGCAGCCCGAACTCCGCCGCGATACCGGCGAATTCGGCCTCCGTCGGCTCGTGCAGCCCGATCCACGCGAAGCCGCCGCCCTCGCGCACCCGCAGCATCGCCTCGTGCGGCGTCTGGCAGGTCGCGCTCTCCATCCGCTTGCCGTCGCGGTAGACCGCGCAGTCGACGACCGCGCTGGAGGCGGACGGGTCGCGGGTGGCGTCGTACGTGCTGTAGGGGGCGTTGCTCTTGCGCAGGGACGGACGGACCGCTTCACGCAGGTCACGGATCATCGACATGGCAGGCTCCTTCACGGAGAGGCCGTCGTACGACTGGCGTGGCACAGCCCGGAATGGGGACGTGATGCGTACGTCCGCAAAGCGGGCGGCACCGCGGGGATCGCGGTGACGGCGTTCGCTACAGACAGGCAAAAACGAAGTGCTCTTCCGTCGTGCGAAATGCCATGGGCCCCGTGCGGGAAGGCCTCAGATCACAGAGGAAAGGTGCCGTGCGGAAGAGCGGTTGGTACTGACCGGTCGACTTCGATCCACCGCAGCCCCACCTCCTCCAGCCGGTCCCCCGTGGGGGATGACGTGTCGTCGGGACTTGAGAGCAACTCCCCCAGAGCTCCGCCTGGGGGTACCCCCACCTGCGTGCCCGTCCCGACCAGCGGCCAAGACTATCAGCCGACTGAGGGCCAATCCCTTCGTTTGCCCGTTCCATACGCCATTTATGCTCGCGACATGGAAGACGTTCTTGCTCTGGTCGAGGCCCGGCTGCGTACGGCACTTGGCGAACCGGACGCGCGCGCCGCGGTGACCTTCCTCGGTACGGACCGTATCGAGGTGCTCCGGTTTCTTGACCGGGGCGGCGACGGGGACATCGTGCGGTACGCCACTCTCGGCATGTCCGCCCACCCGATGACGGACCCCACCGCGGCCCTCGCCGACCCGGTGAAGGGGCCGCGCGCGGAGCTGGTTCTCTCCGTACGGGCCGGGCTCGCCGACACCGACAAGGTGCTGCGTCCGCTCGCCGTGCTGGCCGCGTCCCCGCAGGTCGAGGGCGTGGTGGTGGCGCCAGGCGCCTCGCTGGACGTCGGCGGTCCGCTGTGGCCGGACGCGTCGTTCAGCTCGGTGCTTGTCGCCGAGCCGGGCGGGCTTGTCGAGGACCTGGAGCTGGACGGGCCGATGGATCCGGTGCGCTTCCTTCCGCTGCTGCCGATGACGTCGAACGAGGCGGCCTGGAAGCGTGTGCACGGCGCGCAGGAGCTCCAGGAGCGGTGGCTGACGCACGGCACGGATCTGCGCGATCCGCTGCGCAGGTCCGTAACTCTGGACTGATTTCAGGTCAGTTGGTGAAGACCGTCACACCGTCCTCGATCGCGTGGACGGGCCGGAGCGCCGGCGCTGCCCACGTCGGTCACCGGCCGCTTCTCCGCCGAATGGGTGCGATATGCAAGCAATAGGCTGGACAAGCTAATGCTTGCAAGCTGCATCTAGTCTTGCCTGGCGAGGGTACGCGCCGGACGGGTGATCGTCCTTGACGCGACGACGGCCGGGGAGGACCGTTGGACGCTATGAGGGGCGAACCCAGTTGCCCGAAGTGCGGTGGTCGGGTCAGGGCGCCCGGTCTCTTTGCCGACTCCTGGCAGTGCGATGTGCACGGTGCGGTGCACCCGCTGCAGCCGGTGATCCCGCCCAGCGTCGAGGCCCTCGGTGTGGTCGTGCACCGCGCGAAAGTCCCTGTCTGGATGCCCTGGCCGCTGCCCGTCGGCTGGCTCTTCACCGGTGTCGCCTATGCAGGGGACGACCGAAGTGGCGGCCGCGCGACCGCAGTTGCCTGCTCGGGGCCCGGCCCGCTCGGCGGCATGGGCGAACTGCTGCTGATCGCCGAGGAGCTGGGCGTCGGCCTCGGTGCGCGTTACGCGGGGATGGACGGACCCGACCCCGGCCCGCACATCTGCGTCGACAAGCCGCCGCAGACCAAGGTGCTCGCCGCGGGACGCCCCACCCCGCTGTGGCATGTCAGCGACGCCCCCGCCGACCGTGCGGTCTTCGCGGGCGAGGCGCGCGGGCTGTGGCTGTGGGCGATCGTCTGGCCGGAGCAGTCAGGGTTGTTGATGTACGACGAGCTGGTGCTGACGGATCTGCGCGACGCGGGCGCGGAGGTGGAACTGTTGCCCTGCGGGGCGCTGTCGCCCCGCCTGCTGTCCTGAACCGGGCTGAAGCGGAGCTGAAGCGGGGCTGAAGCGGGGCTGAAGCGGGGCTGTTCGAATCCCCGATACACTGGACCGTCCCCTTGTCCGTCTGCCGTCCCTGGAGTTACGCGTCGTGCGCATCGATCTGCACACCCACTCCACGGCTTCGGACGGTACGGACACCCCCGCCGAGCTGGTGCTGGGCGCCGCCGCGGCCGGACTGGACGTCGTAGCGCTGACCGACCACGACACCACCCGCGGTCACGCCGAGGCGATCGCCGCGCTCCCCGAGGGCGTGACCCTGGTCACCGGCGCCGAGCTCTCCTGCCGTATCGACGGAGTGAGCCTGCATCTGCTGGCGTATCTCTTCGACGCGGACGAGCCGGAGCTGCTGCGCGAGCGTGAGCTCGTACGGGACGACCGGGTGCCGCGCGCCCAGGCGATGGTGGCCAAGCTCCAGGAACTGGGCGTCCCGATCGAGTGGGCCCAGGTCGCCCGTATCGCCGGTGAGGGCTCGGTCGGCCGACCGCACATCGCGACCGCGCTCGTCGAGCTCGGCGTCGTGCCGACCGTCTCGGACGCCTTCACGCCTCAGTGGATCGCCGACGGCGGCCGTGCGCACATCACCAAGCACGAGCTCGACCCCTTCAAGGCGATCCGCCTGGTCAAGGCCGCAGGCGGGGTCACCGTCTTCGCGCACCCGCTCGCCGTCAAGCGCGGCAACACGGTGCCCGAGGCCGCGATAGCCGACCTCGCCGCGTACGGCCTCGACGGCATCGAGGTCGACCATATGGACCACGACGAGGCGACCCGGGCCCATCTGCGCGGCCTCGCCGCCGACCTCGGGCTGCTGACCACCGGATCGAGCGACTACCACGGCAGCCGCAAGACCTGCCGGCTCGGCGAATACACCACCGACCCGGAGATCTACGGCGAGATCACGCGGCGCGCGACCGGCGCTTTCCCGGTGCCGGGCACGGGCGGACGCCGCGCCTGACCCTCGCCCTCCTCTGTTCGACCCCTCTTCCCGCTAGGCCCTCACTGTGTTTGACGCAGCCGTTTTCGGCTCCCTCTTCCTCACCCTTTTTGTGATCATGGATCCCCCCGGGATCACCCCGATCTTCCTCGCCCTGACCTCAGGGCGGCCCGCCAAGGTGCAGCGCCGGATGGCCTGGCAGGCGGTGGCCGTCGCCTTCGGCGTGATCACCGTCTTCGGCATCCTGGGCCAGCAGATCCTGGACTACCTGCATGTCTCCGTACCGGCGCTGATGATCGCGGGAGGTCTGCTTCTGCTGCTCATCGCGCTCGACCTGCTGACCGGCAAGACGGACGAGCCCCAGCAGACGAAGGACGTCAATGTCGCGCTCGTACCGCTCGGCATGCCGCTGCTCGCCGGGCCCGGCGCGATCGTCTCGGTGATTCTGGCCGTGCAGCACGCGGACGGCGCGGCCCAGCAGATCTCGGTCTGGGCGGCGATCGTCGCGATGCACGTCGTGCTCTGGCTGACGATGCGCTACTCGCTGCTGATCATCCGGCTGATCAAGGACGGCGGTGTGGTGCTGGTGACCCGGCTCGCGGGCATGATGCTCTCCGCGATCGCCGTGCAGCAGATCATCAACGGCGTGACCCAGGTCATCCAGGCGGCCTGAGGCCGACGTGCCGAACGCACTGCGCCCCCGTACGGATCGTCCGTACGGGGGCGCAGTGCGTCACATCACTACGTCGTCAAGCGTTACGAAGCCATGGATTCGGCCGGTCGGATATAGATGCGCTGGCCTGTCGAGGCGGCCTGCTGCACGATCCGGTTGACGGAGGCGGCGTCTACGACGGTGCTGTCCACGGCGATGCCGTCGACGTCGTCCAGTCGCATGATCTCGAAGCGCATGGCTTCATCCCTTCGTCTGATCCTCCTGCTGGAGAACTGATGGCGACGGATATCCGTCGTGTTCTGTGTGTGTTCAACGGGATGCACCCTGCAAACATTCCCTACGCTAAGGAAATTTTTTGGATGCCTAACTACTGGCAGGCTGTGGCGTGACCACGGAGAATGAGCACCGTATGAATGAGCACCGTATGGACGACGCAGAGATCAATGAGATCGGCGCCCGCCTGGAGCGCACCAACGAGCTGCTCCATCGCATGCTCGCCGAGGTCGCCAAGACGCCTTCCACCCACGCCATCTTCGTCGACGCGGGTTACGTCTATGCTGCGGCCGGGTTGCTTGTCGCGGGCACCGAGGACCGGCGCTCCTTCGACCTGGACGCGGAGGGGCTGATCGAGGCCTTCATCGACAAGGCCCGCACGATCTTCGCGGACAGCAGGCTGCTGCGGGTGTACTGGTACGACGGCGCCCGGCGCCGTATCCACACCCCCGAGCAGCAGTCCATCGCCGAGCTGCCGGACGTCAAGGTGCGCCTGGGCAACCTCAACGCGAACAACCAGCAAAAGGGCGTGGACTCACTCATCCGTACGGACCTGGAGTCGCTGGCCCGGCACCGGGCGATCAGCGACGCGGCGCTGGTGGGCGGCGACGAGGACCTGGTCTCGGCGGTCGAGGCGGCGCAGGGGTACGGCGCGCGGGTCCATCTGTGGGGCATCGAGGCGGCTGAAGGGCGCAATCAGGCGGAGCCGCTGCTGTGGGAGGTCGACAGCCAGCGGACGTTCGACCTGGACTTCTGCCGCCCCTACATCACGCGCCGCCCGGTCACGACGTACGAGAACGAGGGCGCACCGCCGCCGTCGCGGGACGAAGTGCGTTTCGTGGGGGCGCAGATCGCGGCGACGTGGCTGGGGGAGCGGGGGCGGGAGGCGATGGGGGAGTTGCTGCCGGGCCATCCGTATCTGCCGGGCCCGGTGGACCAGGACCTGCTGATCGAGGCGGAGAGGGTGCTGCAGCGGTCGCTGCGGGGGCATGCGGTGCTGAGGCGGGCGCTGCGGGACGGGTTCTGGCAGCACCTGCAGGCCCAGTACTGACGCGCCCGGTACTGGCTCGTTCAGTGTTGATCCCAGAACGCGGCAACGGCTGCGGCGGTCTCGCTGGGGCGGTCGGTGTTCGGTGAGTGCTCGGCGCCGGCGATCACGGTCCGGTGGGCGTCCAGCCGCTGCGCCATCGCGTCGAGCAGCGGCACCGGCCAGGTGTCGTCCCGCTCGCCGGACACCACATGCTTGGGCAGCGGTTGTACGGCGGCGAGTTCGTCGACCCGGTCCGGCTCCACGGTCAACTGGCGGCCGGTGGCGATCAGCTGGGCGGGGTTGTGGCGCAGCCAGCGGCGACGGAGGTCCTCGCCGTTGCCGGGGCCGGTGTCGGCGTCCTCGGGCGGGTCGAGCGCCCTCATGGCATCCCAGACCTGGTCCATCGTCATGACCGCGAGCGCGTCGCTGAGCAGCTTGACCTTCTGCCGCTGGGCGGGCGAGATCTGGGCGGGCCCGGAGGACACGAGGGTGAGCGTGCGGAAGGGGGCGGGGTCGATGAGGACGGCGGCGCGGGCGATCTGCCCGCCGAGGGAGTGCCCGAGGAGGTGCACGGGCCCGCCGATCGCCTCGGCCTGCGCGAGCACGTCGCGGGCCAACTCCTCCTGGGCGTAGGCCTGTTGGTCGTCCGGCCCGGCGGTCTCGTACTGCCCGCGCCCGTCGACGGCGACGGCGCGGTAGCCGGCCTCGGCGAGGGGCTGCAGCAGGGCGATGAAGTCCTCCTTGCTCCCGGTGTACCCGGGAAGGAGGAGGGCGGTGCGGTTGCCGGCGCGGCGGCCGGGGTCGGGCTGCGCATCGAGCACGGCGAAGGTGCCGCGGGGGGTGTGGAGGTCGCGGGAGCGGGCGGAGGGGGGCGGGGTGAAGGTGGGCGGGCGACTCATGCGACGAGGCTAACGGGGACGGGGATTTCCCCTGACCGGGACCCCGCGAGGCCAACGCCCGAAGGGCGTACGGGGGTCCGGGGCTTGCCCCCAGTTCGGGAAGGGGCGGGGTGGGGAAAAGCCAATGGCCCGGCCCCCGCAACGGGGGCCGGGCCATTTTGGGGGCGGTCAGCTCTCGGGCTGAGCCGCCTTCACCGTGCGCGTACGGCGCCGCGGCTTCGTCTCCGGCTCGGTCGCATCCACGACCGCCTCGACCACGGGCTTGGCGGCCCGCGTACGGCGGCGCGGCTTCGTCTCCGGCTCGGTCGCATCCACGACCGCATCCAGGACCGCCTCGACGACCGGCTTGGCGGCGCGCGTACGGCGGCGGGGCTTCGTCTCGGGCTCGGCCTCGACCGTGGCCACTGCCTCGACCGGGTCCGCGACCTTCACCGTGCGCGTACGGCGGCGCGGCTTCGTCGCGACCTCCGCCTCGACGGCGACCTCGGCCTCGACCAGCTCCACCGTCTCCACCGCGGCCGGCGCTCCCACTCGCGTGCGGCGACGGCGCCGCGGGGTCCGCGGCTCAGCCGGGGCGTCCGGGGCTGCGGGTGCGCCCGTCGCGTCCGGTGTCACCGTCGGCTCCGGGGCGTCGAGCGGCGTGGAGCTGCTCCGCGTCCGGCGGCGCTGGCGCGGCGTGCGCGGTGCGCGCTCTTCCCGCGTCGGGGCCGCGGACGGCGACGACTTGCGGCCGCGGCCGCCCGTCTCGCCCAGGTCCTCGACATCCTCCGCCGCCAGGCCCGCGCGGGTGCGCTCCGCCCGCGGCAGAACACCCTTCGTGCCGGCCGGGATGCCCAGCTCCTCGAACAGGTGCGGCGACGTGGAGTACGTCTCGACCGGGTCGCTGAAGCCGAGGTCAAGCGCCTTGTTGATCAGCTGCCAGCGCGGGATGTCGTCCCAGTCCACCAGCGTCACGGCTGTACCGGACGCGCCCGCCCGGGCCGTACGGCCGACGCGGTGGAGGTAGGTCTTCTCGTCCTCGGGCGACTGGTAGTTGATGACGTGCGTCACGCCCTCGACGTCGATGCCGCGCGCCGCGACATCGGTGCAGACGAGGACGTCCACCTTGCCGTTGCGGAAGGCCCGTAGCGCCTGCTCGCGCGCGCCCTGGCCCAGATCGCCGTGGACCGCGCCGGAGGCGAAGCCGCGACGTGCGAGCTGCTCGGCGATGTCCGCCGCCGTCCGCTTCGTACGGCAGAAGATCATCACGAGCCCGCGGCCGTCGGCCTGCAGTATCCGCGAGACCATCTCCGGCTTGTCCATGGAGTGCGCGCGGTACACACGCTGCGTGATGTTCGCGACGGTCGCGCCCTCGTCGTCCGGCGCGGTCGCGCGGATGTGCGTGGGCTGCGACATGTACCGGCGGGCGAGGCCGATGACCGCACCCGGCATGGTCGCCGAGAACAGCATCGTCTGGCGCTTGGCCGGAAGCATGTTGATGATCTTCTCGACGTCGGGCAGGAAGCCCAGGTCGAGCATCTCGTCTGCCTCGTCGAGCACGAGCGCGCGCACATGCGAGAGGTCGAGCTTGCGCTGGCCGGCCAGGTCGAGCAGGCGGCCCGGGGTGCCGACGATCACGTCGACGCCCTTGCGGAGCGCCTCGACCTGCGGTTCGTACGCACGGCCGCCGTAGATCGCGAGCACGCGGACGTTACGGACCTTGCCGGCGGTCAGCAGGTCATTGGTGACCTGCTGACACAGCTCGCGGGTGGGGACGACCACAAGCGCCTGCGGGGCGTCGGTCAGCTGCTCGGGCTTCGCCCGGCCCGCCTCGACGTCCGCGGGGACGGTGACACGCTCCAGCAGCGGCAGGCCGAAACCGAGCGTCTTGCCGGTGCCGGTCTTGGCCTGGCCGATTACATCGCTGCCGGAGAGCGCGACGGGGAGGGTCATTTCTTGGATGGGGAACGGGGACAGAATGCCGACGGCTTCGAGGGCCTCGGCGGTCTCGGGAAGGATCCCAAGATCCCGGAAAGTCGTAGTCAGGGTGCTGCCTCTTCTGTGAGACGCGGCGCGAGGCGAACGACGGGGGTCGTACCGCACCTGGGTACTGGGCCGGCCGTGGGTTGGCCGGATGGCGCGGGACCACTGCCGTCGCTCGAGCGCTCGTGCCGCTGAGGGGGCCCCTCATCTGCGGTCATACGCAACTGTGCGCACGGTCCGCGCGGAGGGCGGTCGGTTCGGAGCCGATCGTGCCACCGACCGGGCATCCTCAAGGGGACTCTGGAGGAGCAAATCCTCCAGTCATACACTGCGATCGCCCGCCGAGTAACCAAAACGCTCGACAGGCGCATTACCACTGTACCCCGGAATCGCGCATGTGTGTTGGGTGAATTCGTAGGAACCGCGGTGCGGGCGGGGCTGACCAGCCCCTTCCGCCCTGCGGTGAGCGGGCTATTGTGCGCTTCATGGAGACGCCTGACAACGCCACTGAACACACCGGGATCGCCGCCCAGGACTGGGCCACGGCGTCCGCCGACCCGCAGTACCGCGCCGCCGTGGTGGATCTGCTGGGCGCGCTCGCGTACGGCGAGCTCGCGGCCTTCGAGCGGCTCGCCGAGGACGCCAAGCTCGCACCGACGCTCGGCGACAAGGCGGAGCTGGCGAAGATGGCCTCCGCCGAGTTCCACCACTTCGAGCAGCTGCGCGACCGGCTCACCGCCATCGACGCCGAGCCGACCGCCGCGATGGAGCCCTTCGCCCAGGCCCTGGACGACTTCCACCGCCAGACCGCGCCGTCCGACTGGCTGGAGGGCCTGGTCAAGGCCTACGTCGGCGACTCGATCGCCAGCGACTTCTACCGTGAGGTCGCGGCCCGGCTGGACACCGACACCCGCGCGCTGGTGCTCGCCGTGCTCGACGACACGGGCCACGGGAACTTTGCGGTCGAGAAGGTCCGCGCCGCGATCGAGGCCGAACCGCGCGTCGGCGGACGGCTCGCGCTGTGGGCGCGCCGGCTGATGGGCGAGGCGCTCTCCCAGGCGCAGCGTGTGGTGGCCGACCGCGACGCGCTCTCCACGATGCTCGTGGGCGGTGTGGCGGACGGCTTCGACCTCGCGGAGGTGGGCCGGATGTTCTCCAGGATCACCGAGGCGCACACCAAGCGGATGGCGGCCCTGGGCCTCGCGGCCTAGCTTTCGGGCGACTCCGGCGACTCCGGCGACTCCGGCGACTCCGGCGACTCGGGCGGCCCCGGAGGAATCGCAGACTCCGGCGGCTTCCGCGGCTCCTCGGGCTTCGCGGAAGCCGCGTCATGCGGCCTCAGAAAGGGAACGCTCGGCGCAGGCGGCGCGTTGACGGCCGGATCAACAGCGAGAGCAGTACGGCTCCGATGGCCGCCGCGCCCACCAGCGTCGCCAGGAAGTGACCGGGACCGAGCGCCGCATGCGTCACATACGCGCCGAACAGCGCGCCCACCGGGCCTGTTGTGAAGACCACACGGCGGGCCGGAAGCCGGTCGGGCAGATGACGGGAAACCGCCCAGGAGAGGGCGAGTCCGAGCAGGACTGAACCGAGCGCTTCCAGCAGCACTGCTGATCACCTCACGGACGCCGGTGCGGGCAAAACGGTCGTAGCCCGTACTACCCGGCGTCCGCGGAACGCAACCCTCCCTGAGCAGCGGACCTGAGAGCGGACTGAGAAGCGGACTGAGCAGCGAAAGAGGGCCCGGCGGGGAATTCCCGCCGGGCCCTCCTGCGTACTGCTCCAGTGGCTCGAGCCGCCCTGCTACAGCGCGCCGAATCCCACGCGCCGTGCCGCCGGCTCACCGATCTCGATGTACGCGATCCGGTCGGCCGGTACCAGGACCTTGCGGCCCTTGTCGTCCGAGAGGCTGAGCAGCTGCGCCTTGCCGGCCAGCGCGTCTCCCACCGCGCGCTCGACCTCCTCGGCGGACTGCCCGCTCTCCAGAACGATCTCCCGGGGCGCGTGCTGCACGCCGATCTTGACCTCCACGGCTATGTCCCTCCGAACGGTCAGCGATGCGCGGTCAGCCGCGCCGTACGCAGCACACATTAGCCCGGCCGACGGACGGGGCCGACGTCCGCGGGGAACGCCAGGAGCGAACATCCCGCGGCAGCGCCGCCGCCGCGCCTCAGTGCTGCTCTGTGCCGTGCAGCGGGAAGCCCGCGATGCCCCGCCACGCCAGCGAGGTGAGCAGCTGTACCGCCGTGTCGCGCGGGATGCCGGAGCCGCTGGAGAGCCAGTACCTGGCCACCACCTGAGAGACCCCGCCGAGGCCTACGGCCAGCAGCATGGACTCCTCCTTGGACAGGCCCGTGTCCTCGGCGATCACGTCCGAGATCGCCTCGGCGCACTGGAGCGAGACCCGGTCCACGCGCTCGCGCACCGCGGGCTCGTTCGTCAGGTCGGACTCGAAGACCAGCCGGAAGGCCCCGCCCTCGTCCTCGACGTACGCGAAGTACGCGTCCATCGTGGCGGCGACGCGCAGCTTGTTGTCGGTCGTCGACGCCAGCGCCGTACGGACCGCGTGCAGCAGGGACTCGCAGTGCTGGTCAAGCAGAGCCAGATAGAGCTCGAGCTTGCCCGGGAAGTGCTGGTAGAGCACCGGCTTGCTGACGCCGGCCCGCTCGGCGATGTCGTCCATCGCGGCCGAGTGGTAGCCCTGGGCCACGAAAACCTCCTGCGCAGCGCCCAGAAGCTGGTTCCTGCGGGCTCGGCGTGGCAGACGTGTGCCCCGCGGGCGCGCTGCCTCTGTCTGCTCGATGGCTGTCACGCCGCCTCCCAAAATTCGTTCCGTGCGCGCTGTGCGCCGCGCCGCCATCGTACTTTTGGGTAACCCGGCTGTGCGTGCTGCGAACGCAGAATTTCACGGACCGGACGGTCTTGGTAGCTCCCGATTCGGGGGCAAAGAGGGGCAGGTCACCGGTAGTCGTCCTCGTCGAGAGAGACGACGCGGGCCTGTTCCGCGGCATCGGCCTCGTTCGCGGTGTCCCGGTCGATGCCGGTCAGCGGGTCGTCGTGCTCCGGTTGTATCTCGGTGTGCTGCTCGGCGGCGTCGGCCTCGGGTACCTCCTCGTCGAGTGCGGCGTCGCCCAGGTCCTCTTCATCTTCGAAGGTCTCCGGGTCAGTGGGATCGACAGGCATGCGGCACCGCTTTCCATGGAGAGCTGCCTTTCCTACGAGCCTAGGAGGTCCTGATTCATGGCGCTACGCGATGTGTGATGCCGAACACACGATCCAGGGTGTGATCGTCTCGTAACATTGCCCGCATGTCTTCGACCGAGCTGCCGGGAGTTCGCGCCATCACCGCTGCGGCGGCCCCCAAGGTCGCGACCGTGCGGGTCGCCGAGGGGGAGGAGTTGCGCTCCGTCGCGCTGCCCGGACTGTCCCTCACGGTCAGATCCCGGCCCCCGGCGCGCACCGGACTGCCGCCCGCTCTGTACGTACACGGACTCGGCGGCTCCTCGCAGAACTGGTCGGCGCTGATGCAGCTGCTCGATGACGTCGTGGACGGCGAGGCGCTCGACCTGCCCGGCTTCGGCGATTCGCCGCCGCCGGACGACGGCAATTACTCGGTCACCGGGCATGCCCGGGCGGTGATCCGGCATCTGGACGCGGCCGGGCGCGGGCCCGTGCACCTGCTCGGGAACTCCCTGGGCGGCGCGGTCTCCACCCGGGTCGCGGCCGTCAGGCCCGATCTGGTGCGCACGCTCACCCTCGTCTCGCCCGCGCTGCCCGAGCTGCGTGTCCAGCGCTCCGCCGTGCCCACCGCGCTGCTCGCGCTGCCCGGGCTCGCCTCGCTGTTCGGCAGACTCACCAAGGACTGGACGGCCGAGCAGCGCACCAGAGGCGTCATGGCGCTCTGTTACGGAGACCCCAGTCGGGTCGACGAGGAAGCATTGCGCAATGCTGTGGAGGAGATGGAGCGGCGTATGCAGCTCCCGTACTTCTGGGACGTGATGGCCCGGTCGGCGCGCGGCATCGTCGATGCGTACACGCTCGGTGGCCAGCACGGACTGTGGCGGCAGGCCGAGCGGGTGCTCGCGCCGACGCTCCTGGTGTACGGGGGGCGGGACCAGCTCGTGGCCTACCGTATGGCGCGCAGGGCGGCGGCGGCGTTCCGGGACTCCCGGCTGCTGTCTCTGCCGGACGCGGGGCACGTTGCCATGATGGAGTACCCGGAAACGGTCGCTCTGGCCTTCCGGGAACTGCTGAACGACTGCGACAGGAGCTGAATCGGGGCCGTGGGACGACACAGCCGCAAAGGCCCCGCACCCAGGGGGTCCGAATCGGACGACAGGTCCGGCATATCGACCGCCGGTGGGCCGGAGGGCGTGGTTCCGGACTCCGGCAGCGGGCGGCGCAGGCGGGGGGTCGCGCCCAGGGGCTCCGAGCAGCACACCCCCTCCGGGTACGGCCCTTCCGGATATGGCCCCTCCGAGTACGGCACGCCGCAGGCCAGGGGCGGGCACCCCGAGCAGCATGAGGCGGGCGGCGGCTGGGGCGTCCCGCAGCAGTACGACAACAGGCAGGGCAGGCAGCGGGTGCAGACACCCGCCGCGCCGCCGCGGATCGCCACGGGGGCGCGAATACCGGGCCCGCGACGGGAGTTCGTCGAGGCCTTCGGCCAGCCGCAGGCACAGCCACAGGCGCAGTCACAGCAGGGCCGGATGCCCGGTCCGCGAGGGGCCGATCCGTACGCCTCCGTCACCTCCTGGGACGACGTCCCCGACCTCGTCTCCGAGCGAGATGTCCCCGATGCAGACGAGGAAGCGCCCGAGGAGCCGCCCGCCAAGGCCGGTAAGGGGCGCACCTTCACCGGGATCGCCGCCGCCGCGGTGACCACCGTTCTCGCGGTCGTCGTGGCCGGCCAGGTCGCCACCGACGGCCCGGCCACATCGAGCGCGCAGTCCGCGGGCGAGGACCGGGGGGCCGCGGAGAGCCCGGCGTCCCGCTCCAAGGGCCGGCAGCCGCCGCCGAAGGGCGCGCCGCCCGCCGCTCCGGCTGCCCCGGTCACGTACGCGAAGCTGATGGCCACTCAATTCTCGATCGATCCGAAGCTGACGGCGAGCGGAAAATTCGAGGCGGTGCCCGGCTTCCAGAAGGCGCCGGGCAAGGGCCGCAAGATCCGCTACCGGGTGGATGTCGAGAAGGGGCTCGGGCTGGACGGCGAACTCTTCGCCAAAGCGGTCCAGGAAACTCTGAACGACGAGCGGAGCTGGGCGCACGGCGGGGCAATGACCTTCGAGCGGATCTCGTCCGGCGAGCCGGAATTCGTCATTACGCTGGCGAGTCCGGGGACCACGGCGGACTGGTGCGCCAAATCCGGTCTGGATACGACCGTCGACAATGTCAGCTGCGACTCCGCGTCGACCGACCGCGTGATGATCAACGCATACCGCTGGGCGCAGGGCTCGGAGACGTACGGCGACAAGGCGATGTTCCCCTACCGCCAGATGCTCATCAACCACGAGGTCGGGCACCGGCTGGGGTACGGGCATGTGAACTGCCGCACGCCGGGAGCGCTCGCGCCGGTGATGCAGCAGCAGACCAAGTCCCTGGACGTCGACGGGATCCAGTGCAAGCCCAACCCCTGGGTGCACCCCGGCAGCTGAGTCCAGTATGCGGGACAGGCGTCTCGCGCACGGCTCCTCGCGCGGCGCTGTTCTGTCTCGCGCCGGGCGACCCGGCCAGGCTCGCCTGCGGCGAACGCTGCAACACGCAGCAGATCGCGCAAGTACGGGACCAACTCGGCCTGAACGACTCGTTGTTCGCTCAGTACGCGCACTTCCTGCAAGGCGTCGTGGTCGGGCGGGAGGTGGTGTTCCAGGCGCAGGAGCTGCTGGAGCGGATCGGGATCGCCCGGGCGCTCGTCGCCGAGCCGAAGCTGATCGTCTGCGACGAGCCGGTCTCCGCGCTCGATGTGACCACACAGGCGCAGGTGATGGAGCTGCTCAGCCGGCTCCAGGACGAGCTGGGCCTCGCGCTGGTCTTCATCGCGCACGATCTCGCCGTGGTACGGCTGGTCAGCGACCGCGTCGCCGTCATGCGTGGCGGCCGCATCGTCGAGCAGGGCGACGTCGACGAGGTGTACGGCTCCCCGCAGGACCCGTACACGCAGCAGCTCTTCGCCGCCCTGCCCGCGCTGGATCCGGTGCTCGCCGCGGCCCGCCGCTTCGCCCGCAGGGAGCTGGCCGCAGCCTGACGCTCAGTAACGAGATACCTGCGTAGCGCGACAGAACGCTACCTGGGTGGGAAAGTTACGTGCATTCACCCCTTCCGGTGGCGTGATGGACAACCGTCCGTCGCGCCACCGGAGTACCGGCTTACCGTCTTCCCGCTGCGAGTCACCGGACCAACGGTGGCCGCCCACAAGGGAGATCGGGGGTGCACCGGTGCGGATCGGACTGCTTACGGAAGGTGGTTATCCGTATGCGACGGGTGAGCAAAGGCTGTGGTGCGACCGGCTTGTGCACGGGCTCGCGCAGCACGAGTTCGACATCTACGCGCTGAGCCGCAGCGCGCGGCAGGAGGACCACGGCTGGATCCAGCTCCCGCCGCAGGTGCAGCGTGTGCGCACCGCCCCGCTGTGGGCGCCCGAGGACGACGGGCGCACGTACGGGCGGCGTGAACGGCGGCGCTTCGTCGGCCACTTCAAGGAGCTTGCCACCGCCGTCTGCGGCGAGGGCGATGGCTTCGCCGACGGCCTGTACGGGCTCGCCGAACTCGCCCGCGACAGCGGCGGCCTCTACGCGGCCCTCCGCTCCGAACTCGCCGTACGCGTCCTCGAATCCGCCTGCCGCGCCCACGGCGCACGCCGCACCGTGCACGCCGCCACCGTCCCCGACTACCTCGCCTTCGCCGACCAGCTGGAGCGCGCGCTGCGCCCGCTCTCCCTCGACTGGTACGGCGAGGACGGCCTCGGCGCGGTCGACCTCTGCCACGCCGCTTCCGGCGGATCCGCCGCCCTGTCCGGACTTGTGGCCAAACGCTTCTTCGGGGTCCCGCTGCTGGTCACGGAGTACGGCGTACAGCTGCGCGCGCACTATCTGGCCGCGAGCGAGGGCGAGCTGACCGCGCCGGTACGGGCCCTGCTCGCCGCCTTCCAGGGACGGCTCGCCGCCGAGGTGTACGCGCAGGCATCCGTCATCACGCCCGGCAACACGCACGCCCGCCGCTGGCAGGAGAAGTGCGGCGCCGACCGCGCCAAGCTGCGGACCGTCTACCCCGGCATGGAGGCGGATCGTTTCGCGGCGGTGGGGGAGCCGGTGGGGGAGGGCGCGGACAGCGGCGACCCGCACACCCTCGTCTGGGTCGGCAGGATCGAGCCCGCCAAGGACCTCATCGCGCTCCTTCACGCCTTCGCCGAGGTGCTCAAGAAGGAGCCGCGGGCGCGGCTGCGGCTGTTCGGCGCATCGGTGCAGGGGCCCCAGGCGGCGACGTATCTCGCCCACTGCAAGGCGCTGGCCGCCCAGCTCTTCCCGGACGAGGCGGCCGACGCGCACGCCGTCGGCACCAACCCCGTCTCCTTCGAGGAGATCGGCGGACCCGAGGCCCCAGAGCTCGCCGACGCGTACGCCTCCGGGGGCGTGGTCGTCCTGTCCAGCGTCGTCGAGGGCTTCCCGATCAGCCTGGTCGAGGCGATGTTCTGCGGCCGTGCGACGGTGTCGACGGATGTCGGCGCGGTCGTCGAAGTCATCGGCGGTACGGGCCTCGTCGTGCCCCCGCGCAATCCGCGGGCGCTCGCGGACGCCTGCCTCGCGCTGCTGCGCGACCCGGAGCGCCGCGAACGGCTGGGCGCCGCGGCGCGCGCACGGGCGCTCGAACTCTTCACGATCGAACAGAACCTGACGGCATTTCGCGGCATTTACCTGGAGCTGATCTCGCACTCCCCGGTGCAGCGCGAGGCCGTGAACGAGGACGGCGAACCATTGCCCTTCGCCCATCCCGCCGAGGCGCATGTACCGGGCCACTGGACGGGCGGCGGCACCCCGTCCAAGGGCCGCACACCACGCTGGGCGGACGGGCGGGGGCTCGTCGCCGCGGCGGCCGTCACCGCACAGGAGGCGCGCGCATGAGTACGTCCCATATCACCGGGGCCGGGGAGGACGCGCCCGCGAAGCCGGGCAAGCCCCCCTCTCCGCGCCGTGGCCCCGCCGACCCCGTCAAGGCGCTCATGCACCGCCACCGGGAACTGTGCGAGCGGGCCGTCGATCCGCTGGAGATCGCCGCGGGCCTCGAAGCCCATGGCGTCACCGACCGGACCGCCTCTCGCTTCCGTCACCGGGACGTCTTCTCGCTCGCCGAGGAGCTGTACGCGCGCGTGCCGCGCGGAGCGGAGTCGGATCCCGGCCCCGCACGTACGGACGCGCGCGTCGCCGAATCGCGCGCCGGGCACGCGGGGCGTGCCGGGCGTGCACTCCTCGCACTGTTGCCGGGCGCCGTCTGCGCCCTGACCATTGTCGCCCTGGAGGCGACCGACGGCGCCGCCCAACTCGCGGCCGGGGCCGCAGGCGCGGCCGGAACCGCCGTCGCGCTCGCCCTCTGCCTGAGGCACGGGCCGCTGCGCGCGGCGGGGCGCACCGTCCCCGCCGTACGCCTGTGGACGCTATGGCTGGTGGCGTACGCGGCGTACGGCGAGGGCCTGCTGGAGCAGATCGCCGACGGCGGACCAGAAGGACCTCTGCCCCTGACCGCCGCCCCGCTCGTCGCCCTCGCCCTTGCCGTCGCCCCCGCGGCCTGGTGCGCCCGCGTCTTCTCCGTACAGGCCCGGCGCAAGCTGGACGGCAGCCGTGGTCTGGAGGAGTTCGCATCCGGCGCGCGCCCCCTGCTGCTGTCAGTCGTCGCGTTCTACGTCTGCGTCCTCATCGCGCTCCTCGCGCTGGCCGGGCTCGTCCTCCCGCACGAGGCCTTCGCCCCCGCCGTCACCCTCGGCACCCTGCTCTTCCTGGCCCGGCTGCTCATCGTCCACGGCTTCCCCGAATCCGCGGCCGCCGGGCTTGCCGCCGCCTGCGCCGCCGAAGTCGCGGCCCCCGTTCTGCTGCTGGCCGGCCGCCTGCCCGGCTGCGGCTTCCTGGCGAGCCCTGTCGAGGCGGCCGTCGGCGCCTGGGGCGCCGGATCCGTACCGGCGATCGCCTGCGGGGCCGCCGCCCTCGGCCTGCTGGCCCACGCCACCGCGGCCCTGTCCCGGGCCTCGGCGCACACCGTCCAGACCGCCCCTGGAGCCGACACCGCGGGCGAACCCCGGCAGCACCAGCACCCGCATCGACAGCAACACCCTTAAGGAGAAAGCGACATGACCCCCCAACCCCCAGCTCCGGCCCGTCGGCACCGAGGGGCCGCGCGATGAGGGTGCTGCTGCTCGGTGCCAATGGATTCCTCGGCCGCTTCGTCGCCGACCGGCTGCTCGCCGACCCGGCCGTGCACCTCACCGCCCTCGGCCGCGGCGACGACGCCGATGTGCGCTTCGACCTCGCCGGCGGCAGCCCGGGGGCGCTCACCCGCTTCCTGGGTGCCGTCCACCCCGGCGTCGTCATCAACTGCGCGGGCGCCACCCGCGGCGGCGCCCGCGATCTGACCCGGCACAACACCGTCGCCGTCGCCACCGTCTGCGAGGCCCTGCGCCGCAGCGGCTGCGGGGCCCGGCTCGTCCAGCTCGGCTGCGCCTCCGAGTACGGCCCCTCCCAGCAGGGGTCGTCGACAGCGGAGGACGCGATTCCACGCCCCGGCGGGCCGTACGGCGTCAGCAAGCTCGCCGCCACCGAGCTGGTGCTCGGCTCCGGCCTGGACGCCGTCGTGCTGCGGGTCTTCTCACCCGTCGGCCCCGGCACCCCGGCCGGCTCCCCGCTCGGCCGCCTCGCCGAGGCGATGCGCCGCGCCATGCAGTCCGGCGACGGCGAACTGAAGCTCAGCGGCCTCGGGGTGCAGCGCGACTTCGTCGATGTACGGGACGTGGCGCGCGCCGTACACGCCGCCTCCCTGTCCGCCGCGCAGGGCGTCGTCAACATCGGCACGGGACGTGCCGTCCGTCTGCGGGACGCGGCCGCAGTGCTGGCCAGGGTCGCGGGCTACGCGGGCGCGCTGCACGAGCTCGACGCGCCCTCCGGCCGCCCGTCCATCGGCGCCCCGCGCTCCGAATCCGTACTGGAGCAGCTGTCCGCGACCCCGGCGCCGTACCCCGACGGCTGCGGCAGCTGGCAGCAGGCGGATGTCCGCACGGCCCGCGACCGGCTCGGCTGGCGTCCCCGTATCAACCTCGAAGAATCCCTTGCCGACATCTGGATGGAGGCAGCATGCCGCATCTGACCACGACCGGCACCCAGCTCGTCGCGACCGGCGCGGAAGGGCTCGGCGTCGGTATCCCCGGCTACGCCCACCCGTTGCTCGCCCCCGTCGAATGGGCCGAACTGACCCGTCCCGGCACGCCGCTGCACTGGGTCGTCCTCAATGTCGACGACGGCCCAGGCGACCGCCCCGACCCGCACTGCCTGGAAGCCACGGGCAAGGTGCGCAACGCGGGCGTACAGGTCCTCGGGCACATCGACATGGCGCACGGCTCGCGCTCGTTCGGCGATGTCGTCTCCGATGCGCACCACTACCTCGAGTGGTACCGCGTGGACGGCTTCCTGCTGGACCGCTGTCCTACGGACCGGGCCGATCTCCACGGGGTGCGGCGCGTCACGGCGACGCTGGAGGCGGTCCTGGACGGCGGGCATCTTGTCCTCGGCCACGGCTCGCACCCCTACCCCGGATATGCGGAGGTCGCCGACCAGCTGGTCACCTTCTCCGGGCCGTGGACCGATTACCGCTGGTCGCAGGTGGCGGAGTGGACGGCGGACTATCCGCCGGAGCGGTTCGCGCACTTCGTCCACGGGGTGCCGCGCACGCATCTGGAGGAGGCCACCCGCATCGCGCGCTGGCAGGGCGCGGGGACGATCTTCTTCACCGACCGGTCCGCACGTTCCGATCACAGGGGACATAGCACCGCATTCGAGGCACTGCCCGGTTACTGGGACGAAATCGTCTCGCAGATCGGACCGGGTGTCTCGGAATGAGGAGGGCCGTGGCAGTGTTACGGAGAGAACAACCGTACTGACATACCGACCAACGGAGCCCCCGTGTCGCTGCCACCCCTGGTCGAGCCAGCTGCTGAGCTCACCGTCGACGAGGTCCGCAGGTACTCCCGCCACCTGATCATCCCGGATGTCGGGATGGACGGACAGAAGCGGCTGAAGAACGCCCGTGTGCTGTGTGTGGGCGCCGGCGGCCTGGGTTCGCCGGCCCTGATGTACCTCGCCGCGGCCGGTGTCGGCACGCTCGGCATTGTGGAGTTCGACGAGGTCGACGAGTCGAACCTGCAGCGCCAGATCATCCACAGCCAGGCCGACATCGGCCGCTCCAAGGCCCAGTCCGCGAAGGACTCGGTGCTCGGCATCAACCCGTACGTGAACGTGGTCCTGCACGAAGAGCGGCTCGAGGCCGAGAACGTGATGGACATCTTCAGCCAGTACGACCTGATCGTCGACGGCACGGACAACTTCGCGACCCGCTACCTGGTCAATGACGCGTGCGTGCTGCTGAACAAGCCGTACGTCTGGGGCTCCATCTACCGCTTCGACGGCCAGGCGAGCGTGTTCTGGTCGGAGCACGGTCCCTGCTACCGCTGCCTCTACCCCGAGCCCCCGCCGCCCGGCATGGTCCCGAGCTGCGCCGAGGGCGGCGTGCTCGGCGTGCTCTGCGCGTCCATCGGCTCCATCCAGGTCAACGAGGCCATCAAGCTGCTCGCGGGCATCGGTGAGCCGCTGGTCGGCCGACTGATGATCTACGACGCCCTGGAGATGCAGTACCGCCAGGTCAAGGTCCGCAAGGACCCGGACTGCGCGGTCTGCGGCGAGAACCCCACCGTCACCGAGCTCATCGACTACGAGGCCTTCTGCGGCGTCGTGTCCGAGGAGGCCCAGGAGGCGGCGGCCGGTTCGACGATCACTCCCAAGCAGCTCAAGGAGTGGATCGACGACGGCGAGAACATCGACATCATCGATGTCCGTGAGATCAACGAGTACGAGATCGTCTCGATCCCCGGCGCCAGGCTGATCCCGAAGAACGAGTTCCTGATGGGCACCGCCCTGGGGGCGCTGCCGCAGGACAAGAAGATCGTCCTGCATTGCAAGACGGGTGTCCGCAGCGCGGAAGTCCTCGCGGTGCTCAAGTCCGCGGGCTTCGCGGACGCGGTGCACGTCGGCGGCGGCGTGATCGGCTGGGTCAACCAGATCGAGCCGGACAAGCCGATCTACTGACGCGAGTGTGCTGGGCCCTGGACCGGAGTGCCGGTCCAGGGCCCTTCGCGCTGTCATGGACAGCTGTCGGCAGGTCTTGCCGTTCAGCTATCCACAGGTCTTGCCGTTCGCCGGGACCTTGCCGTCCAGGAGATACGCGTCCACCGTCCCGGTCACGCACGCTCCGTTCCCGTACGCGCCGTGGCCCTCGCCCTTGTTGGTGAGCAGCACGCCGACGCCCGTGCCGAGCTCGTCCGCCATCTTCTTCGCGCCCTCGTACGGGGTCGCCGGGTCGCCCGTGGTGCCGACGACCAGGATCGGGGCCGCGCCCTCCGCGGCGACCTCGGGAGTCTCCCACTCGCCGGGCACCGGCCAGTTCGCGCACCAGCCCGCCAGGTCCCAGGCCAGATACGGGCCGAAGACCGGCGACACCTTCGTGAACTCGGCCAGATGGCGGGACTTGACCTCGGCGGCCGTCACCCGTCCCGTGGTGTCCGCGCACGATATGGCGCGCTGCGAGTGGTCCTGCGTGCCGTAACTGCCGTCCTCGTCACGGCCGTTGTACGACTCGGCCATCAGCAGCAGCCGACTCCCGTCGCCCCTGTCGGCCTCGTCCAGAGCCTTGGTCAGGGACTGCCACTCGTCCTTGGAGTACAGCGGCGTGATGATGCCGGTGAGCGCGAGGCTCTGGGTGAGCGTGCGGCCCTGCGTGGTGGGCAGCGGCTTGCGGTCGAGCTTGTCGAGCAGGTTCACCACGCGCGCGGTGCCGTCCTTCGCGCCGATGCCGCGGCTCTTGAAGTAGTTCTCCAGAGCGCGCTGGAAGCCGAGGGCCTGGTTGCGAGAGTGCCCCGGGTAGTCGGCGGAGGGGTCGACCACGGCGTCCAGGACGAGGCGTCCGACCCGCGCCGGGAACAAGTGGGCGTAGACGCCGCCCAGTTCGGTGCCGTACGAGAAGCCCAGGTAGTGCAGCTTGTCGTCGCCGAGGACCTGGCGTATCAGGTCCATGTCGCGGGCGGCGTTGGTGGTGCCGACGTGCGGCAGCACCTTGCCCGACTTCTTGGCGCAGCCTGCGCCGAAGGCGGTGGAGTCTTCGAGGTACGCCTTTTCCTCGGCGGGTGTGTCCGGGGTGAAGTCCAGCTGGAACGAGGCCGCTGACTGCTTGCTGTCCCGGCAGACCACCGCGGCGCTGTCCGCGACCCCGCGCGGGTCGAAGCTGACCAGGTCGTAACGGCTGTGCAGCTTCTTGAAGCCTTCTGCCGCGCCGGGCAGTCCGGCCACCCCCGAGCCGCCGGGGCCGCCGAAGTTGAAGATCAGCGAGCCGATCCGCTTGTCCGCGTCGAGTGCCTTGGCGCGGATCAGGGCGATCCCGATCGTCTCGCCCATCGGCTTCTGGTAGTCGAGCGGGGCCTTGAGCAGGGCGCACTGCCATTCCTTGCCCGGTGTCTGTGCGTAGCTGCCCCGGGCCTTCACGGGGGCCTTGCAGCGCTTCCAGTCCAGCTGCTGGCCGGTGAGCGCGGCGGGCAGCGCCGGCTCGCCCGGCTTGCTCGGCGCGGCCTTGCCGGGGGCGGCCTCGGACGCCGAGGGCTTGGCGGTGTTCTTGCCGTCGGTATCCGCCCTGTCCGTACCGCTGTTACAGCCGACGGCCGCCCCTGCCAGCAGCAGCGCGGCCGCGGCCAGGGCCCCCGCCCGTACCCGCATGGTCATCCCGTGCCCCCCATGGCTTCGAAGATTCTTTCGGCATCCTATGCGGGCCTACTGACAGACCGTCCCGGCGGCAGGCGTCTTGCCCTGAAGGAGGTAGGCGTCCACGGCCTGCTGCACGCACTTGTTGCCGCCGTTGTACGCGCCATGGCCCTCGCCCCGGTACGTGAGCTCCACGCCGACGCCCTTGCCGAGGGCGTTGACCATCGCCCTCGCGCCTTCGTACGGGGTCGCCGGATCGCCGGTGGTGCCGACGACGAGGATGGGCGGCGCGCCGGGCGCGGAGACGTCGGGTGTGTTCCAGGCGCCGGGCACGGGCCACTCGCTGCAGCCCATCAGGCCCCAGCCGAGGTAGTCACCGAAGACCGGCGACACCTTGCGGAACTCCGGCAGCTTCGCCTTCGTCTGCGCCAGGGACCAGCGCTCCTTGGAGTCGACGCAGTTGATGGCCGCGTTGGCCGCCGAGATGTTGCTGTAGTGGCCGTTCTCGCTGCGCCCGTTCATCGCGTCGGAGAGCGCGAGCAGCAGCGCGCCGTTGCCGCCGTCGGCCTCGTCGAGACCCTGTTCCAGCAACTCCCAGTACTCCTTGGAGTACAGAGCCTGCGCGATCCCGTTGGTGGCCTGGCTCTGGGTCAGCTTCCGGTCGCCGACGCCGGCGATCGGCTCCTTGTCGAGCTTCGTGAGCAGCGCGATGATCCAGTCCTGGATCTCCTGCGCTGTGGTGCCGGGCAGCAGGCACTGATCGCCACGGTCCACGCAGTCCTGCGCGAAGTTGGTGAGAGCCAGCTGGAAGCCCTTCGCCTGGCCGAGCGAGCTCTGTTCGTAGTCCTTGGTCGGGTCGACGACGGCGTCGAAGACGGCCCGGCCGACCTTGGTCGGGAACAAGTGGGCGTAGACGCCGCCCAGTTCGGTGCCGTACGAAATGCCGAAGTAGTAGAGCTTGTCGTCGCCGAGTACCTGGCGCATCAGGTCCATGTCGCGGGCGGCGTTGGTGGTGCCGACGTACGGCAGATGCTCGCCGGAGTTCTTCTCGCAGGCATCGGCGAAGTTCTTCAGGTCGTCCGTGTACGTCTCTTCCTCGGCGGTGTCGTCGGGTGTGAAGTCCTGGGCGAAGTACGCGTCGAGCTGCTTGTCGTCCTCGCACTCCACCGCCGCACTGCGGCCGACCCCGCGTGGGTCGAAGCTGACCAGGTCGTAGCGGGTGTGCAGCGTGGCGTAGTCCGCGGCGGCGGCGGGCAGGTTGGCGACCCCGGAGCCGCCGGGGCCGCCGAAGTTGAAGATCAGGGAGCCGATCCGCCGGCTCGTGTCGCGGGCCTTCGCCCGGATGAGGGCCAGCTCGACGGTCTCGCCGTCCGGCTTGGCGTAGTCGAGCGGGGCGTCCATGAAGGCGCACTCCCAGGGGATGCCGTCGGGCAGCGGCGAGGGCGCGGTCCCACCGCCCTCCGCCTCCGAGGGCGCCGGGCACTTCTGCCAGTCGAGCGTCTGCGAGGCGAGATCCTTCGCCCGCTCCTCGCCCGTGCCCTCGCCTTTGTCGCCGCTGTCGGAACAGCCGGCGGCCGTCAGCAGCACGGCGACGGAGACAGCGAGTGCGGCGGTGCGCGGGGCGGTGGTGCGCAGGGCGGTGGTGCGCACGGCCGCGGAAGAGGTCGGCATGCCGCCATGGTGCGCCGCGGGAGCGCGTGGCGCGCGGGCGGCGGTCCATGCGGGTGGCGCGGGGCGCGGGACGTGGCGGGCGGCCGGGGGCGAGCGCGCCCTCCGGGCGCGCTGTCCTCAAGCGCTCCCAGATTTCGTCCGGGGGGACCCCCACGCGCTTGATTTCAAGCCCGTCCGGCACCTGGGGACAGAGCGGCCGCCGGACGACCCCGGCACTACAGCGCGCCCTTGCGCGTGAGGTGGTTGAAGGCGAACCACCCCGGCAGCACCGGCAGCCACAGCGTCATCATGCGGTACAGCAGCACCGCCGGCGCCGCGACCTCCTTCGGCACACCGGCCACGATCAGACCGAAGGTCAGCGCACCCTCGACCGCGCCCACACCGCCCGGCGTCGGCGCCGCCGAGCCCAGCGCGTTGCCCGCCAGGAAGACCACGGCGATGCTCGCGTAACTCAGCGGCTGGTTGCCGTTGTCGAAGGCCCGGACCGACGCGTCCAGGCACATCACGAACACACCGGTCAGCAGCAGCATCCCGCCGATGCCGGTGAGCAGCTTCATCGGCCGCTGCAGTACGTCGAGCATGCGCGGCACCACCCCGGCGAACAGCGAGCGCAGCCGCGTCGAGACGAACTTCCGCAGGAACGGGATCGCGGTCACGACCAGCACCAGCACAGCGACCGTCAGCAGACCCGCGATCACCGTCCTGGACGGGGTGAACGACGCCGTCCGCTCCGTACCGGTCAGATAGCCGAAGGCGAGCAGCAGCAGGATGTGCGCGCCGAGCCCGAAGAGCTGGGACGCGCCGACACTGGCCACCGCGAGGCCGGGACGTACTCCCGAACGCTGCAGGAAGCGGGTGTTCAGCGCGACGCCGCCGACCGCCGCCGGGGCGACGATCTTGACGAAGGACCCGGCGACCTGTGCGACGACGGTCCGCAGGAACGACACCCGCTCGGGCACGAAGCCCAGCAGGCTCATCGCCGCCGCGAAGTAGCTGAGCACGGAGAAGGCGACCGCGGCCGCCACCCAGCCCCAGTGGGCCCGGGCGAAGACCGTGCCGAAGTCGATGCCGGCGAGCTGCGAGAGCAGGAAGTACGCGGCGACCGCGCCGGCGATGAAACTGACGAGCGTACGCGGCCTGATCCGCTCCAGGCGGACCGGCTCGACCGGCGCCTGTGGCCTGATCAGGAGCATCTGCCGACGGATCTGGGAGAGTAGATCCTCCTCGCGCACCTCGTCCATGGCCTCGTCCATGGCCTTCTTGTCGGCCTGCTTCTCCGCCCGTTCGGTCTTGCGAACGGCCTTGCGGTCGTCGACCGCCGCCTCTTCCGTCTCTGCCGTACGGGCCCGCTTGGCGGCCGCGGACGCCTCCAGCACCGCCTCCCGCTCGCGGTGCGACCGCTCGCGGGCGAGTTTGCGCAGCGTCGCCCGGGTCGAGCGGCTCAGGGCGATCGGCTGGAGCAGCGGCAGACAGTCGGCGACCTTGTCGGGGCCGAGCACCTCGACGGCGGTGGCCACCGCACGCTCGGCGCCGACCCGCAGGCCGGTCGTGGTGAGCAGCTGCGCGATGTCCATGCGCAGCACCACATCGCCCGCCGCGATCTCGCCGCCGCGCAGATCGGTCAGGATCACCTTGCCGGAACGATCCACCAGAATCGCGTCGCCGGTCAGCCGCCGGTGCGCGATACGCCTCGACTGGAGCGCCTTCACCTGCCGCCAGGCCCCGCGCAGCACGTCGTCGGTGATCTCGTCGTCCGGCATGGAGTCGAGGGACCGGCCGCCCAGGTGCTCGTACACCAGCATCACGGCGTCCGGGCCGAGCTCCGACGTCGCGATGAGCTTGGGCGCGTTGGCACCCGCGGCGATCGCCGCGTACGCGAGCAGCGCCTCCTGCTCCAGGGCCTGGCGCAGCGACGGGATGGAGCGGCGGGTGGTGATGGAGCGCAGCGTCAGCCGACGCCACACCCGGTAGAAGAAGCCCTGTGCCTGCTGCTCACGGTCGACGACGGTGACATCGAGCGGTGCGCCCTCCTCCAGCGTGACCTGGTAGCGGCGGCCGCGGTCGCCCGGCTCGGCGGAGTCGGGGACTTCCTCGGCGCGCATGGCGGTGACCGGGCGGAAGCCGACGTGGCGCAGACCGGCCAGCAGTGTCTGGCCGGTGGGCCGTACGTTCGGCGAGCCGACGGCGTACAGCGTGCCGTAGGCGACGGTCCAGCCGAGCAGCACGGTGAGGATGATCGAGAACGGGGTGGTGTAGCCGGCGACCAGCATCGCGAAGGCGTCGAGCAGTAGGACCACCCACAGGACCACGCGCCAGCGGGGTCTGCGGGACATGCCGACGGCCGTCATGTACGCGATGACGGGCGCGAGATAGCCGTGGACGGGGTCGGTCAGCCCGCCGCCGCTCTGCGCCTGGGTCAGCGCCTCCTGGAGGGGGCCGGGCGCGGCCCTGGCGACCCAGAGGTCGGTGGCGAGGGTGGCGCCGTGCGCGAGCACGGCGGCGAGGACGCCGTCCGCGATCCGCAGCCCGTCCCGTTTGATCAGCCGCTCGATCGCGAAGGCGACCGGGACGAGCAGCACGGCGATGCTGGAGACCAGACCGGCGATCTTGACGAAGAGGTCGGGTGCCTGTCCGGTGCCCTTGTTGATGTCCTGCTCGAGGCCGGATGTGGTGCCGTGGGCGAAGGCGGCGATGGCGAGTACGACGGCGATCGCGAGGATGCCGATGAGCAGGCGCAGCAGGTCGGAGGGGCGGTGGACGCGGGCGGCGAGCAGCGGCTCGTCCCCCGAGACCCGGTCGACGCCGTGGCCGCCGGGGGCGTCTGCCGCTTTGTCCGCAGCTTCGGCGGTTTTGTCGCTGGTTTTGTCGCTGGCTTTGCCTGTGGTTGTGTCCGCGCCTTTGTCCGCGCCTTTGTCGGTGGCTGTGTCGGCGGCTTTGGCCGCGGTGTCTGCTGCTAGGTCCGCGGATGTGTCCAGAGCCTGGTCAGTGGCTTCGTCCGCCGCTTCCTTTTTCCCCTTGGGGCCGTCGGCACCCTCACGCGGAACGGGCGCGTCCGGGTACGACTCGGGCTCGGGGGTGCTCGCCGCCTGAGGAGGCTGCACGCCCTGCTCCTTCGCCGTCTCGGTCTCTTCTTGATCTCGTATCACCAGTCACCGCCCGCATGATGGTGGCACGGCCCGCCGACAGAGGGGGGCATCAGGGTGCATTGCGGGGGCGTGAGGCGGGCAGGATACGCCCCTTTGCCCCTCGGGTCCTGCTGTCCGGGTCGTTGTCGGTGGCGTACGGCAGGATGGACCGGATGGAAGAACTGCCGGAGTACGCGGAGCGGGTGCTCGAAGTCGCCGAGCTGATTCCGCCGGGACGGGTGCTGACGTACGGCGACGTCGCCGAGTGGCTCGGGGACGGCGGGCCGCGCCAGGTCGGCCGTGCGATGTCCCTCTACGGCGGCGGCGTGCCCTGGTGGCGTGTCGTGCGCGCGGACGGCGCGCTGCTGCCCGGCCATGAGCTGCGTGCCCTGGAGCACTACCGCACGGAGGGGACGCCCCTGCGCGAGGCCGCGCGCAGCGCCGAGGGCCACGTGCCGCGCCTCGACATGAAGCGCGCGCGATGGGACGGCGGCGGTGGTGCCGGCGACAGCGCTCACATATGACAGCTTCCGCCATTTGGCGGTCGCGCGGGCGCTCTGCCGACCGTACGGAGTACGCGCCGGACTCACTGCGTCGCGGTAGCGCGCTGGCGTAGCGTCGTCAGCGCGCGGCACGAACCGCTCCATCACCACCAGCACACCCACCAGGACCGGCGATCCACGTGAGCTCCTCCTCCACCACAGGGCGTACGACGTACCAGCAACAGGTACGCCAGGGGGTCCCCCCACGCCCGCAGGGGCGTAGGGGAAGGACCCCGGGCGCGTACCGACTGGTGCGTACCCCGCCGAGCCCCGTGGATCCCCTTCTGCTGGACGCAAGTCAGCGCGCGGTGGTTGACCACGATCACGGTCCGCTGCTCGTCCTGGCGGGTCCGGGCACCGGCAAGACCACCACGCTGGTGGAGGCGGTCGCCGCGCGGGTGGCCAAGGGGACGGATCCGGAGCGGATCCTGGTGCTCACCTTCAGTCGCAGGGCGGCGGTGGAACTGCGTGACCGGATGGCTCTGCGGCTCGGCGGCGCGCAGGGGCCGCAGGCGACGACCTTCCACTCCTTCTGCTACGCGCTGGTCCGCGCGCACCAGGACGCCGATCTGTTCTCCGAGCCGCTGCGGCTGCTGTCGGGTCCCGAGCAGGACGTCGCCGTACGCGAGCTGCTGACGGGCCAGCTTGACCTGGAGGCGGAGGGGCTGGCGCGCAACCACTGGCCGGACGAGCTGCGGGCGTGCCTGACGACGCGTGGCTTCGCCGACGAGGTACGAGCGGTGCTCGCCCGGAGCCGTGAACTGGGCCTGGGCCCCGACTCCCTGGCCCGTTTCGCGGCCCGTACCGGCCGCCCCGACTGGGGGGCGGCCGCGTCGTTCCTCGCGGAGTATCTGGACGTCCTGGACCTGCAGGGAGTGCTCGACTACGCGGAACTGGTGCACCGGGCGGTGCTGCTTGCCCAGCGGGTCGCCTCGCCTTACGACTTCCCCTACGACGCGGTGTTCGTGGACGAGTACCAGGACACCGACCCGGCCCAGGTACAGCTGCTCCAGGCACTGGCCGGGCAGGGCCGCACGCTGGTCGCGTTCGGCGATCCGGACCAGTCGATCTACGCCTTCCGCGGCGCGGACGTGAACGGCATCCTCGACTTCCCCGATGCCTTCCGGCACGCGAACGGCAGCCCGGCGGACGTGGCGGTCCTGACGACGTCCCGGCGCAGTGGCGAGCACCTGCTGGCGGCGACCCGGCTGCTGACCCGCCGGATGCCGCTGCCCCGCCTCCCGTCGGAGAAGGTCCGGGCGCACCGGGAGCTGGGCGCGGTCCGGGAGGGCGGCCGGGTCGAGACGTACACCTACCCGACGGCCTCGACGGAACTGGACAACATCGCGGACATCCTGCGCCGGGCCCATCTGGAGGACGGCGTCCCCTGGCACGACATGGCAGTCCTGGTCCGCGCGGGCGGCCGCACCATCCCCTCGGTGCGCCGCGCCCTGGCGTCTGCGGGCGTCCCCCTGGAAATCGACGGCGACGACGTCCCTCTGCGCCACGAACCGGCGGTGTCCCCGCTGCTGACGGCACTGCGGGCGGTGGCTACGGCGGCGACGCAGCCGCAGAGGGCGCAATCAGCCGACACTGCGGAACGGGGCGGCGACACTACGGGGCAGGCGGCCGACACTGCGGGGGAGGCGCCGGACGACCCCACCACCCCCTGGCTCAGCACTGAGACCGCCCTCACCCTCCTCACCTCCCCCCTCGGCAGCATGGACGCCGCCGACCTCCGCCGCCTCGGCCGTGCCCTTCGTGACGAGGAGCGCGCCGGCGGCAATCGCGTACCCCCACCCTCCGACCAGCTCCTCGCCCGCGCCCTCGCCGAGCCCGAGCGCCTCGTCGCGCACGACCCCGCGTACGCCCGCGGCGCGCAGCGGCTCGGCGCGCTCCTGCGTAAGGCGCGCGAGCTCCTCGAAGGCGGCGGCACCGCCGAAGAGGCGCTGTGGGAGCTGTGGGCCGGCACCCCCTGGCCGCAGCGCCTCGAACGCGCCGCCCTCCGCGGCGGCGCGGCCGGCCGCAATGCCGACCGCGACCTCGATGCCGTCTGCGCCCTCTTCGAGACCGCCGCCCGTGCCGAAGAGCGCACCGGCGGCCGCGGCGCCCTCAACTTCCTCGAGGAGATCGAGGCCCAGGACATCGCCGCCGACACCCTGGCCAGGAGAGCCACCCAACCCGACGCCGTACGCCTGATGACCGCCCACCGCTCCAAGGGCCTCGAATGGAGCCTCGTCGTCGTCGCCGGCGTACAGGAAGGCCTCTGGCCCGATCTGCGACGGCGGGGCTCGCTCCTGGAGGCGGACAGGATCGGGCGCGACGGGCTCGCCGAGCCCCTCACCCCCGGTGCCCTCCTCGCAGAGGAACGCCGGCTCTTCTACGTCGCCGCCACCCGCGCCCGCGACCGCCTCGTCGTCACCGCCGTCAAGGCACCCGCCGACGACGGCGACCAGCCCTCCCGCTTCCTCACCGAACTCGGCGTCGAACCCAAGGACATCACCGGCCGCCCCCGCCGCCCCCTCGCCGTCGCCGCGCTCGTCGCCGAGCTGCGCGCCACCACCGTGGACCCGCAGGCGACACCCGCGCTGCGCGACGCCGCCGCCCGCCGCCTCGCGCGCCTCGCCGCGCTCGCCGACGACGAGGGCCAGCCGCTCGTGCCCGCCGCACACCCCTACCGCTGGTGGGGCCTGTACGAGCCGACCCACAGCCGGCTCCCCCTGCGGGACCGGAACCAGCCCGTCACCCTCTCCGGCAGCGCACTGGACCAGCTGGCCAACACCTGTGCGCTCCAGTGGTTCCTGGGGCGCGAGGTGAAGGCGGACACCCCCGCAACGGCCGCCCAGGGGTTCGGCAACGTCGTTCACGTACTCGCGGACGAGGTCGCCTCCGGACAGACCCCCGCTGATCTGGCCGTTCTGATGGAGCGCCTCGACTCCGTCTGGAGCGCGCTCGTTTTCGACGCGCCATGGAAGTCGCAGCAGGAGAAGGAGCACGCGCGCGTGGCGCTCGAACGCTTCCTGCGCTGGCACGTCATGGACCGCGGCGGCCGAGCCCCCGCCGCGACCGAGCACGACTTCGACGTGACCCTGGAGGCCGGCGAGTACGAGGTACGCATCCGAGGTTCCATGGACCGCGTAGAGCAGGACGCCGAAGGACGCGCGTACGTCGTGGACTTCAAGACCGGCAAGCAGACGCCGACCCGGGACGAGGTCGCCCGGCACCCTCAACTCGCCGTCTACCAGCTTGCCGTGCGCGAAGGCGCCGTGGACGAGGCCTTCGACGGCCGCCGCCCCGAACCCGGCGGCGCCGAGCTCGTACAACTGCGCCAGGCCGCCGCCAAGAAGGAGGGCGGTGACGCCCTCCCGAGGATCCAGGCGCAGGAGCCGCTCGCGGGGGAGTGGGTCGGCGAGCTGCTGGCCACCGCCGCCGGCCGCGTACTCGATGAGCGCTTCACCCCGAGCGCGGGGCAGCACTGCACCCACTGCACGTTCCGTTCCTCGTGCAGCGCCCAGCCGGAAGGCCGCCAAATAGTGGAATGAGCGGTGTTTTGTCGCGCATTGCCGCATTTGCATGCATCCAATAAATGACGACAAGGCGACACGCGGACCTGCAAGGGGAGACACATGGCGGCCAAACGGAAGTCCTTGGTTACGGCGGTGGTCTTCTCGGCCGCGACCGCTGCGCTGGCGGGCTGCTCCAACGATGGCGACATCAAGGTCAAGAGCGCCTCCGAGGAGAAGAAGGAGCAGCAGAAGCAGGAGGGGGAGCAGGAACCGGCGGCCGTCACCAGCACGGCACCCACAGACCTCACCGGCCTGACCGCCGATCAGATCGCGGCCAGGGCCGTCGCGGCCACACAGGCGGCCCGGTCCATGAGGATGGCGGGCCAGGTCACCAGCGAGGGCGAGCGGGCGTCCGTCGACCTTGCGGTGGACAACAAAGGCGCATGTACGGGCAAGCTGGGCTTCGGCGGCGGCAGCTCCGAGCTGCGCCAGGTCAGCAAGGTCCTGTACATGAAGGGCAACGAGAAATTCTGGCGCGCCTCGCTCAGCGAGAGCAGCTCGCCCGGCACAGACGGCGAAGGCGTCGTCGAGCTGGTGAAGGACCGCTGGATCAAGATGCCGGCGGGCAGCGCGAAGGCCATGGGCGGCGTCTGTGACCTCAAGGCCATGCTCGCCGAGAGGGACAAGGACACGTCGGAGCGTCAGGGGATGACCAAGGGACCCGATGCCAAGGTCAACTCTGTGCCCACAACGACCCTCGTGAAGAAGAAGCCCGGCGGCGAAACGATCATCATGTACGTGGCCAAGAAGGGTGAGCCGTACCTCATGAGGGTCGTCAGGGCCGGCGGTGACGGGCCTGGCACGATGACCTTCTCCGACTACAACAAGCCGGTCAAGGCCGTGGCCCCGCCGGCCGACCAGGTCGTCGACCTGGAGAAGCTGGGCACGGGCTTGAGCGCGGGCCCTGGGTCTGGCACCGGCACCGGCTCCCGCTTCGGCCTCGGCTTCAGTTTCATTTTCGGCTTCGGGGCCGGGTCCGGCCCCGAAGCCTGACGCCCCCGACGACGAGGCCGAGGCCGCGCCCGACGCCCGCCCGAGGCGGTTGAGACCGGCGGGGACCATCGCTGTCAGTGGTTCCCATTAGCCTCTCTGAGGTGACCGCACGCATCACCGACCCCGAGCAGCTCAAAGAGCTCCTCGGCATCCCCTTCACCCCGGAGCAGACGGCCTGCATCACCGCGCCGCCCGCCCCGCAGGTGATCGTGGCCGGTGCCGGCTCGGGGAAGACGACGGTGATGGCCGCGCGGGTGGTGTGGCTCGTGGGGACCGGCCAGGTCGCCCCCGAGCAGGTCCTCGGCCTCACCTTCACCAACAAGGCGGCGGGCGAGCTCGCCGAGCGCGTCCGTAAAGCTCTCGTGCGGGCGGGGGTGACGGACCCCGACGTCATCGACCCGGACAACCCTCCTGGCGAGCCGCGCATCTCCACGTACCACGCCTTCGCCGGGCAGCTCCTCACCGACCACGGGCTGCGGATAGGCCTGGAGCCGACCGCGCGCCTGCTCGCGGACGCCACCCGCTACCAGCTCGCCGCGCGTGTGCTGCGCGAGGCGCCGGGCCCGTATCCCTCGCTGACCAGGTCCTTTCCGTCCCTGGTCAGCGATCTGCTGGCGCTCGACGCGGAGCTCGCGGAGCATCTCGTACGTCCGGAGCAGCTTGGCGCGTACGACTCCGAGCTGCTGCGCACCCTGGAGAACGCCCGGCTGAGCAACGCCGAACTGCGCAAGGTGCCCGAGGCGGCCGCGGCCCGCCGTGAGCTGCTCGATCTGACCGTCCGTTACCGCGAGGCCAAGCGCGCCCGCGACCTCCTCGACTTCGGCGACCAGATCGCGCTCTCCGCCGAACTCGCGCTCACCAGGCCCGAGGTCGGAGCCATCCTGCGGGACGAGTTCCGGGTCGTGCTGCTCGACGAGTACCAGGACACGTCGGTGGCCCAACGGCTGCTTCTGTCCGGTTTGTTCGGCCAGGGCACCGGTCATGCCGTGACCGCGGTCGGCGACCCCTGCCAGGCCATCTACGGCTGGCGCGGGGCCTCCGTCGCCAACCTCGACGACTTCCCGGCGCACTTCGCGTACCCCGACGGCCGCCCCGCGACCCGCTTCTCCCTCAGCGAGAACCGCCGCAGCGGCGGTCGCCTGCTGCACCTCGCCAACGGCCTGGCGGCCCCGCTGCGCGCCATGCACGAGGGCGTCGAGGCGCTGCGGCCCGCCCCGGGCGCCGAGCGCGACGGGTCCGTACGCATCGCTCTCCTCCCCACCCACGCGGAGGAGATCGAGTGGCTCGCCGACTCGATCGCCCACCTGGTGCGTACGGGCAAGGAGCCGGGCGAGATCGCGGTCCTGTGCCGCACGGCAGGCGACTTCCCCGAGATCCAGGGCGCGCTCGTCGCCAGGGACGTCCCGGTCGAGGTCGTCGGCCTGTCCGGGCTGCTCCACCTGCCGGAGGTCGCCGACCTGGTCGCGATGTGCGAGGTCCTGCAGGACCCGGGGGCCAACGCCTCTCTCGTACGTCTGCTCACCGGGCCGCGCTGGCGGATCGGCCCGCGCGACCTGGCCCTGCTGGGCCGCCGGGCCCGGCTGCTGGTCCACCGCGCCTCGTCCGACGGGACGGATCCGGATGAGCGGCTGGCCGCGGCCGTCGAAGGCACCGACCCCGCCGAGGTCATCTCGCTCGCCGACGCGCTGGACACGTTCCTGGAGTCGGCGGACGGGGAGGACGTCGACCTCCCCTTCTCCGCGGAGGCCCGGGTCCGCTTCGCCCGCCTCGCCGCCGAACTGCGCGACCTGCGCCGCTCCCTGGCCGACCCGCTGATGGACGTCCTGCACCGCGTCCTGTCCACCACCGGCCTCGAGGTCGAACTCTCCGCGTCCCCAAACGCCCTGGCCGCCCGCCGCCGCGAGACCCTCGCTAACTTCCTTGACACGGCGGCCGGTTTCGCGGCAGTGGACGGGGAGGCCACCCTGCTGGCCTTCCTCGCCTTCCTGCGTACGGCCGCGCAGTACGAGAAGGGCCTGGACAACGCCCTTCCGGGCGGCGAGAACACCGTCAAGGTCCTGACGGCCCACAAGTCCAAGGGCCTGGAATGGGACGTGGTCGCGGTCCCGGGCCTGGTCGCCAAGCACTTCCCGAACGATCAGGCGCGCGAGGCGTGGACCTCCCAGTCCAAGGTCCTGCCGCACGCCCTGCGGGGCGACGCAGCCACCCTTCCCTCCGTCGAGTCCTGGGACGCCAAGGGCCTCAAGTCCTTCAAGGACGCGATGAAGGACCACCAGCACACGGAGGAACTGCGCCTCGGCTACGTCACCTTCACCCGCCCCCGCTCCCTGCTCCTGGGCTCGGCCCACTGGTGGGGCCCGACCCAGAAGCGCCGCCGCGGCCCCTCGCTGTTCCTGCAGGCGCTGTACGACCACTGCGCGGAGGGCTTCGGCGAGATCGAGATCTGGGCGGACGAACCGGAGGAGGACGCGGAGAACCCGACCCTGTACGAAACGACGGCGGACCAGGCCTGGCCCCTGCCGCTGGACGCGACTTCTCTGATGCGCCGCCGCGCCGCGGCGGACACGGTGCTGGCGTATCTGGACGAGCCGGAGGAGCTCCTGTCCGAGCCGGACCAGCCCCAGTCGGAGCCGGACGAGCCCCCGTCCGAGGCGGAGGAGTTCCTGTCCGAGACAGAGGAGTTCCTGTCCGAGCCGGGAGAGCCGGACTGGGACGACCCCTGGGACGAGCCGGAACTCCCGGACGTCGCTGCGGCCGACCTGCCACACCCGCGCCGCGAAGCCGACGCTCTTGAGGCGGCGGCCCCCACCCCCGAAGACGCCCGCACCATCGCCTCCTGGGACCGCGACCTCGACGCCCTCGCCGGTGAGCTCCGCCGTAGCCGCGCGACCGTCCGAGACGTTGCCCTGCCCCCCTCCCTCTCCGCCTCCCAGCTCATGCGCCTCGCCGCCGACCCCGACGGCTTCGCCCAGGAGCTGGCCCGCCCCATGCCGCACCCCCCGCACCCTGCGGCCCGCAGAGGCACGCGGTTCCACGCCTGGGTGGAGTCGCGGTTCGAGGAGCTCCCGCTTCCGATGCTCGGCCCGGACGAACTCCCCGGCGGTGACGCCGACGACCCCGAGATCGCGGACGAGCGCGACCTGGCCGCGCTCAAGGAGGCTTTCGAGCGCACTCCGTACGCCCGCCGCACGCCCTACCGCGTGGAGTCCCCGTTCCAGCTCACCCTCGCGGGCCGCGTGATCCGCGGCCGTATCGACGCCGTCTACCGCGACGAGCCGGCACAGGGGACGGCAGACGAGGCGACGGGGACGTACGAAATCGTCGACTGGAAGACCAGCCGCACAAACACCGCCGACCCCCTCCAGCTAGCCATCTACCGGCTCGCCTGGGCCGAGCAGCACGACCTCCCCCTCGAAGCCGTCAACGCCGCGTTCGTTTACGTACGCACCGGAGAGATCGTCCGCCCCGACCCTCTCCCCGCCCGCGCCGAGCTGGAGCGCATCCTGCTGGGCGAGACGGCCGACGAGACGGTCACCCGCGCCCGTTAGGCTCAGGTACATGAGCGACACCCCGGACAGCGCCGTCCGTACGTACATCGAGCAACACCGCGCCGCCTTCCTGGACGACCTCGCCGACTGGCTGCGCATCCCGTCCGTGTCGGCCCAGCCCGACCACACCGCGGACGTCCGGCGCAGTGCCGACTGGCTCGCGGCCAAGCTCAAGGAGACCGGCTTCCCGGTCACCGAGGTCTGGCCCACCCCCGGTGCCCCCGCGGTCTTCGCCGAGTGGCCTTCCGGCGACCCGGATGCGCCCACCGTCCTGGTCTACGGCCACCATGACGTCCAGCCCGCCACCCGTGAGGACGGCTGGCACACCGACCCCTTCGAGCCGCAGATCGTCGACGGCCGGATGTACGGGCGCGGCGCGGCGGACGACAAGGGGCAGGTCTTCTTCCACACCTTGGGCGTACGGGCCCACCTCGCCGCCACCGGACGCACCGCCCCCGCGGTCAATCTCAAGCTGCTGGTCGAGGGCGAGGAAGAGTCGGGATCGCCGAACTTCCGCGCCCTGGTCGAGGCCAACTCCACCCGCCTCGCCGCCGACACCGTGATCGTGTCCGACACCGGCATGTGGTCCGAGACGACCCCCACCGTCTGCACCGGCATGCGCGGCCTCGCCGACTGCGGGATCGAGCTGTACGGCCCCGACCAGGACATCCACTCCGGTTCGTTCGGCGGCGCGGTACCCAACCCGGCCACCGTCGCCGCCCGTCTCGTCGCGGCGCTGCACGACGCCGACGAGCACGTCACCATCCCCGGCTTCTACGACGGCATCGAGCCGCTCACGGACGCCGAGCGCGAGCTGTTCGCCGAGCTCCCCTTCGACGAGGCGTCCTGGCTGAACACCGCCAAGTCGCACGCCACGCTCGGCGAGGCCGGCTACTCCACGCTGGAGCGCATCTGGGCCCGCCCGACGGCCGAGCTCAACGGCATCGGCGGCGGCTACCAGGGCCCCGGCGGCAAGACGATCATCCCGTCGTCCGCCCAGCTGAAGCTCACGTTCCGTCTTGTCGCGGGCCAGGACCCGGAGAAGATCGAGCAGGCTGTCGGCGACTGGGTCGCGGCCCAGGTGCCGGCCGGTATCCGCCACGAGATCACCTTCGGCGCCTCGACCCGCCCCTGTCTGACGCCGCTGGACCACCCCGCCCTGCAGTCGGTCGTACGGGCGATGAGCCGCGCCTTCGACGGGCGGAAGATCCGCTTCACCCGCGAGGGCGGATCCGGTCCCGCCGCGGATCTTCAGGACGTGCTCGCGGCCCCCGTGCTTTTCCTGGGCATCTCCGTACCGTCCGACGGCTGGCACGCGCCCAACGAGAAGGTCGAACTGGACCTGCTCATCAAGGGTGTGGAGACCACTGCCCACCTGTGGGGCGACCTCGCCGCCGCCCTCCGCTAACTGCCATCCAATCCACCCGGGGGAGTTGGAAGTACCTGTGAGCACCACCAGCAACGGCACCACACACCGCCCGATCGATCTCACCGCGCCGATCGGTCTCACCGTGCCGAGCGGTATCGATCGCGAGGCGCACCACCGCCTCGACGAGGCCTGGCTGTCGGCGGCGTGGAGCCACCCGACGACCCGGGTCTTCGTGGTCTCGGGCGGCCAGGTGCTGGTCGACGACACCCCCGACGGGCGCACCGAACTGGTCATGACCCCGGCCTTCGAGGCCCCCCTCACCGAGACCCACCGCTACTTCCTCGGCACCGACGAAGACGGCGTGCGCTACTTCGCGCTGCAGAAGGACGCCCTGCCCGGCCGCATGGACCAGTCGGCCCGCCCCGCAGGCCTGCGCGAGGCCGGACTGCTGCTCTCCCCGCGCGACGCGGGACTCCTGGTGCACGCCGTCGCACTGGAGAACTGGCAGCGGCTGCACCGCTTCTGCTCACGCTGCGGCGAGCGCACGGTCATCGCGGCCGCGGGCCACATCCGCCGCTGCCAGGCATGCGGGGCCGAGCACTACCCCCGTACCGACCCCGCCGTGATCATGCTTGTCACCGACGAGGAGGACCGCGCGCTGCTGGGCCGCCAGGTGCACTGGCCGGAAGGGCGCTTCTCCACGCTGGCGGGCTTCGTCGAGCCGGGGGAGTCGATCGAGCAGTCGGTGCGTCGCGAGGTCTTCGAGGAGGCGGGCGTCACGGTCGGCGAGGTCGAGTACATCGCCAGCCAGCCCTGGCCCTTCCCGTCCAGCCTGATGCTCGGCTTCATGGCGCGGGCGACATCCTCCGAGATCGACGTCGACGGCGAAGAGATCCACGAGGCACGCTGGTTCTCCCGGGAAGACCTGCGGGCCGCATTCGAGTCCGGGGAGGTGCTGCCTCCCTACGGGATCTCGATTGCGGCCCGCCTGATCGAGCTCTGGTACGGCAAGCCGTTGCCGAAGCCCGGAGATGTGGCCTGAGCGGTCCCCCGCTCAGACGCCGATCTTCTGCTTGACCTGGGCCAGCGAGGGGTTGGTCAGCGTCGAACCGTCCGCGAAGAGCACGGTCGGGACGGTCTGGTTGCCCCCGTTGGCCTTCTCGACGAAGGCCGCGGAATGCGGGTCCTGCTCGATGTTGATCTCGTTGTACGTGATGCCTTCGCGGTCCATCTGGCTCTTCAGCCGACGGCAGTAGCCGCACCACGTGGTGCTGTACATCGTCACAGTCCCCTGCATGGTTTCTCGCGCTCCTCTGTCTCGTCCGTCTCGTTCGTCTCGGTCGTGCGAGTTCGCTCGTGCGCGCTCGATGCGTGCTCATGCGTGTTCGCACGGCGTAGAACGTACGTGATCTGGCCGCCATTCCCGCATTAGTACGACCGCCCCCGGCCCCCCTGTGGACAACTGCCGCACCCATCTCTGCCGACCTGGCAGCATGGCGGTGTGACAGCAGCAACGCACTCCTCTCTTTTCCCGCAGGTCCCCGAGTCGGCGGACGCGGTGCTCGACGGGCTCGACCCCGAGCAGCGCGAAGTGGCGACGGCCCTGCACGGTCCGGTGTGCGTGCTGGCAGGCGCCGGCACGGGCAAGACGCGCGCGATCACCCACCGCATCGCGTACGGAGTGCGCGCGGGCATACTCCAGCCCGCCAGTGTGCTGGCCGTCACCTTCACCAACCGCGCCGCGGGCGAGATGCGCGGCCGGCTGCGCCAGCTCGGCGCGGGCGGCGTCCAGGCGCGTACATTCCACTCAGCCGCGCTGCGCCAGCTCCAGTTCTTCTGGCCGAAGGCGGTCGGCGGCGATATGCCCCGCCTCCTCGAGCGCAAGATCCAGCTGGTCGCCGAGGCATCGGCCCGCTGCCGCATCCGGCTCGACCGCAATGAGCTGCGGGACGTCACGAGCGAGATCGAGTGGGCCAAGGTCACCCAGACCGTGCCCGCCGACTACCCGGCCGCGGTCGCCAAATCGCACCGCGACGCCCCGCGCGACCCGGCCGAGGTCAGCCAGATCTACGGGATGTACGAGCAGCTCAAGCGCGACCGCTCGGTGATCGACTTCGAGGATGTCCTGCTCCTCACGGTCGGCATCCTCCAGGACCGCCACGACATCGCCGACCAGATCCGCCGCCAGTACCAGCACTTCGTGGTGGACGAGTACCAGGACGTCAGCCCGCTCCAGCAGCGGATGCTCGACCTGTGGCTCGGCGACCGCGACAGCCTCTGCGTTGTCGGCGACGCCAGCCAGACGATCTACTCCTTCACCGGCGCCACCCCCGACCACCTGCTGAACTTCCGCACCCGCCACCCCAGTGCGACCGTCGTCAAGCTGGTCCGTGACTACCGCTCCACCCCCCAGGTGGTCCATCTCGCCAACGGCCTGCTGAGCCAGGCCCACGGCCGCGCCGCCGAGCACCGCCTCGAACTGATCTCGCAGCGCGCAGCCGGCCCCGACCCCGCCTACACCGAGTACGCGGACGAACCGGCCGAGGCCGAGGGCACCGCCCGTCGGATCCGCGACCTGATCGCCGCGGGCGTCCCGGCCGGCGAGATCGCCGTGCTCTACCGGATCAACGCCCAGTCGGAGGTCTACGAGCAGGCGCTCGCCGATGCAGGAGTCCCGTACCAACTGCGCGGCGCTGAGCGCTTCTTCGAACGCCAGGAAGTACGGGAGGCGGGCGTCGCCCTGCGCGGCGCGGCCCGCGCAGGTGGCAACGACTCCCTGCTCGACGACGCCGGGGACCTCCCGTCCCAGGTCCGGGCTGTGCTCTCCACCAAGGGCTGGACCACCGAGCCGCCCGCCGGATCGGGAGCGGTGCGCGACCGCTGGGAGTCTCTGGCCGCGCTGGTCCGCCTCGCCGAGGACTATGTACGGGTCAAGCCGGACGCGAGCCTCGGCGATCTGGTGGCCGAGCTGGACGAGCGCGCCGCGGCCCAGCACGCCCCCACCGTCCAGGGCGTCACCCTCGCCTCGCTCCACTCGGCGAAGGGCCTGGAGTGGGACGCCGTGTTCCTGGTCGGCCTCACCGAGGGCATGATGCCGATCACCTACGCCAAGACCGATGAGCAGGTCGAGGAGGAGCGCCGGCTGCTCTATGTCGGCGTCACGCGGGCCCGGCTCCATCTCTGCCTCTCCTGGGCGCTGTCCCGCTCACCCGGCGGCCGCGCCTCCCGCCGGCCCACCCGCTTCCTGAACGGGATGCGGCCGGGCTCCGTGGCACCCGGCGCACGCGGCGCGGGCGGTGCCGGTGGCATCGAGCGCGGCAGCGGCGGCCGCCGCAAGCGGCGAGGTCCTGTGCTGTGCCGGGTCTGCGGCAAGACGCTCACCGACGCGGGCGAGATGAAACTGATGCGCTGCGAGGACTGCCCCTCCGACATGGACGAGGCGCTGTACGAACGCCTGCGCGACTGGCGCGCGGACCAGGCGAAGGAGCTGGGCCAGCCCGCGTACTGCGTCTTCACCGACAAGACACTGATGGCGATCGCCGAGGCCGTGCCGGGCAGCGAGGGGGAGTTGGCTCAGATCTCCGGTGTCGGTGGACGCAAGCTCGAGCGTTTCGGAGCCGATGTGCTGACTATCTGTGCAGGTCAGGAGGTTGTGGGGGACGGCGAAGACGACTGATACAAACTCGTCGAAAAAATAGTTTGCGCCCGCCCCAGCAAGCCCCATAGGTTCTTAACCACGGGAACAGCGACTTCTCTGAAGCCCTGTCCTCGTGCTGTACTTATCCGAATACGCGTGACTGGCTCCGGCCGGTCCCTTAGACGCCGAGAGGAGGCGATTCCAGTGATCAGCATCAACACCAGCTTCATCAGCACCGCCAAAATGACCGATCGCTCGGTCGTCTCCGCCTGCTCGCTCGGCTTCTCCGCGGCGTTCAACGGCACCGGTGTGTCCGGCGTCTCTGCCGCGCTTCCGGTCTCCGGTCTGGGCGGACTGCCCGTCATGGAGCGCAATGAGCGACCGACCAAGGCACTGGAAGCAGCAGTAGCAGCGGCAAAGGCTCGGGCCTATGCCTTTGCGGCGGCCAGTGCCGGCACCAAGAAGCAGCAGACGCAGCACCACACGATGTGGGCCTTCCGTGGGCTCGAACCCTGGAGTGATCCAGCCTGATCCAGATCAGGCCGGCGCCTTCAGGGCCGCGGAACCCCACCCGGGATCCGCGGCCCTTCTGTTTTCCCCGAACGGGGCGGACAGAGCGAAGGGGCCTCGGGACAAGAAGCACCCGGTACCAAGCCGACACCCGGCCAACAGGCCGGACCGACCAGACGAGGAACGACACCACCGTGCAACTCGAAGCGCACGCCCCGTCCGTACCGCCTTCCGAGACGATCCCCCCGCCCGCCCTCACGGAGGACTCCACCTTGACTCCGCTCACTGCGCTCACCGCGCTCGACGACGCCATCGAGAACCTCGGCGTACCCGTCCCCTGCCGTTCCTATGACCCGGAGGTCTTCTTCGCCGAGTCGCCGGCCGATGTCGAGTACGCCAAGTCCCTCTGCCGTACCTGCCCGCTGATGGAGGCCTGCCTTGCGGGCGCCAAGGAGCGGCGTGAGCCGTGGGGCGTCTGGGGCGGAGAGCTCTTCATCCAGGGCGTGGTCGTCGCCCGCAAGCGGCCGCGTGGTCGCCCGCGCAAGAACCCGGTCGCGGCATGACCGCCCTCGGAACCATCGACCGACCCATCACGCACGATCCCCAGAAGCTGGCCCCAATGACCTCTTCCACGAGCGAGCCGTCCGGCTCCGCCACCCCAGACGTCACCACCATCGGCGCGAACGCCTCGCGTCAGAACAGGACCCGTGAGATGCAACTCATCCCAGAAGCCATGGCTCGTGCACATATGCACGAGCGCCTGCGGGAAGCCGACGCGGAACGCCAGGCCGTGCGCCTGGTCGCCGCCCGGCGGATGCAGCGCCGTGCCGAGCGCGTGTCGCTGCGTGCCCGCCGCGCACTGGCCATGGCCGTCATGCACTGACCGCAATCAAGGCACTGACAGCACACACTGACCCGGGGGCCGGTCCGAACGGACCGGCCCCCGCGGTGCGTTGTCCCTGCGACTGGTCCCCGACGGGGCTATCGTCACGACGTGGACCAGCAGCAGACTCCTCACCCTGCGCAGCCGGGTGCCGAGAGCATCGTGTGTTCCCACTGCGGCGCCGTCGCCGAGGGACCACCGCCCACCTGGACCTGCTCCGTGGAGAACGGCACCCGTCACTACTTCTGCGACGACTGCGCACGCGCCAACATCAGGGCAATCGAGGGCAGGCTCGACTCGGCCTGGTGGTGACCGCCTCCCGCTGACCGCCGCCGGCTGTTGTGGCGCTCGGCCCGTGGCGGCGAACACTCAGGCCTGCACCTCGACAGCCGTGACATCCTCCTCTTCCTCCAGCAGGAAACCGGGCATCCATGACTCGAGTTCGTCCCGCAGCCGCACCGTCGCGTTCAGCTGGCACAGCACGCCGATCGTGCTCAGCGTCACCCGGTGGATCAGCAGATACGAGGGCGGCAGATTGAGCTGCTTTCCCAGCTGATGGGCGGGGGAGCGGATATCCGCGATCCGGGCCGCCTGGGTGCGCATCCAGCTCCGGGTGAAGGTGAACTCCGCCGCCTCCGCCGGCTCGATGATCGGCACCAGATACTCGAGCACCGAGTCCGGGTCGAGCTCTATGGCCTCCTTGACGAAGCCTTCTTGGCGCAGCAGCTCGTAGACCCCTTCGGCCTCGCCCTCCAGCGTCATCCGCAGACATTCGCCGATGGTTGGCGGCAGTCCGCCGGGCAGTCGGTCCACCGTGCCGAAGTCCAGCACTCCGAGCCGCCAGCCTTCGCCGTCCTCCTCCGGGAGCAGCCGGAAGTTTCCCGGGTGTGGATCCGCGTGCAGCAGCCCCGTGCGGGCCGGGCCCGAGAAGAGGAAGCGGGCCAGCAGCTGGCCCGCCCGGTCCCGCTGCTCGTCCGTGCCGTCGGCGATCACCTCGGCCAGCGGGATCCCGTCGATCCACTCGGTCACCAGCACCTGGTCGCACTGGTGCACCACATCCGGCACCAGCACATCCGGATCGTCCGCGAACTCCGCCGCATGCTCCCGCTGTGCCTGTGCCTCCAGCTCATAGTCCAGCTCTTCCGACACCCTGTCACGGAGCTCGGCGATCAGCGGCTTGATGTCCATGCCCGGGATCAGCGGACCCAGCAGCCGGGCGAAGCGGCTGAGCTGCGTCAGATCGGACAGCAACGCCTCCCCCGCCCCCGGGTACTGCACCTTCACCGCGACCTCGCGCCCGTCGTGCCACACCGCCCGGTGTACCTGGCCGATGGAGGCGGCGGCCGACGGCTTGTCCTCGAAATTGAGGAACAGCTCGCGCCACTCCGCACCCAGCCGCTCCTCCAGGACCGTGTGGACCGTACGCGTCGGCATCGGGGGTGCCGCGTCCTGGAGCTTGGTGAGGGCCGCGCGGTAGGGCCCCGCGACCTCCTCGGGGAGCGCCGACTCGAAGACGGACATGGCCTGCCCGAACTTCATGGCACCGCCCTTGAGCTCGCCGAGCACCTTGAACAGCTGCTCCGCCGTGCGCTGTTGCAGTTCCCTGGCCACGATCTCCGCGGACTTCCCGCCGATCCGCTTGCCCAGACCCCAAGTGGCACGCCCGGCGAAGCCCAGTGGCAGTGCGGCCAACTTGGCGGTCCGGGTGACCGCCTTCCGGGGAAGATCAGACATGCGCCCCTCCAAATCCCAGACAGCCGTGCCGCGTGTGCCTGACGGCATTACTTCATTGACGGCGGTTACCCGGCCATTGTCTCGTGCAGCGGCCCGAACTCTGAGGTGTGCTCCCTCTCACTCTTCCCATACGCGCTGCAGACACAGTCGAGGTGCGGCGTGATGCTCTCCGACTGCCACTCCAGCAGCGGCAGTGACGCCTCCCATCGCGCTCCCGTACTCGCGGGCAGCTCCCCGTCGAGGAACGACAGCGCATGCGCCGCGGTCAACCCCGCCACAGCCGTGGCCAGGGCGACATCGCAGGCCGGCACCGCGCCTCGACGGCGGCCCGAGCGCCACTGCGCGAGCAGCCTGGGCCTGCCCGGGTCGCGGTCCGCCCGGCACAGCTCCAGACAGCCGGCGCAGGCCGTGCCCCCGGGCAGCACCAGCGGGCCCACCACTCCGGTCCCTTCCACAACTCCCGCGTACAGATGGGGTGTCCCGGTGGCGATCCAGCCCTCGGCTGCTGCCGGGTCGGGCGCATAGGCCGCCAGCCCGTCCCGCGGCGCCACCACGACCAGGGAAAGGCCAGGCTCGCCCGCGCCCGGCCCCGCCGATTCGGTCGCGCGCGGCGGGCGGTCGGGCGCGCACCGCCGCACCAGCTGCCGTGCCGCCGCGTCGCGCCGCTCACCGACCGCCTCCGGAGGCAGCCCGCCGGGCGCCACGTCCCACGGCTCCGTACACCCGCCGTCCAGCACCTCGACCCGGCCCACCCCGGAGGCGGACAGCGCCGCGGCGACCGTCGCGCCCACCCGGCCCGCGCCCCGGACCTGGACGCGCATCGCCCGCCGGGCCGTCAGGCGCGCTGTCCCGCCGCCCGGTTCCGGATGGACGACGGAGAGCGACGCCAGATCGGGGCGCAGCCGGTCGAGAGCGCCTGCCCGATTCCGTAACGCATCGGCCGCAGGACCGCCCGCCGTCGGATCGTCGAGCAGACCGGCCGACGTCAACCGCTTCACCAGAGCGTCCACTTGTCCGTCCGGCATCCCTATCGCCCGCGCCTCCTCGCGCAGCAGCGGCAGCCCCCTGGTCCCGTCCAGCAGCTCGAGCAGGGCGCCTGTCGCCGTGTCCACCGGGCCGACCATCACCGCATGCGCGGGAGTCACCCCGAACTGCACGGTCTGCCGCTCCCGCCATGCCCGCCTGAGGGCAGGCTTCACCATCGGATGCATATCCACTTCCCCCGTCCACTTCCTCCGTTGAAGTGTTGTCGGATCTCTCCGCCGATCTGTTGTCAGAATGCACGGTCGCGACGGTGGGTGTGAAAAGTTATCCACAGGCACCGGGTATTAGTCGTTCAAATGGTGCACGCCATGGAGTGGATCAAGCTCGAACCGTCCCGGAGGCGGGACTTCCTCCACTGACAGCGGGTAACGTCGGGGCGTGTCCGTCGACCCGTCCCCTCGCTTCGCTGGGGAGACCCCTCCCCCTCGCCTTGTCGGAGAGGGCCCACCGCACAGCGCCGGAAGTCAACAGCGCAGCGCGACAAACCGACCGCCCCGCGGATCGGCGACGAGTGCGGTCGAGGTCCGCAGGAGCGCCCGGCGCAGCAGAACGGTCTCGGCCTACCGGGAGGGCGACCGGACCATCGTGCTCATCCCCGCCCGGATGTCGGAGGCGGAGGAGCAGCGCTGGGTCAGCGTGATGCTCGACAAACTCGCCGCCCAGGAGAGCAAGCGCATCCTCGGCGACACCGAACTGGCCGAGCGCGCCGAGCGCTTGTCCGTCCAGTACTTCGACGGGCGCGCAAGACCGACATCCGTGAGATGGGTGACGAATCAGAACACTCGCTGGGGCTCGTGCACCCCGGCCGAGGGCAGTATCCGCCTCTCGCACCGCCTGCAGGGGATGCCCGAATACGTCGTTGACTATGTGCTCGTCCATGAGCTCGCCCATCTCCTCGTGCCGGGGCACGGGCCGCGGTTCTGGCGGCTCCTCGAGGCGTATCCCCGCACCGAGCGGGCGCGGGGCTATCTCGAGGGCGTCGTCGCCGCCGACCGGCTGCCGCATTTGCCCGCAGCGCGCGGAGAGTAACTGTCGACGGTCCTGTACCGAATGTGTACCGGCTTGGCTCAATGTCGCACTCAGCCGTTAGCCTGACGCGACGCATTCACATTTCGGGATGGGGGACGGTCGTTACGCATGGCCAGGGAATTCCAACGCGGCCACAAGGCCAAGATCAGTGATCTCACGCCGGGAACGGATCTGTACGTAGGTGTGCAGATCGCCGCTCCTGGGCTGACCTTCGACATCAGCTGTTTCGGACTCGACGCCAACGAGCAGCTCTCGGACGACCGGTACTTCATCTTCTTCAACCAGCCGAAGTCGCCCGAGGAGTCCGTTCAGCTGCTCGGCGCGCAGGCCGGTGACACCGAGTCCTTCCGCGTCACTCTCGACCGCATTCCGGCAAACATCCACAGGCTCTCGTTCACCGCGACGATCGACGGCGCGGGGCAGATGTCGAACGTCGGCCCCGGCTACATCCGCATCGTCGCGGGCGGCGAAGAGGTCGTCCGGTACGCCTTCAGCGGCTCGGAGTTCACCACCGAGCGCGCCGTGATGCTCGGCGACTTCTACCTGAAGGATGTGTGGCGCTTCACCGCCGTCGGCCAGGGCTTCGACGGCGGACTCGACGCGCTGCTCAAGAACTTCGGCGGCGAGGTCGCCGAGGAGCAGCCGGCCGCGCCGCAGTCGCAGGGCGCCGCGCCGTCGTTCGCACCGCCAGCGCAGGCCACCGCACCCCCGGCGTTCGGTGCACCGGCCGCACCGCAGGCGCCTCAAGTGCCGCAGCCCGCGCCCTCCTTCGGCGCACCGGCCGCCCAGGCCCCGGCACCGGCCTCCGCCCCTCAGCAGCCGAACCCGCAGATGCACGCCGCGCCCACCATCGCGGCTCCCATGACCCCGTACGGACAGCCGCCGCCTCAGCACGGCCAGGTGCCGGGCCAAGCCCCTGGTCAGATGCCTGGCCAGGTCCCTGGTCAGGTCCCGCCGGGTGCGCCTTCGCCGTACGGACAGCCGGCACCGTCCCCGTACGGACAGCAGCCTCCGGGCGTCCCACAGGGCGTTCCCCAGGGAGCCCCGTCGACCGGCGCCGGTCTCCAGGCCGCCCTGCAGCCCTACCGGGAGACCCCCACCGGCCAGCGCTGGACCCCGCAGAACCAGCAGCTCATGCGGGTCGACCTGACCATGGGCGGCACGCCCGTCCTCGCCCGCCAGGGCAGCATGGTGATGTACCAGGGCAAGGTCGACTTCGGCTACAAGGGCGCCGGTTTCGCCGGGCGCATCGTCGGCAATGCGACCGGCCAGGAGATGCAGCTGATGCGCTGCAGCGGCCGCGGCCAGGTCTTCCTCGCCGAGAACGGCGCGCATCTGCACTCCATCGAGCTGCAGGGTGACGGCATCTGCGTCTCCGCGGAGAACGTCCTCGCGTTCGACGAGTCCTTGCAGCACGAGGTCCGCAGGATCGAGGGCCACGGCATTCCGGGCGGCGCTCTGTTCACCATGCAGTTCCAGGGCACCGGCACGGTCGTCGTGAAGACCCACGGCGTCCCCGTGGTCCTCCCGGTCACGCCGACCACCTTCGCCGACTGCAATGCCGTCGTCGCCTGGTCGTCCGCGTCCCAGGTGATCCTCTCCAGCCAGGTCCGGCTGCGGCGCAACGCGTACCCGGGGCACAGCGGAGAGACCGTCAACCTCCAGTTCCGGGGCGCCCCCGGCAACTTCATCGTCGTCCAGCCGTACGAGGTCTGAGGGAGCCCGAAGAAATGAACCAGCAACTCGCGGGCTTCGCCCCGACCCCGATCGCGGCCCGGATGGAGAACCACGGCCGCACCATGCTCAAGGTCGCCATGGCCAGTGGCCAGGACCTGTACGCACGCACCGGCTCGATGGTCGCCTACGAAGGCTTCGTGCAGTACGAGCCCAACCCGCCCGCCGTCCGCCAGGTCGCCTCCCAGTGGGTGACCGGCGAAGGCGCGCCCATCATGAAGTGCTCCGGTGACGGACTGCTCTACCTCGCCGACTACGGCGCGGACGTGGTCGTCATCAACCTCAACAACGACTCGATCTCGGTCAACGGCACCAATGTGCTGGCCTTCGACGCGCACCTCCAGTGGGGTGTCGAGCGGGTCAAGGGGCTGGCCAAGCTGGCCGGCCAGGGCCTGTGGAACGTATCGATCGCGGGCACCGGCTGGGTGGCCCTCACCTCGCGCGGTACCCCGATCGTCGTCGACTGCGGCCGTGGCGAGGACGAGACATACGTCGACCCGGACGCCCTTGTCGCCTGGTCCCCGAACCTCAAGGTGAAGGGCAAGCGCAGCTTCAAGGCATCCTCGCTGGTCGGGCGGGGCAGCGGTGAGGCGTACCAGATGGCCTTCTCGGGCCAGGGCATCGTCGTCGTACAGCCGAGCGAGGACAGTACCGACCGCCTGCGGATCCGGAACTGAGGGGGAGCGAGAACACACCATGCAGAGTCCGCTTTTCAGCTACACGGAACAGCAGTCCCAGGACCGGTACGTCGTGCAGAATCCGCAGCTGCTGCGGGTCGCGCTGACGGGCCACGACGACGTCCTCGCCCGCAAGGGCGCCATGGTCGCGTACCAAGGGCTTGTCGACTTCGACGGCGAGTACCAGACGAACAATCAGCGGCGGGCCCGCGCCAACACCGGTGAGGGCCTGGACCTGATGCGCTGCTCCGGGCAGGGCACTGTCTACTTCGCCAACCTCGCCCAGTACATCCATGTGGTGGACGTCGACAATGAGGGCATGACGGTCGACAGCGCCTACGTCCTGGCGCTCGACTCCACGCTGCACACCGAGGTCATCGCGGTGGACAGCCAGTACGGAATCTCCGGCTCCGGGAAGTACCAGCTCAATATCTCCGGCCGGGGCAAGGTCGCGCTGATGACCTCGGGCCAGCCGCTGATGATGCAGGTCACGCCGGACAAGTACGTCAATGCCGACGCCGACGCGATTGTCGCCTGGTCCTCCGCACTGCGAGTCCAGATGCAGGCGCAGACGCATTCCTCCGGCGTACGGCGAAGGCGCGGCAACACCGGCGAGGGCTGGGAGTTGAGCTTCCTCGGCCAGGGTTTCGCCCTTGTGCAGCCCAGCGAGGTCATGCCGCCACAGGGCGCGGAGATCGGGCAGGGTCTGCGCGCGCAGTACGGCGTGGGCCAGCAAGGCGCCCACGCCCAGAACCAGAACAACGCCTGGAACTGACGAGCAAGGACGCGGGTAAGGGGCGGTCTCCATGGAGACCGCCCCTTACCCGCGCTCAGTCACAGTGCTGCGCGCGTACGCTCCAGCAGTCGTACGACCGACTCGTCGGCCACCTCCGCCACCTCGTCGTACGCGAACCAGCGCAGATCCAGCGACTCCTCGCTGATCTCCTCGACCGCCCCGGCCGGCGCCATCGCCGCGTACTGCACATCGAGATGCCAGTGGCAGGGCGCCGGAATCGCATGCCGGTCCAGCCGCACGGGACCGCCGGGCAGCAGCGTCAGCCCGCGGATCCCGGACTCCTCCGTGGCCTCGCGCATCGCGGCGTCCGCGAGCGTCGTGTCACCCGGCTCGCAGTGGCCGCCCATCTGCAGCCACATGCCGAGCTTTCTGTGCAGCGTCAGCAGCACCCGCCCGTGCTCCGGTTCGACGACCAGCGCGCTCGCCGTGACATGCCCGGTCTCGCAGGCCTTCCACATCCCGTCCGGGTGCGCTGCCAGGTGTTCCAGATAGAGCTGTCGCAGTTCCTGCTGATGCTCGTAGCTCTTCAGTACGAGAACGGCGTCGTCATACAGGCTCACTGGTCCTTGTCGCCCTTGTCGCCCTTGTCGCCCTTGTCGGCCTGGTCGGCCTGGTCGTCCTTGCCGAGGTCCGTGTCCTTGTCGAGCTTCGGCTTCCCGCCGCCCGCCGCCTCGCCGAGCATCTTGTCCAGCTCCGAGAAGTCGAGCTGCTCACGGTGGACAAAGCCGTCCGGGTCGTCCAGGTCGGTGGCCGTCGGCAGCATGTCCGGGTGCTCCCACAGGCCGTCGCGGCCGTCCACACCCCGCGCGTCGGTGAGCGAGGCCCACAGCCTTGAGGCGTCCCGCAGCCGGCGCGGACGCAGCTGAAGGCCGATGAGGGTCGCGAAGGTCTGCTCGGCGGGACCGCCGGAAGCGCGCCGCCTGCGCAGCATCTCGCGCAGGGCGTCCGCAGAGGTCAGCCGCCTCGACGCAGCTTCGTGCACCACCGCGTCCACCCAGCCCTCGACCAGCGCGAGCGCGGTCTCCAGACGGGCCAGCGACGCCTTCTGCTCCGTGGTGTCCTCCGGCTGGAACATGCCCTGCTGGAGGGCCTCCTGCAGCTGCTCGGGGTGTGAGGGGTCGAACTGGCCGACCACGTCCTCCAGCTTGGTCGTGTCGACCTTGATTCCGCGGGCGTACGCCTCGACCGCACCGAACAGATGCGACCGCAGCCACGGCACATGGGCGAAGAGCCGCTGGTGGGCGGCCTCGCGCAGGGCGAGATACAGCCGCACCTCCTCCTTCGGCACGCCGAGGTCCTTGCCGAACGTCTCGATGTTCAGCGGCAGCAGCGCGGCCTTGCCGACCGGGCCGAGCGGCAGACCGATGTCGGTCGAGCCGACCACCTCGCCCGCCAGCACCCCCACGGCCTGCCCGATCTGCTGGCCGAACATCGCGCCGCCCATGGAGCGCATCATGCCGATCAGCGGGCCCGCCATGGCCTGCATCTCCTCCGGCAGCACATCGCCCATGGCCAGGCCGACGCGCTCGGCGACCGGATCGACAAGCTGCTGCCACGCGGGCAGCGTCGCCTCGACCCACTCCGCGCGGCTCCACGCCACGGCGGTGTTCGCCCCGGAGGGCAGGGACGTGACGCTGTCCAGCCACAGATCGGCGAGGCGCACGGCCTCCTCGACCGCGGTCCGCTCGGCCGGGCCCACGCTCTGGTCCTTGGTGCCGTCCTGTGTGCCCTGCGAGACCGTCTGGCGCGCGATCTGCTTGGCCATGTCCCAGTTCACGGGACCGCCCTCGTAGCTCAGCATCTGGCCGAGCTGCTGGAACGCCGCGCCCAGGTCATTGGGGTTCAGGGAGCCGAACATCGCGGCGAACGGATTGTCCGCGCCTTCCCCGAAACCGAAAGGATTTGCCGGGGACGGCCCGCCGGAGCCCTGTCCACCTCCGGCGGGATCCTTCTTCTTGCCCTCGTCGCCGTTCTCCGGCTCCTCCGGCGGAAGGCCGAATCCGAATGGGGTGTCACTCACGGGGTTCCTCGGCTCGTAGGGCCGCCGGCTTCCTGCCGACGGCGAATGCCCGACAACACCACCCAGCGTAGACATCCGGGCCGCATATGGGCTCGGGTGCTCCGCCGACTCTTGGGCTGCGGCAGGATGGACGCCACCTGGTGCGCACGCGTCATTCGCGTTCGTACTGAAGACAACCGCTGGAGACGCCTGGTGAGTTCCCCAGATCCGCAGGTTCGCGCAGCGCGAAACCCCTCAACCCAGACCTCAGGTCGCGGGTCGGCCGGCCGTGGTCCCGTCGTCGCGGTCACCGGTGCCGCCTCGGGCGTCGGCGACCTGCTCACCCGGCGTCTCGCCGCGTCCGACGAGATCAAGCAGGTCATCGCCATCGACGAGCGCCGGGGCGAGGTTTTCGAGGCGCAGTGGCACATTCTCGATGTGCGTGATCCGGCCATCGCCGAGAAACTGCGCGGCGCGGACGTGGTGGTGCACCTGGCGCTCGACCTTGACCTGGAGACCGACTCCGCCGCCCGTACCGCGTACAACGTGCGCGGTACACAGACCGTGCTGACCGCCGCGGCGGCGGCCGGTGTCCACCGGGTCGTCCTGTGCACATCGGCGATGGTTTACGGCGCGCTGCCGGACAACGACATCCCTCTCTCGGAGGACGCGGAACTGCGCGCCACCGCCGAGGCCACGGGTGTCGGCGACCTGCTGGAGATCGAACGCCTGAGCCGCCGCGCGCCCCGCGCCCACCCCGGGCTCAACGTCACGGTGGTAAGGCCCGCCGTCCTGGTGGGCGGTACTGACACCGCGCTGACCCGCTACTTCGAGTCGCCGCGGCTCCTCGTGGTCGCCGGATCCCGTCCCACCTGGCAGTTCTGCCATGTCGAGGACCTGGTGAGCGCGCTGGAATATGCCGCGCTGGAGAAGGTGGACGGCGAGCTGGCGGTCGGCTGCGACGGCTGGCTGGAGCAGGAGGAGGTCGAGGAGCTCAGCGGCATCCGCCGGATGGAGCTGCCCTCGGCGGTCGCCCTGGGCGCGGCGGCCCGGCTGCACCGGATCGGCCTCACCCCGTCCCCGGCCGGGGACCTGGCGTACACCATGCACCCCTGGGTGGTCAGTGTGAGCCGCCTCCACGACGCGGGATGGCGTCCCCAGTGGACGAACGAGGAGGTCCTCGCCGCGCTGCTGGAGGAGGTGGAGGGCCGCCACACGGTCGCCGGCCGTCGCCTCGGCCGCAAGGACGCGACCGCAGCGGGTGCCGCGGGAGCGACGGTCGCGCTGCTCGGTACGGCCGCACTGGTGCGGCGCGCGCGCAAGGCGCGGCGACGTCTGTAGGAGGCTCCAAGGAGGCGTGTTCCCGGCCGGTCGAATGGGCTATTCCGCGATGTCAGTGGCGTACGGCACGATGGACGGCATGGCAAGCAGGTACGACCACCCCGGCGAGCAAGCGGCGAACGAGCCCATCCGCCTGCTCGCGATCCGTGACACCCCGCTCTCCGTCGACGAGGTCTTCGCTGCCGTCGGCGACGACGCGGCGGGCGGCACCGCGCTCTTCGTCGGCACCGTGCGTAATCACGACGGCGGCGCCGATGTCGACACGCTGGGGTATTCCTGCCACCCCACAGCCGAGGCGGAGATGCGCCGTATCGCCGAGAAGGTCACGGCGGAATTCCCCGTTCGGGCGCTCGCCGCCGTCCACCGTGTGGGTGACTTGGCAGTCGGCGATCTGGCGGTCGTCGTCGCCGTGTCGTGCCCCCACCGCGGGGAGGCCTTCGAGGCGTGCCGGAAGCTGATCGACGACCTCAAGCACGAGGTGCCCATCTGGAAGCACCAGAAATTCTCCGACGGCACGGAGGAGTGGGTCGGCGCCTGCTGAGGGGGTGGGCTGATCGGAGCATGTTGAAACCCGGTCGGCTCCCATGCGCCCCGATTTGCGTAACCGCCCCCCTGGCCTGAGCGTTGAACCGGCAGATGACTAGTCTGCTGATCATCCGGTTTCGTTCGCTCACAGGGTAGGGAGGTCGCGATGGCAGCACTCGCCTGGTTGCTGATTCCGCTTTTCGCTGCCGTCGGGGCTGCGATATGGGGAGGCTGGGCTTCACGGAACCGGACGACCGGGGATGTCGCCGAGCTTGCCGGTTATGCGCGGTTCCGCGATGCGATGGAGAAAACCGACTCCGGTACTGACGCCGCTTGACCCGGGTGTGACCCCGCCGCCGAACGTACGCAGTTGCCAAGTCGCCCCGTACGCAGCGGCCCCGACGGTGGTCTGACAGACCCGTCCCGTACTGTCGTTCCATGCCACGCCGCACCGCGACGATGCTCGCCTCCACCCTGACTTTCATTGCGCTTCTCTGCGCAGGGGTGTTCATCACCGTGCCGTACTCGGAGATGTCGCCCGGACCGACGGTCAACACGCTCGGCGCGGCTGGTGGCGAGCCCGTCCTGCAGATCTCCGGCCGCAAGACATACCCGACGACCGGCCATCTCAATATGACGACGGTCAGGGTCACCGGCGCGGACTACAAGATGAACCTCGTCGAGGCGGTGTACGGCTGGCTGGCCCACGACAACGTGGTGGTGCCGCACGACACGCTCTACCCGGACGGGAAGACCGAGGAGCAGTCGACTCAGGAGAACGCCGAGGAGTTCAGCCAGTCGCAGGAGAGCGCCAAGGTCGCCGCGCTGAGGCAGCTGAAGATCCCGGTGAAGTCGCGGGTCGTGGTCTCCACGGTCCTCAAGGACTCGCCCTCGGAGAACCGGCTGCACGCGGGCGACGTCATCCGCGCCGTCGACGGTACGGCGGTGAAGGAGCCCGGCGACGTGGCCAAGCTGGTCGTGAAGCACAAGCCCGGCGAGGACGTGGTCTTCACGATCGTCCCCGCGAAGGAGGCGGCCGCGGCGGAGAAGGTGGGCAAGGAGCCCAAGGGCACCGAGAAGATCACCGTCACCACGGTGAAGGCGGACAAGGGCGACCGGGCGATCGTCGGCATCCATGCCGGGACCGACCACACGTTCCCGTTCGGCATCGACATCAACCTGGCGGATGTGGGGGGTCCCAGCGCGGGCCTGATGTTCGCTCTCGGGATCGTCGACAAGCTGACGCCGGGGGACCTCACGGGCGGGAGGTTTGTGGCGGGCACCGGCACGATCGACGACCAGGGGAAGGTCGGTCCGATCGGCGGGATCGAGATGAAGCTGGTCGGGGCGCGCAACGCGGGCGCGAAGTATTTCCTGACGCCGAGTGAGAACTGCGCGACGGCGGCGTCGGACATTCCCGACGGGCTGACGCTGGTGAAGGTGAACACGATCGACGACGCGGCGAAGTCGCTGGAGAAGATCAAGTCGGGGGACACGGCGGGCCTGGTGGGCTGCTCGGCGAGCTGACGCCGGGGTCTTGGCGGGCCTCCGCGGCGGACGCCGCCCTGCGGAGCTCCTCCGCCCCGCGAGACACCTGTCGGCCGCCCCGCGCCCCGCGCCTGCTGGGCCGCCCGCGCCGCTGCCCGTGGCTCGGCGCCGAGCGCGCCCCGCGCCCGGCGGCTGCACCGCGTCGGCCTCGGCCGCACCGCCCCGCACACGGCAAACCGCCGTACCCGGTCCCTCCCGACCCGGTACGGCGGTTTCTTCGTGCCGTCAGGACTGGCTACGCCTCGAACGTCGCCGCAAGCGCCTCCGCGAGGCCCGGGACCAGGGCCGAGCCCGTCAGGACCTCCTTCGGGGAGTCCTTCTCGCGCAGGCGCAGCGCCGACTCGCGGGCGCCGTCGCGGAGGACCGCCACCGTCATCCGGACCTCCTGGCGGTCCGGATGGGCCGCGACCCACTTGGTCAGGGCCTTGTCGTCGAGACCGTCCGGGACGGAGGCCTCCGCCGACGGCGGGAGCATCTGGCGCTCCACCGTGAGCGCGCAGCCGGCCACGGCGTCCGGCCAGGCGATGGTGGCCAGGAACTCGTCCAGCGGGGTGCCGGCCGGGATCTCGTCCTGCTCGATCGGGGTCAGCGGCGCGGCCGCCTCATCGCCGTCGAGGCCGAGCTGGGCCGCGAGCTCCGGCTCCTGGGAGCGCAGTTGCGCGGTGTCGACGAGCGCGAAGAGCCTGGCCGGCTGGTCCCAGCCGAGCCCGGATGCGTACTCGTCGATCTCAAGCACTGCGCGGGTCAGCGGGCTCGCGGCGATCGGGCCCGACGCCGGAGGCGGCTGATCGGATGGGGTGGAAGGGGAAACGTTGGACATGCCTAATATCCTGCCTCCTTCCGACCCCAAGACGGGAACTAGGTAAAGCCTCAGTAAGTTGCAGTAGTGGGCTCTACGATCGCGGGGCCCGTTTCACACGACCGCGAACTTCGAGGTGCGCACGTTGGCTTTCCAGATGCCGGACCGCGGCGGAGGCCCGACCGGGCCACGGATCAGAGTGGGCCGGCCGTCCCGGCGTGTCCGCACCCTGCTCATGACACTGGGCGTCCTGGCCGTGCTGGCCATGGTGTTCGTCATGTTCGCCGGGTTCTGGACGGACTGGCTCTGGTACCGATCGGTTCACTACTCGTCCGTCTTCACCACCACCCTGTGGACCAAGGTCGGACTGTTCGCCGTCTTCGGCCTGCTGATGGCCACGGCTGTCGGCCTGAACATCTGGCTCGCGCACCGGCTGCGCCCGCCGCTGAGTGCGATGTCGCTGGAGCAGCAGAGCCTCGACCGGTACCGCATGGGCATCGCCCCGTACAAGAAGTGGGTGCTCCTCGCGATCACCGCTCTCGTCGGGCTGATCGCCGGAGCCTCCGCCACCGGTCAGTGGCGGACCTGGCTGATGTGGGTCAACGGCGTCTCCTTCGGCCAGAAGGACCCGCAGTTCCAGATGGACGTGTCGTTCTACGCGTTCGACCTGCCCTGGTACCGGTTCCTGCTCGGCTTCGGCTTCGCGGCCGCAGTGCTCTCGCTGATCGCCGCCGCCCTCACGCACTATCTGTACGGCGGACTGCGCATCACCAGCCCCGGCGCCCGGGCGACCGGCGCGGCCACCGGCCATCTCTCGGTGCTGCTCGGCGTCTTCGTCTCGCTGAAGGCCGTGGCGTACTGGCTCGACCGGTACGGCCTCGCGGTGAAGTCCAGCGACTTCAAGGCGGCGGGCAACTGGACGGGCCTGCGGTACGTCGACGCCAACGCCTACCTCCCGGCGAAGACGATCCTCTTCTGCATCGCCGTCATCTGCGCCGTGCTCTTCTTCGCGACGCTCTGGCGCCGCACCTGGCAGCTGCCGGTGATCGGCTTCGGCCTGATGGTCCTGTCCGCGATCCTCATCGGCGGCCTCTACCCGGCGATCGTGCAGAAGTTCCAGGTCCAGCCGAACGAGCAGGCCAAGGAAAGCCCGTACATCAAGAAGAACATCGAGGCCACGCGGCACGCGTACGGCATCGACAGCGCCAAGCCGGAGGACTACTCCGGCAAGGGAGACCCCAAGCGGAAGGCCCAGCAGCGTGCCGCGGCTCCGACTGCGGCCAGCTACCGCCTGGTCGACTCGAACGTCGTCTCGCCCGCCTTCCAGCAGCTCCAGCAGGAGCGCAAGTACTACCAGTTCCCCGCGACTCTGGACGTCGACCGGTACAACGGCCCCGACGGCAAGCCGCAGGACACGGTCATCGGTCTGCGCGAGCTCAACATCAAGGGCATCCAGAAGCGCAACTGGATCAACGACCACTTCACGTACACCCATGGCTACGGCGCGATCGCGGCCAAGGGCACGAACACCATCACGGACCCGGACAAGGGCACTGTCGGTTCGCCCGACTTCACCGAGTCCGGGCTGCCGACCAGAGGCCAGCTCGGCAAGTACGAGCAGCGGATCTACTACGGCGAGAAGACTGAGCAGTACTCCATCGTCGGCGGTCCGCAGAAGGAGCTCGACTACGAGAAGAACGGCGAGGAGACCACCAGCTACAAGGGCAAGAGCGGGGTCAACCTCTCCAATCCGCTGAACCGCGCGGCGTACGCCGTTGCCTTCAGCGAGCCGCAGATCCTCTACTCGGGAGCTGTCGGCGAGGGCTCGCGGATTCTGTACAACCGTACGCCCAAGGAGCGCGTCGAGGCCGTTGCCCCCTGGCTGACCATCGACGGTGACGCCTACCCGGCGGTCGTCGACGGCCGCATCCAGTGGATCGTCGACGCGTACACCACGACCAACGGCTACCCCTACGCCTCTCGTACGACGCTGGGGGACACCACCGCCGATTCGCTGACCACCAATCAGCGCGCGGTCGTCGCCCAGCAGAACCAGGTCAACTACATCCGCAACTCGGTGAAGGCCACCGTCGACGCCTACGACGGCACGGTCAACCTGTATCAGTGGGACACCAAGGACCCGGTGCTGAAGACCTGGATGAAGGCGTTCCCGGGCACGGTGAAGGCGAAGGACAAGATCTCGCCGGAGCTCAAGGCCCATCTGCGGTACCCGCAGGACATGTTCAAGGTGCAGCGCGAGCTGCTCACCCGGTACCACGTCACCGAGCCGGAGCAGTTCTACAGCGGCAGTGACGCCTGGCAGGTGCCGGACGACCCGACGAACAAGGACACCAGCGCCGTCCCGCCGTACTACCTGAGCCTGAAGATGCCCGGGGACACGGCGCAGAAGTTCTCGCTGACGACGACGTTCACACCGGCCGGACGCCCCAACCTGGGTGCGTTCATGGCGGTCGACGCCGACGCCAACAGCGGCAAGTACGGCACGATAAGGCTGTTGAGAGTCACCGAGACGGTCCAGGGACCGCAACAGGTGCAGAGTGAGCTCAACGGTGTGCCGGAGGTCGCGACCTTCGTCCGGGACCTCAGAGGCACCGACTCGGACATCGAGTACGGCAACCTGCTGACGGTGCCGCTCGACGGCGGGTTCCTCTACATCGAGCCGGTGTACGCACGGGGCGGAAGCGCGAACTATCCGCTGCTGAAGAAGGTCGCCGTCGCGTACGGCGGAGGCAAACCGGTCTTCAAGGACAGCCTCACGGACGCGCTCAACGCGGTCTTCGAACAGAGCGGCGCGCAGCAGCCACCTCCGACGACGACACCACCGCCGGGCGACACCACCAAGCCGCCACCGGCGACCGGTGACGCGGCGCTGAAGGCTGCGATCGCGGACGCCCAGAAGGCGTACGACGATGCCGAGGCCGCACTGGAGAAGAAGCCGACGGACTGGGAGGCGTACGGCAGGGCGCAGACTGCCTTGCAGGACGCGCTGGAGCGGGCCGCGGCGGCGCAGTCCAACCCCGCGCCGAAGACCACCCCATAGGGCCGCTGAGCAGGCACCATCCCGCGTCGTGGTACGGTTGCAACACAACGACGCGGGGTGGAGCAGCTCGGTAGCTCGCTGGGCTCATAACCCAGAGGTCGCAGGTTCAAATCCTGTCCCCGCTACTGAAATGAAAGAGGGCCCGGATCCTTTGAGGATCCGGGCCCTCTTCGCGCGTATGTGCTGCCGGTGAGAACTGTGTGCCGCGTGGGGCGAGTTGGGGTCGAGCGTGTTTGACTTATCTCTCTGTGGGCATGTCGACAAAACGCTGAAGTGACCTCACTGGCTGCGGTATACCAGGTGTACGCGGGTTGCAGGTGGTGCGACGATGGAATTTATGGGGGACAGGGCAACTCTGTTGGAGACAGGGCGGTTTGTGCAGCGGCACGCCGGAAGGGTGGCGGACGCGACCAGTCCTGCCGATGCCGTTGACAACGTTGAAGGTGCCGGCAGTGGTGCGAGCGTCGACCCGGTGGAGACCGCCGGGGCCGAGGCACGGCACCGGCGTGCGGCCGACGGCGGTGACACCGCGTCGATGAGCGTGCTCGGCGCGCTGCTGCTGCGGCGCGGCGACCTCGACGGCGCCGAGCCCTATCTGCGTGCCGCGACCGCCGAGGGTGACCGTGCCGCGGCCAACAATCTGGGTGTCCTGCTCCACCAGCGGGGATACGCCGACGAGGCGGCCGGGTGGTGGCGTATCGCCGCCGTCGCCGGTTCCGCGGCCGCGGCGCACGCGCTGGGGCGGCACTTCCGCGAGCGCGGCGACGAGCCCGCCGCGGAGTACTGGCTGCGCCAGTCCGCCGAGCAGGGGCACGCGCTGGGCGCGTACGCCCTCGCCGATCTGCTGGAGCACCGCAGCGATGTGGGCGCGGTGCGCTGGCTGCGCGCGGCGGCGGAGCAGGGACACCGCGAGGCGGCGTACCGGCTCGCCCGCGCGCTGGAGCGCCAGGCGGCACAGGAGGCCCGCGCGGGCGGCGCCGTGGGCCTGGTGATGGGACGCGCGGGGTCCCCGGCGAGGGACACCGACGGCATCGCCCCGGGGTCCGTCGGCAAGGGCGGCGAGGACGGCGAGAGCGGCGAGAGCGCTGAGCTCGGCGATCGCGCTGAGCTGTCCGTACTCGACGAGGCCGCGCAGTGGTACCGGCAGGCCGCCGCCCGTGGGCATCGGCGGGCCGCGCTGCACCTCGGCGCGATCCTCGAGAAGCGCGGCGAGCTGAAGGAGGCCGGCCGCTGGTACCTCACCTCCGCCAAGGACGGCGAGGCCCGTGCTGCGTGCGCGCTCGGGTTTCTGCTGCGGGACGCCGGCGACGAGGAGAGCGCCGCCGTCTGGTGGCTGCGTGCTGCCCAGGACGGCGACGGGAATGCCGCCAACGCCCTCGGCGCGCTGCATGCCGCCCGCGGCGAGCAGCAGACCGCCGAGCGCTGGTACCGCGCCGCCATGGACGCCGGTGACGTCAACGGCGCGTACAACCTGGGGCTGCTCTGCGCTGCCCAGGACCGTACGCCGCAGGCCGAGCAGTGGTACCGCCGCGCCGCCTACGCCGGGCACCGTGAGGCCGCCAACGCGCTCGCCGTACTGCTCCTGCAGGCCGGCGACGCGACCGGCGCCGAGCCCTGGTTCTCCAAGGCCGCCGAGGCCGGAAGCGTCGACGCCGCCTTCAACCTGGGCATCCTCTACGTCGGCCGCGACGACGACCGTACGGCCCTGACCTGGTACGAGCGGGCAGCGGCGGCCGGTCACACCGAGGCCGCCCTCCAGGTGGGCATCGCGCTGCTCAGGGACGGCGACGAGCAGGCCGCCGAGCGTCATCTGCGCTGCGCGGCGGGCGGCGGCAGTGCCGAGGCCGCCTTCCGGCTCGCCACCGTGCTGGACTCGCGCCAGCCGCCGCCCGGGCCGCCCGCGCTCGGCGAGCCGATGGCCGAGAAGAGCGAGTGCGAGGAGTGGTACGAGCGCGCCGCCGAGCTGGGGCACCGCCGTGCCCAGGTACGAGTCGGGATGCTCGCCGCCGCCCGCGGCGACATGACCGACGCCGCCCGCTGGTACCGGGAGGCCGCCGAGGCGGGCAGCCGCAACGGCGCGTTCAACCTGGGGCTGCTTCTCGCCCGCGAGGGCAACGAGCGCGAGGCCGCCCTGTGGTGGTCCCGCGCCGCCCGCGCAGGGCACGGCCGGGCCGCGCTGCGCCTGGCGCTGCTCGCCGCCCGCAGGGGTGAGCTGACCGAGGGCCAGCGGTGGTGCGCGCGCGCCGTCGAGCTGGGGCCCGCCGAGGTGGCGGAGCGGGCCGCGCGGCTGCGCGAGGCGCTGCACCAGGAGCTCACGGCGTAGCACGGCATAGCGACGAATATCGATTTGCGCTGGTCGGCGGGGTGACGTAAGGTCGTGTTCACCGACGCGGGGTGGAGCAGCTCGGTAGCTCGCTGGGCTCATAACCCAGAGGTCGCAGGTTCAAATCCTGTCCCCGCTACTGACAGACGAAGGCCCGGATCCTCAAGGATCCGGGCCTTCGTCGTATGCCCGCGAGCGGGACGCCGTACGCCGTGGAGCCGTACGCCGCTGAAACGCGAAGGGCCCGGCACCACATCGGTGCCGGGCCCTTCGGATGCGTACGTCTCAGGCCGACGCGCAGTTCGGGCATGTGCCGCGGTACGTGACCTCCACGTCGGAGATCATGAAGCCGAAGCGCTCCGTGTCCGGCAGGTCCGCCAGCGGGTTGCCCGAGGGGTGGACGTCCCGGATGGCGCCGCACTGGGCGCAGACCAGGTGCTGGTGGGGCTGGTGGGCGTTCGGGTCGTAGCGCTTGGCGCGGCGGTCCGTCGAGACTTCCAGGACTTCGCCCAGGCTGACCAGCTCGCCCAGCGTGTTGTACACCGTCGCCCGGGAGATCTCGGGGAGCCTCTTCACGGCACGCGCGTGCACCTCGTCGGCCGTCAGGTGGACATGTTCGCCGTCGAGGACCTCTGCCACGACACGCCGCTGGGCCGTCATGCGCCAGCCGCGTCCGCGAAGTCGTTCCAACAGGTCACTCATAAGGGTCAGCCTAACAGTGGTGGGACCCAGGTCCCGAACGGGTGTGAGTTTGGACGTTCACTTGACTTAGACAAAGTCCATTGTAGGATCGGGGCCTGGCAGATGCCAAGGGACAGGACTCGCAGTTATGACGCAGGAGGCGCACGTGACGCAGGGACCGCTCACTACGGAGGCCGGCGCGCCGGTCGCCGACAACCAGAACAGCGAGACCGCGGGCGTCGGCGGTCCTGTTCTCGTTCAGGACCAGGCTCTTCTCGAGAAGCTCGCGCACTTCAACCGTGAGCGGATCCCGGAGCGCATCGTGCACGCGCGCGGCGCCGGCGCGTACGGCACCTTCACGCTGACCCGCGACGTATCGCAGTGGACGCGTGCGAAGTTCCTGTCCGAGGTGGGGAAGCAGACGGAGACCTTCCTCCGGTTCTCCACCGTCGCCGGCAATCTCGGCTCCGCCGACGCCGTGCGCGACCCCCGCGGCTTTGCCCTGAAGTTCTACACCGAAGAGGGCAACTACGACCTCGTCGGCAACAACACCCCGGTGTTCTTCATCAAGGACGCCATCAAGTTCCCCGACTTCATCCACACGCAGAAGCGCGACCCGTACACCGGCTCGCAGGAAGCCGACAACGTGTGGGACTTCTGGGGCCTCAGCCCCGAGTCGACGCACCAGGTGACGTGGCTCTTCGGCGACCGTGGCATCCCGGCGACGCTGCGCCACATGAATGGCTACGGATCGCACACGTACCAGTGGAACAACGAGGCCGGCGAGGTCTTCTGGGTCAAGTACCACTTCAAGACCGACCAGGGGATCAAGAACCTCACCACCGACGAGGCCAACCGCCTCTCCGGTGTGGACCCGGACTCGCACCAGCGTGACCTGCGTGAGGCCATCGAGCGCGGTGACTTCCCGTCGTGGACCGTGCAGGTGCAGATCATGCCGGCGGCCGAGGCGGCCACGTACCGCTTCAACCCGTTCGACCTGACCAAGGTCTGGCCGCACGAGGACTACCCGCCGATCGAGATCGGCAAGCTGGAGCTCAACCGCAACCCGGAGAACATCTTCGCCGAGGTCGAGCAGTCGATCTTCAGCCCCGCGCACTTCGTGCCGGGCATCGGCCCGTCGCCCGACAAGATGCTCCAGGGCCGTCTCTTCGCGTACGGCGACGCCCACCGCTACCGCGTCGGCATCAATGCCGATCACCTGCCGGTGAACCGCCCGCACGCCACCGAGGCGCGCACCAACAGCCGTGACGGCTTCCTGTACGACGGCCGCCACAAGGGCACCAAGAACTACGAGCCCAACAGCTTCGGCGGCCCGTTCCAGACGGACAAGCCGCTGTGGGTGTCGACCCCCGTCGCCGGTGCCACCGGCAACCACGAGGCCCCGTCGCACGCCGAGGACGACAACTTCGTGCAGGCGGGCAACCTCTACCGGCTGATGTCGGAGGACGAGAAGGGCCGCCTCATCGAGAACCTCGCAGGGTTTATCTCGAAGGTGTCGCGCGACGACATCGCCGAGCGCGCGGTCAACAACTTCCGTCAGGCCGATGGCGACTTCGGCAAGCGGCTGGAGGCTGCGGTCCAGGCCCTGCGCGGCTGACTCGAGCTTGCCGTAGAAGAGAGGGCCGGATCCCCTGTCCAGGGGGTCCGGCCCTCTTGTGCGCGCTGACTGGTGAATGCACGATGATCGGCGAATGCGGGCGCCGATCAGCGACTGCGTGCGCTGACTGGTGAGTGCGTGTGCTAACCGGCGAGCGTCGCCGGGTGCCGCCTGGCCGGGGCCCAGCAGCGGATGATGTCGCGTACGGAGACGATGCCGACAGGCCCGTCGCCGTCGAGCACGATCAGATGCCGGAAGCCGCCGTGCGTCATGGCCTCCGCGGCCTCCTCCAGGGTCCAGGACGGCGCGGCGAAGACGACGTCGGTGGTGGTGTGGGTGCCGGCGGTTTCCAGATCGGGGTCCTGCCCCGCGCCCACCGAGTTCAGGATGTCGCGCTCGGTCAGAATGCCGAGCCCGCCGGCGTCGGTGTCGAGGACGACGGCTGCGCCGATACGGCGCGCGGCCATCAGGCGGGCTGCCTGGCGGAGTGTGTGTGCGGGTCCAATGGTGAGGACCACCGTGCTCATGGCGTCACGGACGAGCATGGATGGAGCCACCTCCTTGGTGGATCGGTCGTTCGGGAACCGATTCACAAATTCACAAGTGGGGGGACTCTCAGAGTCTCAGTCCCGCGGGGTGGCAGCAAGAGGGCGGGCGTAGCCCGTTGGAAGGGTGTATATGCCCGGCAAATAAGCCCGTCGGTAGCGCTGGTTCCCGTCAGTAGCGCTGGTTGAGATAGCCCAGCAGTTCCTCGTGGAGCAGACCGTTGGACGCGGCCGCGTTTCCGCTGTGCGGGCCCCGGCGTCCGTCCAGGCCGGTGAAGGATCCGCCCGCCTCCTGTACGACGATCGCGGTAGCCGCCATGTCCCACAGCGAGAGCTCCGGCTCCGCGCAGATGTCCACCGAACCCTCGGCGACCATCATGTACGGCCAGAAGTCGCCATAGCCGCGGGTGCGCCAGCAGGCCCGGGTCAGATCCAGGAACCCGTCGAGCCGCCCCTGCTCCTCCCAGCCGCTCAGCGAGGAGTACGCGAACGACGCGTCCTGGATCCGGCCGACCTTGGAGACCCGCAGCCGGCTCGCGGAGCTCAGGCTGCGCCCGGTGTACGCGCCGCCGCCCTGCGCGGCCCACCAGCGGCGGCCCAGCGCCGGGGCCGACACCACGCCCACGACGGGCTGGTAGCCGCCCTCGCCCTGCACCATCAGAGAGATCAGCGTCGCCCAGACCGGCACACCGCGCACGTAGTTCTTCGTGCCGTCGATCGGGTCGATGACCCAGCGGCGCGGGCCCGTGCCCTCGATGCCATACTCCTCGCCGAGGATCGCGTCGCGCGGCCGTGCCCGCTGGAGCTGTCCGCGGATCAGCTCCTCCGCCGCCTTGTCGGCCTCGCTCACCGGCGTCATGTCCGGCTTGGTCTCGACCTTCAGGTCCAGAGCCTTGAACCGGTCCATTGTGGCGGCGTCGGCGGCGTCCGCGAGGACATGGGCGAGACGCAGATCGTCGTGGTAATCGGGCATGGTCGTCACTCTATCGGGGCTCACGGGGGCCATCCCGGGGCGCTGTCCGCCATGGCTATTGACAGTGGATGGCGTCCCGTCAACCCTGAGCGCAGTGCCGCACGGCCGGGGAGGCACACGGCCGGGGAGGCACACGGCCGGAGAGCCGCATGGCCCGGGAGGCGTCGATGCCTACAGCTCGAGAGTCCTTGCTGAACGCCGCTCTCACGGCGCTCGCCCAGCTGCCCTGGTCAGGGGTGCGGATGGTCGATGTCGCCTCTGCCGCCGGGGTCTCGCGGCAGACCCTCTACAACGAGTTCGGCAGCAAGGACGGCCTCGCCCGCGGGCTGGTGCGCCGCGAGGCAGATACGTATCTGCACGGGGTCGAGCGGCTGCTCGCCGAGCGGACCGACGCCGCGGACCGGCTGGTCTCGGTCGCAGTGTGGACCGTCGGCGAGGCGCGGGCCAAGCCGCTGCTGCGGGCCCTGCTCACCGGCTGCTGGAGCGAGCGGCTGCCCGTGCCGAGGCCCGCCCGCCGCGGCGCCGTGCTGTCCAAAGCGCCTGCCCAGCGCCGCGCCGACGCGGGGCTGCCGTCCCCGGCCGAGCTGGTCGCAGCCGTACGGGACCGCTCGGTGGCCGCGCTGGGGAAGGGGTCTGAGCACGGCCACACGAAGGAGGAGTCGGCCGATCTCGCCCACCGCAGCGAACTCGCGGTGCGGCTCGCGCTCTCGTATGTGATCGCGCCTGTCGGTGAAGGGATCGGGCCGTTGGTGCGCGCGGCCGTCGGCGGAGCCGTCAGTGCGACGAGCCCGACAGCTGCAGACCGATGACCCCGACGATCACCAGCGTGATCGAGACGATCTTCAGGGTGGAGACCAGGTCGCCCAGGAAAACCATTCCGTAGACGGCGGTGCCCGCCGCGCCGATGCCCGTCCACACCGCGTACGCGGGCCCTACATCGAGCTTCCTCAGCGCGAGCGTCAGCAGACCGAAGCTGCCCAGCGCGAAGGCGGCGAACGCGATCGTCGGCCAGAGCCGGGTGAAACCGTGCGAGAGCTTGAGACAGACGGCGAAGCCCGTCTCGAGGAATCCGGCGACCACCACCAGCAGCCACGCCATGGTCTGTGCCTCCCGCATCAGTCGGTGACTGCTTCGTCGCACTTGGTGCGAGTATGCACTTACCAAGAGCGGCGGGCCGCAAACGTGCGCGAGTCAGTCGCCTTCGCGTCGTTCCCGGGTAGCGAGCAGCCGCCGCAGCGAGTACAGCCGCGCCGGATCCGCATGCCCCTCGGCCACCCAGTCGTCGAGCGCGCAGTCCGGCTCGTCATGACTGCATGCTCGCGGACAGCCTTCCGTACCCGGTACGAGATCGGGGAAAGCGAGGATCACCCGGGACGGGTTGACATGGTGCAGCCCGAAGGAGCGCACGCCCGGGGTGTCGATCACCCAGCCGCCCTCCTTGTCCGCCAACGGGAGCGCGAGCGCCGACGTGGTGGTGTGCCGGCCGCGGCCGGTGACCGCGTTGACGACGCCGGTGCTGCGCCGGCGCTCCTTGGGTACGAGGGCGTTGACCAGGGTCGTCTTGCCGACGCCGGAGTGACCGACGAACACGGTGGTCCGGCCCTTGAGGTGCTCATGGACCCGCTCGGCGGCGACTCCGTCCACGAACTCGTCGCGGGTGGTGACGATATGGGGGACGCCCAGCGCGCCGTACTTCTCCAGCAGCTCGTCGGGCGAGGCCAGATCCGACTTGGTCAGTACGAGGAGCGGCGTGAGCCCGCCGTCGTACGCCGCGACGATGCAGCGGTCGATCAGCCGCGGCCGTGGTTCGGGGTCGGCGAGCGCCGTCACGATCGCCAGCTGATCGGCGTTGGCGACGACGACCCGCTCGTACGGATCGTCGTCGTCGGCCGTCCGCCGCAGGACGGATTTCCGCTCCTCGATGCGCACGATGCGGGCGAGGGTGTCCTTTTCGCCGGAGAGATCGCCGACGATCCCGACCCGGTCACCGACCACCGCGGCCTTGCGGCCCAGCTCGCGGGCCTTCATCGCCATGACGACCCGGTCGTCGACGAGGCAGGTGAGCCGGCCGCGGTCGACGGTCAGGACCATGCCCTCGACCGCGTCCTCGTGCTTGGGGCGGATATTGGTCCGGGGGCGGTTGCCCTTGCGGTTGGGGCGGACGCGGATGTCGTCCTCGTCGGGGTTCTTGCCGTAGCGGCGCATCTCGTCAGGCCCCGAGCATTCCGGCCCACATCCGCGGGAAGTCGGGCAGGGTCTTGGCGGTCGTCGCCACGTTCTCGATCTGTACGCCCTCGACGGCGAGGCCGATGACTGCACCGGCCGTGGCCATCCGGTGGTCGTCGTACGTATGGAAGACGCCGCCGTGCAGCGGGCGCGGGCGGATGTGCAGGCCGTCCTCGGTCTCCGTGACATCGCCGCCGAGTTCGTTGATCTCCTTGGTCAGGGCCGCGAGGCGGTCCGTCTCATGGAGGCGCAGATGGGCGACGCCGCGCAGCGTGGAGGGGGAGTCGGCGAGCGCGGCGACGGCCGCGATGCCGGGGGTCAGTTCGCCGACCTCGCCGAGGTCGGTGTCGATGCCGTGGATTCGGCCGGTGCCGGTGAAGGTCAGACCCGCCTCGGTCAGCCGGCAGGAGCCGCCCATCTCGGTGAAGATCCGGCGCAGCGCGTCACCGGGCTGGGTGGTCCGCTCGGGCCAGTCGGGGATGGTGACCCGGCCGCCGGTGATCAGCGCGGCGGCGAGGAACGGCTGGGCGTTGGACAGGTCGGGCTCGACGGTCAGATCGCGGCCGAGCAGGGCGGACGGGGAGACCCGCCAGACGTTGGGCTCGCCGCCGGTCTCCGGCTCGTCGACCTGGGCGCCGACGGCGCGGAGCATGTCGACGGTCATCCGGATGTGTGGCATGGAGGGCAGGGTGCCGCCGATGTGCCGTACCTCCACGCCCTGGTTGAAGCGCGGGGCGGACAGCAGCAGGGCGGAGACGAACTGGGAGGACGAGGACGCGTCGATCCTGACCGACCCGCCGTCGAGCGCGCCGCTGCCGTGCACGGTCATCGGGAGCGAGCCGCGGCCGTCGTCGTCGATACGGGCGCCGAGCACACGCAGAGCGTCGATCACGCCGTTCAGCGGGCGCTCGTAGGAACGGGGGTCGCCGTCGAAGCGGACCGAGCCGTCGGCGAGGGCGGCGACCGGGGGCAGGAAGCGCATGACGGTGCCGGCGTTGCCGACGTCGACCGTGGCCGGGCCGTGCAGGCCGGCCGGGATCACGCGCCAGGTTTCGCCCTCGCCGTCCGGGCCCACGCCCTCCTCGATACCGACGCCGAGGGCGCGCAGCGCCTCCGCCATCAGGAAGCTGTCGCGGGAGCGCAGCGGGCGGCGCAGCCAGCCCGGCTCGGCGGCGAGTGCGGCCAGCACCAGGGCACGGTTGGTGACCGATTTGGATCCGGGCACGGTGACCGTCGCTTCGACGGCCCCGGTCGCGTAGGGGGCGGGCCAGAGGGCGGGGTGGACGGAGCTTTCGGTCATGGCCATCACTTTAGTGGCTCGGCGGAGGCCCGGATCTTGATCAAATGCGGCGAAATAGGGGCGTAACCGAGGAGTGATAGAGGGCTGTGCGGGTCTTCGGGCGGTCGGTCAGAGGCCCAGCAGCCAGCGGCCGCCGCCGATCAGCGAGCAGAGCGACACGGCGTGGAAGAGGAACAGCCACATCGCGGGCGGTACGTGCGTCAGCCGGGAGAGCTGATCGGCGTCCGAGTCGGGCGCTCCGCCGTGGCGGCGCTTGGACTGCAGCTCGAAGGCCGGTCGTACGCCGCCGAGCAGCAGGAACCAGACGGCGGCGTAGGCGAAGGCGGCCTGTACGCCGGGTTCTGTCAGCCAGGAGACCAGGAGGAAGGCGGCACCGGTGACGATCACGGTGAGCGCCCCGTACGCATTGCGGATCATCACCAGCATCGCGATGAGCAGGGCGGTGGCCAGCCACAGGAGCAGCGTGATGTGGTGCGCGGCAAGCAGCCAGGCGCCGCCGAGGCCGAGGAGAGGCGGCGCGGTGTAGCCGGCCGCTGCGGTCAGGATCATGCCGAGGCCGGTCGGCTTGCCGGCGCTGACGGTGAGGCCGCTCGTATCGGAGTGCAGCCGGATGCCGTCCAGACGGCGGCCGGTGAGCAGGGCGAGGAGGCCGTGGCCGCCTTCGTGGGCGATGGTGACGGCGTTGCGGGACAGACGCCATATGGGGTGGGGGGCGACGGCGGCGAGGGCGACGAGGCCGGTGGCGATGACCAGCCACTCGTCCGGGGCGGGCTGATTGCCGAAGACGCGGTCCCACAGGTCGGCGGCGGGCTGGGTGCTGGCCATTTGTCGGGCGGCTCCTCGGGCGGCGGGCGGGAGTGGCAGTGTGGCACTTATGTGCGGACGGTATGCAGCGAGTCGTAGACCCGAGGATCTCGCCGGTCTCTTCGAGGTCGAGAAGTGGGAGCCGGAGGAGACCTTGGCGCCCGACTGGAACGTGGCCCCCACGAAGGAGGTCTACGCGATCCTCGAACGCCCTGTGAAAGACGCGGATGATCCCCGCCCGGTTCGCCAGCTGCGGGCGCTGAAGTGGGGGCTTGTGCCGTCGTGGGCGAAGTCGCCGGAGGGCGGGGCGCGGATGATCAACGCCCGGGCGGAGACGGTGCACGAGAAGCCGTCCTTCCGCAGGCCCTTCCTGACGCGGCGCTGCATCCTTCCGGCGGACGGCTATTACGAGTGGGTGACCGGGCCGGGGGAGCGGGAGCTGGAGGTCGAGGGCAAGAAGAAGCGCCCGCGGAAGCAGCCGTACTTCGTGACGCCTGCGGACGGGTCGGTGTTCGCGATGGCGGGGCTGTACGAGTTCTGGCGCGACCGGACGCTGCCGGACGAGCACCCGCAGGCGTGGTGGGTGACGTGCTCGGTGATCACGACGGAGGCGGAGAAGGGGCCGCTGGGGGTGGCGCCGGCGGATGGGCCGCGGTCACTGTCGGACATCCACCCGCGGATGCCGCTGATGCTGACGCCGGACCGGTGGGACGCCTGGCTGGACCCGTCGCGGAGGCAGCCGGAGCAGGTACGGGCGCTGCTGGAGCCGCCGCCGGAAGGCTTGATGCGGGCGTACGCGGTGACGACGGCGGTGAGCAATGTGCGGAACAACGGACCGGAGCTGCTGGAGGAGCTGTCGGGCCCGGAGGAGAGCACGCTGTTCTGACCCGCCGCTTCGTTCTGGCCCGCCGTCTCGCGGTGCCGGGTCCCCCCTCGTCCCACCCCGACGCGGCAGGATGGACGTGTGAGTGGCACTGAGATCGTAGAGACCGGCGCCGGCGACGCCCGCGTCACCTGGGTGTCCGCCGGGCGGCCTCGGCTTGTGGTGGCCGTCAGCCATGGGGCCGGGGGTGGGATCGAGGCGCGGGATGTGCAGGCCATTGCCCGGGCGCTGCCCGCGGACGGGGTCACCGTGGCGCTCGTCGAGCAGCCGTGGCGGGTGGCCGGGAAGAAAGTCGCTCCCGCGCCGAAGACGCTGGACGTCGGGTGGCGCGGGGTCTGGCCCGTGCTGGAGAAACGCGGGCTGCCCGTCGTCGCCGGAGGCCGCAGTGCCGGGGCGCGCGTCGCCTGCCGGACCGCGCGGGAGCTCGGGGCCGTCGGCGTACTCGCGCTGAGCTTCCCGTTGCATCCGCCCGGCAGGCCGGAGAAGTCGCGAGCGGACGAGCTGCTCGGCGCGGGCGTGCCCACCCTCGTCGTACAAGGGGGCAACGATCCCTTCGGGCGGCCTGAGGAGTTCCCCGATGGGGACTACGAGCTCGTGGCAGTGCCGTACGGCGATCATGGGTTTGCCGTGCCCAAACGCGCCGGGATCAGCGAGGAGGAGACCCTCCGGACCGTCACGGACGCCGTCCGGGCCTGGGCGCGCGGGCTCCGGGAATGATGCGCGTGCGCGCACTGTTGTGGCGGATGTCGGGACGTCAGTCAACAGAGCTTGCAGTAGGGAGTCCGTCGCATGGGTTCGACCATCTGCCCGAGCCGCTCGCACGCCGCTGACCTGGAGTGGACGGTGCTTTCCGCGGCCAAGACCGCCCCTGTTGAGGCGGCGGGCGGAGCGGATCGTCGTCTATCCTCCGATTCGAGCGGGTCCGCATTCGGCCTCGCCACATCGTTGGAGGAGGTGGGTCCGGTCACTGGGACCGACGCAGGGACCGACGACGGCCAGGCGGAGCAGTCCGAGGAGACGACCGTCGAGCGCAATGCCCGCTTCGAGCGGGACGCCCTCGGCTACCTCGACCAGATGTATTCGGCTGCGCTGCGCATGACGCGCAATCCGGCCGATGCCGAGGATCTTGTGCAGGAGATGTACGCCAAGGCGTACGGATCCTTCCACCAGTTCCGCGAGGGCACGAACCTCAAGGCGTGGCTGTACCGGATCCTCACGAACACTTTTATCAACTCGTACCGCAAGAAGCAGCGCGAGCCCCAGCGCAGCGCCGCCGAGGAGATCGAGGACTGGCAGCTCGCCCGCGCCGAGTCGCACATGTCGACCGGGCTGCGCTCCGCCGAGTCGCAGGCCCTCGACCACCTGCCTGACTCGGACGTCAAGGCAGCACTGCAGGCCATCCCCGAAGAGTTCCGCATCGCGGTCTATCTCGCGGACGTAGAGGGCTTTGCGTACAAGGAGATCGCGGACATCATGGGAACACCCATCGGGACGGTGATGTCCCGCCTGCACCGCGGCCGCCGTCAACTGCGCGGAATGCTGGAGGACTACGCCCGTGAGCGCGGGCTCGTCCCGGCCGGTGCGGGGGAGTCGAACGACGCGAAAGGCTCGGGCTCATGAGCTGCGGAGAGCCGCACGAGACGGACTGCTCAGAGGTCCTGGACCATCTCTATGAGTTTCTCGACCATGAGATGCCCGACGCCGACTGCACCAAGTTCGAAGTGCACTTCGAGGAGTGCTCGCCGTGCCTGGAGAAGTACGGTCTTGAGCAGGCCGTGAAGAAGCTGGTCAAGCGTTGCTGCGGCCATGACGACGTGCCCAGCGATCTGCGGGCCAAGGTCATGGGGCGCATCGACCTGATCCGCTCCGGTCAGGCCGTGCCCGACCACGACGTGACGGTCGCCGACGTGGAGCTGCCGGGAGTCGCTGCCCAGGAGTAGGCACCGGCACAGTACGTACGCACAAGGTGCGCCCGCGGTTGTCGTGGCGCACCTTTCGCGTATGCCCGCTTCATGTTGCCTGCTTCACATATGCGTGTTTGCGTATACCCCGGCATGTCACCCGTAGGTGCGAAAAGCTGACTACTCGCCGCCGCGGCACCACCAACTCGCTAACCTGGCGCTCCATTTGAGAGAGGGCGAGGAGAGGGCGGGGCAGTGAGGGCCATACCGGCGGCGGCACGCGCCTACATTTTCGGCGCAGTGCTGTGCGCTGCGGTATGCGCGCTGCCCGCGGTGCGGCACGCAGCCGCGGTCCCCTGGAGCGCCGTGCTGCTGCTCGCCGGGCTCTACGCCGTGTGCGAGATGCCCGCCCGCTGCCGCTACATCGGAAAGTCCGTGCCGGTGGGCGCCGGGTCGTTCTTCCCCGTACTGCTCGCCGGGGCGTTCTTGCTGCCGCCGGCCGCGGCCGCGCTCGTCGCCGTGCCCGGCGCTCTGCTGGGCCGGGTCGACCAGCGGCCCGCGGGCGTACGGCGGATCTGGCGGGCGGCGCAGCTCGCGCTCGCGACATGGGGCGCGGCGCAAACGTATCTGCTGCTCGCCGGGGAGCCCACGCTACGGGCGCCGGACTTCCCGTACGCGCTGCTGCCCGCCGCGGCCGGGGCGCTCGTCTTCTGTCTGGTGCTGACGGCGCTCGACGGTGGCATCCTTGCCACCGCGGAACAGCTGCCCCTACGGACCGCCTGGCACGGGCTGTTGCTGCGATCGCTGGCGCCGCACTGTGTGCACGGCCTCGCCGGGCTGATGATGGCCGTGCTGTGGCGCAGTCCGTACGGGCCGCTGTCCGCGCTTCTCGTGCTGCTGCCGATGTACATCTCCTGCTGGATCTTCGCGCAGTACCACCGGGAGCGTGCCGCGCACCAGGCGACGATCCGGGCGCTGGTGCAGGCCGTCGACATCAAGGACAAGTACACCCGGGGGCACAGCGAGCGGGTCGGGCGCGCGTCCGTGCTGATCGCGCGCGAACTGGGCATGGACGAGGCACGGCTCGAGCTGCTCCGGTTCGCCGGGATTCTGCACGACGTGGGAAAACTCGGGGTGCCGACGCGGGTGCTGCGCAAGGACGGGCCGCTGACGCCTCAGGAGCGGCGGGTGATCGAGCTGCATCCGGAGTACGGGCACGACATGGTGCGCGGCATCGGATTTCTGGGGGAGGCGCGGGCGGCGATCCTGCACCACCACGAGCGCCTGGACGGGAGCGGATATCCGTACGGTCTCGTGGGGCGCCAGATCCCGGAGTTCGCGCGGGTGGTTGCGGTGGCGGACGCGTTCGACGCGATGACGTCGACCAGGTCCTACCGGCGGGCGCGGCCGGTGGCGGTGGCTCTGGAGGAGCTGAAGCGGTGCGCGGGGACCCAGTTCGACCCGCAGATGGTGCGGGCGCTGGTACGGGCGCTGGAGCGGCACGGGTGGGAGACGGCGGTGACGTCGGACGAGGCGGGGGTGGGCGCGGGAGCCGGTGCCGGTTCCGGCGCAGGGGCCGCCGGGCGGGGCGCGCGCGGAAACGTCCCTCCGCAGCCGGACCAGGGACGTGTGACGGTGCCGGGGCGTGACACCGGCACTGCGGGCAGACCCGGGTGACTCCCTCGTCGGGGAACCTCGTCCGCGTCGTCTACGCCGCCGCCGCGTTGCTCACCGGCGCTGCGCTGGCCGCGACCCTGTGGCAGGGAGTGGACCAGCCCGGGAACGCCCTTGCCTTCGGGGCGTTCATCGCCGTCGGGGAGCTCGCCCGGTGGGGTGCTCTGCCCGGGGAGCGGGAGCCGGCGCCTCTGGGGGCCGCGGGTGCGCTCGCCTACGCGCTGCTCGGAGAGTGCGCAGGACGGCCCACCACGCACGGGGTGCTTCAGGTCGTCGCCGTCGTCGTCGCGGCCGCGCTCGCCGGGGCCGTACCGCATGTGGCGCGGGGAAGCGGGCCCGCGCTGGAGCATGTGGCCCGGCGGGTGCTGACCGTAGGGTTTGCCGCCGTCTGCTTCCAGCCGCTGTACAACTCCGGTGAGCTGGAGCGCTGGGTCGGGCACGGTGCCTGTTACGCGTTGTTCCTTCTCCTGCTGCTCGTGCTGACCGCCCTGTGCGACGCCGTCCTCGCCGCCGCGATTCTGCACGCCCGCGCCAGCTATCCGTACGGCCCCCTCCTGCGCGACGAGCTCAGAGCCCTGCTCGGCATAGGCTCCGCGGTCTGTGCCACCGGAGCCGTGATGGCCCTCGCCGTCGCCGTCGCCGGACTCTGGGCGCTGCCCGTGTTCTGCGTGCCCCTCCTCCTCGCCCAGCTCTCCTTCCGGCGGTACGCCGCGGTCAGGACCACCTACCGGCAGACCATCGCGTCCCTCGCCCGCGCCACAGAGATCGCCGGGTACACCCAGCCGGGCCACGCCCGCAGAGTCGCCGCGCTCAGCACCGCCGTCGGGCGGGAGCTGGGCCTGACCGGGCCCGATCTGACCGTCCTGGAGTACGCGGCGCTGATGCACGACATCGGGCAGCTGTCGCTCGTCGATCCCGTACCGGAGGGGGCCACCGCCACCCTGCCCGTCGCCGAGCAGCGGCGGATAGCGCTGCTCGGCGGGGCCGTCGTCCGCCAGACCGGCGTCCCCGCGGCCGTCGCCGTCGTGGTGGAGATGCAGGCCGACCCGTACCGCGAACAGCCGCTGCCCGCCCGGATCGTCCGGGCCGTCAACGCATACGACGATCTGGCCGGGGGAAGCGGAGGAACAGCGGGCGGGGCGCTCAGCGCACTCGAGCAGCTGCGGCTCGGCACCGGGCGCGACTACCAGCCGGAGGTGGTCGAATCCCTCGCCAGAGTCCTCGCACGAGGCGGTCTGGCCCCCGTCCCACCTGGGTAACCCATGGGTAATGAGCGAGCCTCCGACTAGGCATGGTTGGATGCGAAAGAAGGCACACAAGCATGCGTCCGGGGGCAGTGACCCGAGCGACCGGCAGGCGGGAATCGTGAGGATCTTCGGGAAGGTACGGCATCGGCCGTCCGCCTCTTGGCGGCAGGCCACCGACCGCGCGTTCACGCTGATCGGCGACGGCCGGTACGAGGACGCGGGCGCGCTGCTGACACGGGCGGCGGACCTCGAGCCCTGGCTCTCCGAGTCCTGGTTCAACCTGGCGCTGCTGCACAAGTTCCGGCACGACTGGGAGCAGGCGCGCGCCGCCGGCCTGCGGGCCGTCGCGCTGCTGGACAAGGAGACCGGCGCCCCCGACTGGTGGAACGTCGGGATCGCCGCCACCGCCCTGCAGGACTGGCCGCTGGCCCGTCGCTCCTGGCAGGCGTACGGACTGAAGGTGCCGGGCGCGGCCGCCGCCAATGGCGAGCCGGTCGGCATGGAGCTGGGCAGCGCCGCAGTCCGTCTGTCACCCGAGGGCGAGGCCGAGGTGGTGTGGGGCCGCAGGCTCGACCCGGCCCGGATAGAAGTGCTCTCCATCCCGCTGCCGTCCTCCGGACGCCGCTGGGGTGAGGTCGTCCTGCACGACGGTGTGCCGCATGGGGAGCGGACCACCTCCGCAGGGCCTTCGTACCCCGTCTTCGACGAGATCGAGCTCTGGGCGCCCTCGCCCGTACCCACCTGGGTGGTTCTGCTGGAGGCCGAGACCGAGGCCGACCGCGACGGCCTGGAGCAGCTCGCCTCGGACGCCGGATTCGCCGCCGAGGACTGGTCCTCGTCGGTGCGGCTGCTGTGCCGGTCCTGTTCCGAGAGCCGGATGCCGAGTGCCGAGGGCGAGGGCGAGCACCTCGACCCGCACGACCACAGCGAGCCGGGCCATCCGGGGCCCCTCGGCCACCGCACTGCGGGCGATCTGTGGTCGCCGGAGCGCGAGTGCGGCATCGCGGCGCCCGCCGGGCTTGTCCGGGGGCTGCTGGACAGCTGGGTCGCCGACAGCCCGGACTCCCGTGAGTGGCGGGATCTCGAGGAAGTCTGCTGATCCCTGGCCGTAGGCTGTACGGGGTCGGATTCGGGATTTCAGGAAGGCGCAGAAGCGGACATGGCGCAGCAGCGGACGGACGAGCAGGTGAACGACGGCTTCGTCGTCGACACGGAGGACTGCGAGGAGCGTGAGCTGGCGCACCGCGAGCGCGGTACGGCACGGCCGATCACGGTCGTCGGCAACCCGGTGCTCCACAAGGAGTGCAAGGACGTCACCGAGTTCGACGACAAGCTCGCGGCGCTGATCGACGACATGTTCGCCAGCCAGAAGGCGGCGGAGGGCGTGGGCCTGGCCGCCAACCAGATCGGCGTGGACCTCAAGGTCTTCGTGTACGACTGCCCGGACGACGACGGTGTACGTCACACCGGTGTCGTCTGCAACCCGGTCCTGGAGGAGCTGCCGCCGGAGCTGCGCGTCCTCGACGACTCCAACGAGGGCTGCCTCTCGGTGCCGACGGCGTACGCCTCGCTGCCCCGCCCCGACTACGCGGTGGTGCGCGGGCAGGACGCCGAGGGCAAGCCGATCCGGGTGCGCGGCACGGGGTACTTCGCCCGCTGCCTGCAGCACGAGACGGATCATCTGTACGGCTACCTGTACATCGACCGGCTCTCCAAGCGGGACCGCAAGGACGCGCTGCGGCAGATGGAAGAGGGCACGCCGCGCTACGAGACCGTGCCGAACGACTGAGTTCCGAGTCTGCGAAGGGCCCGCTCACGCCGAGCGGGCCCTTCGGCGTGTTCGCCGTCATTGGGCGGACAACTGACGCCGTACGAGACCCTGTTGACGCGCGTCGACCGTCCCGCCAGTCTCTGCCGTACACCGCACTCACGGTATGGAGGCCCGATGTTCCGGCGTACCGCACGACTCCTGCTGTCTCTTGTCATGCTCATGGCCGCGGCCTTGGCCGGGGTCGTGGCGACAGCCGGCACCGCCCAGGCGGACGGCTGCTACACCTGGTCGCGCACGCTCTCCCAGGGTGTGTCCGGCGCCGACGTCACCGAGCTCCAGATCCGGGTCGCCGGATATCCCGGCTACGGCGGGGTGCTCGCCATCGACGGCGACTACGGCCCGGCGACCACCGCGGCGGTCAAGCGGTTCCAGTCGGCGTACGGGCTCGGCGCCGACGGCGTCGCGGGGTCCGCCACCTTCTCCAAGCTCTACGCCCTCCAGGACGACGACTGCACGCCCGTCCACTTCACCTACGGCGAGCTCAACGACTGCAACAGCACCTGGGCCGGCGGTGCGGTGAGCGCCGCGACCGCCAAGTCCAATGCGCTGCGCACCATGTGGAAGCTGGAGGCCCTGCGGCACGCGCTCGGCGACCAGCCGATCACCGTCACCAGCGGCTTCCGCTCGCAGGCCTGCAACGACGCGGTCGGCGGCGCGGCGGGCAGCCGTCATCTGTACGGTGACGCGGCGGATCTGGGCGCGGGCCCGCACTCCCTGTGCAAGCTGGCCCAGCAGGCCCGCAACCACGGCTTCAACGGGATCCTGGGCCCCGGCTACCCGGGCCACAGCGACCACACGCACCTCGACCACCGCACCAGTCGCTTCTGGTCGGCGTCGAGCTGCGGCATCTGAGCGCTCGGGTCAGGCAGCCGTGCTGGGGGCGATGGGTCCGCGGAAGGTCCTGCGGTAGGCGTTCGGGGTGGTGCCGAGCGTACGGAGGAAGTGGTGGCGAAGTCCGGCCGCGTTGCCGAATCCGGCGCGGCCGGCGATCGCGTCCACCGTCTCGTCCGTCGTCTCCAGCAACTCCTGTGACAGCAGCACCCGTTGGCGCAGCAGCCAGCGGTAGGGCGTGGTCCCGGTCTCCTGCTGGAAGCGGCGGGCGAAGGTCCGCGGCGACATATGGGCCCGGGCGGCGAGCTGCTCGACGGTCATCTCGCGGTCCAGATGCCGCTCCATCCAGGACAGGACGTCCCCGACCGTGTCGCAGGGGGTGCGCGGCAGCGGGCGCTGGATGTACTGCGCCTGACCGCCGTCGCGGTGCGGCGGCACCACCATCCGGCGGGCGATCTGGTTGGCGACCTCGGGGCCGTGCTCCTGGCGTACGACATGGAGGCAGGCGTCGATCGCCGCGGCGGTGCCGGCCGAGGTGATCACCGCCCCCTCGTCCACGTACAGCACATCGGGGTCGACAAAGGCCCGCGGATGGCGCTGGGCCAGCGCCTGCGCGTGCAGCCAGTGGGTGGTGCAGCGGCGCCCGTCGAGCAGTCCGGCGGCGCCGAGGACGAACGCGCCGGTGCAGACGCTCAGCACCCGGGCCCCGCGATCGACGGCGCTGCGCAGTGCGGCGAGCAGCTCCTCGGGGTATTCGCGGGTGGGGTACGAACCGCTGGTGGGGATGGCGATGAGATCAGCGTCCGCGAGCCGTTCGAGGCCGTACGGAGTGCTGATGGTGAACCCGGCGTGGGTGGGCAGGGTGGGGCCCTCGGCGGAGACCGCCGCGAAGTCGTAGACCGGCAGGCCGTCGTCGCTGCGGTCGTAGCCGAAAACCTCGCTGAGGACGCCGAGTTCGAAGGGATGCACATCGTTCAGGAGGACGGCAGCCACATTTTTCAGCATGGAACCAGTGTGGCAGTAATTCGATGATTTATGACAGTCCTGCCACTGATTTCTTCGGCGCGAAGCGACGACAGTGGAGGACATGAACACATTCCTGGAGTACCTCTTCGTACTGGCCCTTTTCGGGCTTGTCGTCCTTCCCTCGCTGATCGGGCACGCCAGGGACCGTGCCATCGACCGCCAGCTGCGTCAGGCGGAGCTGCGTCCGGCGGAGCTGCGTCCGGCGGAACAGCCTGAGGCGGAGCTGCCTGAGGCGGAGCGCCGCTCCTCGACGCGGGCCGCGATCCCGTCGAGGATGGCCGCCGGCCCGAACTCCAGCCCACGGTCCCGCCCGGCAACGGCCGCGGTGAAGGCCCCGTGCAGGGCGGGATAGCGGTCTGTGTGCCGGCTCAGCAGCTCGTCCAGCTTCAGGAACGCGCCGTTCGGTCCTGCCCTGATTGAGGTCACGCTGAAGGGTGAACGTTGACAGCAGCGGGCCGTCCCCGGCGTGCACCGGGGCAGCCCGCGTGAATGTAAGGCTAGAAGTCGTCGTCGAAGCCGACCGAGCCCTCGACCGCCACCTGATAGGCGGAGGGGCGGCGCTCGAAGAAGTTCGTCAGCTCCTGGACGCCCTGCAGCTCCATGAAGGAGAACGGATTCTCCGAGCCGTACACCGGGGCGAAGCCCAGCCGGGTCAGCCGCTGGTCGGCGACGCACTGCAGATACTCGCGCATCGACTCGGTGTTCATACCCGGCAGACCGTCGCCGCACAGATCGCGGCCGAACTGCAGCTCCGCCTCGACGGCTTCCTTCAGCATGTCCGTGACCTGCTGCTGGAGCGCGTCGTCGAAGAGCTCAGGCTCCTCCTTGCGGACCGTGTCCACGACCTCGAAGGCGAAGTTCATGTGCATGGTCTCGTCCCGGAACACCCAGTTGGTGCCGGTGGCCAGGCCGTGCAGCAGGCCGCGGGAGCGGAACCAGTACACGTACGCGAACGCGCCGTAGAAGAACAGCCCCTCGATGCAGGCCGCGAAGCAGATCAGGTTCAGCAGGAACCGGCGGCGGTCGGCCTTCGACTCCAGCCGGTCGATCTTCTCGACAGAGTCCATCCACTTGAAGCAGAACTGGGCCTTCTCCCGGATCGACGGGATCTCCTCGACCGCGTCGAAGGCGGCCGCGCGGTCGTCCGGGTCGGGGAGGTAGGTGTCCAGCAGTGTCAGATAGAACTGGACGTGCACAGCCTCCTCGAAGAGCTGGCGGCTCAAGTACAGCCGCGCCTCGGGGGAGTTGATGTGCTTGTAGAGGGTGAGCACCAGGTTGTTGGAGACGATCGAGTCGCCCGTCGCGAAGAACGCGACCAGCCGGCCGATCATGTGCTGCTCGCCCGGCGAGAGCTTGGCCAGGTCGGCCACGTCGGAGTGGAGATCGACCTCCTCGACGGTCCAGGTGTTCTTGATCGCGTCGCGGTAGCGCTCGTAGAAGTCCGGGTAGCGCATGGGGCGGAGAGTCAGCTCGAAGCCGGGGTCGAGCAGGTTTTTGTTGAGCACAGTCTTCTCGGGGGCGGCCGTCGGCGCGGAGCGCCGTCCATCGGGGGTGGTGGCCGGGTGACGGGTGGGCATTACTGGCAGGCCTCGCAGGACTCGGGGTTTTCCAGGGAGCAGGCGACGGCGTCGGGGTCGGCCGCCTGCTGTACGGGGATGGGGGTGGCGGACTGAGCCGCCCGGGCGATCCGCGTCGCCGGGCGGGAGCGCAGGTAGTACGTCGTCTTCAGGCCCTGCTTCCACGCGTACGCGTACATCGAGCTGAGCTTCCCGATGGTCGGCGTCTCCAGGAACAGGTTCAGCGACTGCGACTGGTCCAGGAAGGGGGTGCGGGCGGCGGCCATGTCGATCAGGCCGCGCTGCGGGATCTCCCACGCCGTGCGGTACAGCGCGCGGACGTCGGCCGGGATCCAGCTGAAGCCCTCCACCGAGCCGCTGGACTCGCGCAGCGCCTCACGGGTCTGCGCGTCCCACACGCCGAGCTTCTTCAGCTCCTCCACCAGGTAGGCGTTGACCTGGAGGAACTCACCGCTCAGCGTCTCGCGCTTGAAGAGGTTGGAGACCTGCGGCTCGATGCACTCGTACACGCCCGCGATCGAGGCGATGGTCGCCGTCGGCGCGATGGCGAGGAGGAGGGAGTTGCGCATGCCGCTCTCGGCGACGCGGGTGCGCAACGCGTCCCAGCGTTCTGGCCAGTTGAGAGCCACGTCGTAGTGGTCGGGGTGCAGCACGCCACGGGCCGCGCGGGTCTGGGACCAGGCGGGCAGCGGGCCGTTGCGCTCGGCGAGGTCGCAGGACGCCTCGTACGCGGCGAGCATGATCCGCTCGGCGATCTTCGTGGAGAGCGCCTTCGCCTCGGGCGAGTCGAAGGGGAGGCGGAGCTTGAAGAAGACGTCCTGCAGGCCCATCGCGCCCAGGCCCACCGGACGCCACTTGGCGTTGGAGCGGCCGGCCTGCTCGGTCGGGTAGAAGTTGATGTCGACGACCCGGTCGAGGAAGGTCACGGCGGTACGGACGGTCTCGTCCAGCCGCTCCCAGTCGATGTCTCCCGTCGCGAGCACGAACGAACCGAGGTTGACCGAGCCGAGGTTGCAGACGGCTGTCTCCCCGTCGTCCGTCACCTCCAGGATCTCGGTGCACAGGTTCGAGGAGTGGACGACCTTGCCCGGCTCTGCGGTCTGGTTCGCCGTGCGGTTGGAGGCGTCCTTGAAGGTCATCCAGCCGTTGCCGGTCTGGGCGAGCGTACGCATCATCCGGCCGTACAACTCCCGTGCGGGGATGGTCCTGCGCGCGAGTCCCCCGGCCTCCGCCTTGCGGTACGCCGCGTCGAACTCGTCGCCCCACAGGTCGACCAGGTCCGGCACATCGGCGGGTGAGAACAGCGACCACTCGGCGTCGGCCTCGACGCGCCGCATGAACTCGTCCGGGATCCAGTGCGCGAGGTTGAGGTTGTGCGTACGCCGCGCGTCCTCACCGGTGTTGTCGCGCAGCTCCAGGAACTCCTCGATGTCCGCGTGCCAGGTCTCCAGGTAGATCGCGGCGGCGCCCTTGCGCCGGCCGCCCTGGTTCACGGCGGCGACCGAGGCGTCGAGGGTCTTCAGGAACGGCACGATGCCGTTGGAGTGGCCGTTGGTGCCGCGGATCAGCGAACCGCGGGCGCGGATGCGGGAGTACGAGAGACCGATGCCGCCCGCGTGCTTGGAGAGGCGTGCGACCTGGTGGTAGCGGTCGTAGATCGAGTCGAGCTCGTCCAGCGGGGAGTCCAGCAGGTAGCAGGAGGACATCTGCGGGTGACGGGTGCCGGAGTTGAAGAGCGTCGGTGACGACGGGAGGTAGTCGAGGCGGCTCATCAGCCCGTACAGCGCGGCGACTTCGTCCAGGGCCCGCGCGGAGGTGTCCTCCGCCAGCCCGGAGGCGACGCGCAGCATGAAGTGCTGCGGGGTCTCGATCACCTGGCGGGTGAGGGGGTGCCGGAGCAGGTAGCGGCTGTAGAGGGTGCGCAGCCCGAAGTAGCCGAAACGGTCGTCGGCGTCCTGGTCGATCAGCGCGTCGAGACGGGCGGCGTGCAGCGTGACGAACTCGGCCGTGCGGTCGGCGATCAGGCCCTCGCGGTGGCCGACCGCGACCGACGCGGAGAAGGCCACCGCGCCCTGTCCGGCGGCCTCGTCCGCGATATGACGGGTCAGCAGGCGGGCGGCGAGCCGGGAGTAGGCCGGGTCCTCGGAGATCAGCCCCGCGGCGGCGTCGGTGGCGAGGCTGCGCAACTCGGCCGCGTCCGACCGGGCGTTGCGGCCGCGCAGCGCGGCGGCGGCGACGCGCCCCGGGTCGGTGTCCGGCAGATCGGCGGTGAGATCGGTCAGGGTCCGCAGAAGCGCGGTCCCGGGGCCGTCGGCAGCCTGCTCTGCGATGCCTGAAGCCGGATCGGCTGGCGCGATGGTCACGTGGTGCTCTCCCTCGCTCGGCTCTGGGCCGACGGGGGAGGGGGAGGGCCGCGGGGGCGCACGTACCCGGAAAAAGGCAGCACACCGCACGGCATCCACCGACCCAACCGCGAGGCCCGGATGTCTCGGCACCCGGTTCGGTCGAGCCGGATGCACCATCGGCAGGTCTTCGGACTGGTGGGTACGACAAAGCGCACCACAACACACCGTTGCGGGACAGTTCCGGATTCGCACCGGATTCCCCTGCGGCGACAGCGAGCACGAGCATACATGTGGGGGCCGCTCGATGCGGCACCCCCCACATGTTGTGTCGTGACGGGCTACAGCTCCAACGCGTAAGTCAACAGGGGGAGTCCTGGGATGGGCTCCCAGTCCCGGTCGGGCGTACGGACGAAGCCCATCCGCTCGTAGATCCGGTGGGCGGCGAGCATGGTGGGCTGGGTCGACAGCAGGAGCCGCCGGCACCCCTCTACGGCCCGGGCGCGCTCGACGCACGCCCGCACAAGGGCCTCGCCGACACCGCGCCCACGGGCCTGCTCGGCGACGGCGAGCATCCGGAACTCGGCCTCGTCGGAGCGGGCGACATCGGCCCACGCCCCGCCGCCCGAGACGAAGGTCACGCCACCGAGCAGGCGGCCGCGACCGTCGACGGCGACGAGCACCTCGGCATCGGCGGCCCGCCGCGCCACATCCCGCAGCGCATGCAGATACGTATCGTCCTCGCCGAAGTCCAGCAGCCCGTCGCCCAGATATGCCTGGGCGGTGATCTCGCCCAGCTCGGTGTACTCCTTCGGCCGCACTGCCCTGATGGTGATGTCCATGGGCGCAGTGTGGACCGGGTCAGCCGCTCACGCCCACCTCATTGTTGGGGGCGCCGTCGCCGGCCGGGGGCAGGTCGCCGCGCTCCACAGGCGTCTGCCCGCCGATGTCCTCGGCCTGGGGCAGGACCTCGTCCAGCTCACGGTCGTCGGCGAGATGGGCCGCCTCGGCGGCTTCGCGCAGGACGTCGCGCTCCACCTGAGTGCCGGCGCTGATCTGGATCCGCAGACCGTTCTCCGTACGGACGTACTCATGGCCGCTGTCCGAGGTGCGGTACCAGCCCTTGCCGTCCTTCGCGCAGGGTGCGCGGGCCGGGCCGGCCGCGCCCGTGGCCGAACCCATCGGGAGTTCCGAGCAGTTCGCCTCGTCCACCTTGCCCCGGTCGACCAAGAGCGTGATCTGCCCGCCGGTCTTCGATACGTACGTGGCCGAGAAGCCGTCGCCGCCGATGACACCCACGGACTGCCGCGCCAGCTCGAAGCCGTCGGACCGCGTCACATACACATGCTCGGGCAGGGTCTGAAGCGCTCGGGCGCGCGCCTCGAGCGCGGACCGCTCGGGCACAGGACCGCTGGTGCTCCCCGTACCGTCGCTGCCCCGCGTGCCGCTGTTGCCCGCCACTTCCGTACCGCAGCCGGCAAGGGCGAGGGACAGCAGCAGAAGCAGTGACAAACGCGAACCACGTCTCATGCGCACATTCTTATCTGAGGTACGGCGAGGGCCGCCGCGCTTTCCCGTGGGAAGCGCGACGGCCCTCGACCGGTGAGGTCCCCGGTGACCGGTCGGTGCCGGCTCAGTGACCGGCGCCCGCGGTGGCCTTCGGCAGCTCCACCCGCACGCCCGGGTCGTCCGCGTCCGCCGTGTAGTCCGACGGGCTCGTCTCGTCGACACCCTCTGGCGCCTTCGCCGCCCGCAGTACGAACGTCAGGACCACGGTGACCACCACGTTCAGCACGAATGCCGTCAGGCCGATGTAGCCGATCTCGCCGATGCCCGGGATCTCCGCCGACGAGCCGCCGAAGTGCTTCTGCGTCGGGCTCGCCACTCCGTACGCAGCCGCCGTGCCGTAGATCATGCCGACCGCCCAGCCCGCCAGCAGCGCCCAGCGGTGGAACCAGCGCGTGAACAGGCCGCCCACCAGCGCCGGCAGTGTCTGGAGGATCCAGATGCCGCCAAGAAGCTGGAAGTTGATCGCCACCGTCTTGTCCATCGTCAGGACGAAGACCAGCGCGCCCACCTTCACCAGCAGCGAGACCAGCTTGGAGACCTTCGTCTCCTGCGCGGGCGTCGCGTCCGGCTTGATGAAGTCCTTGTAGATGTTCCGCGTGAACAGATTCGCCGCCGCGATCGACATGATCGCCGCCGGCACGAGCGCGCCGATGCCGATCGCCGCGAAGGCGACACCCGCGAACCAGTCCGGGAACATGGTCTCGAACAGTTGCGGAATGGCCAGTTGCCCGTTCTGCACCTTGATGCCCGCCGCGATCGCCATGAAGCCGAGCAGCGCCAGCAGGCCCAGCATCAGCGAATACAGCGGCAGGATCGTGGTGTTGCGGCGGATCACGTCACGGCTGCGCGAAGAGAGCGTCGCCGTGATCGAGTGCGGATACATGAAGAGTGCGAGCGCCGAGCCCAGCGCCAGCGTGGCGTAGCCCCATTGCCCCATCTCGGCCGGCACCAGCGCGCCCCGTGGCTTGTCCGTCACCGGGTTGATCTGCGCGAACGCGTCGCCCGCCTTCGCGAAGATGTCGTCGAAGCCGCCCAGCTTGATCGGGATGTAGATGATCGCCACCGCGATGACGAGGTAGATCAGCGTGTCCTTGACGAAGGCGATCAGCGCCGGCGCCCGCAGCCCGGAGGAGTACGTGTACGCCGCCAGCACGCCGAAGGCGATCAGCAGCGGCAGGTCCTTGATGAACCAGTTGGTGTTCTCGCCGCCGCCGACGCCCATCACGTCGAGCACCGCCTGGATGCCCACCAGTTGCAGCGCGATGTACGGCATCGTCGCCAGGATGCCGGTGACCGCGACCGCCAGCGAAAGGCCCTTCGAGCCGAAGCGCCCGCGGACGAAGTCCGAGGTGGTCACGTACCCGTGCTTGTGCGACACCGACCACAGCCGCGGCAGGAAGGTGAAGATCAGCGGGTAGACGAGGATCGTGTAAGGGACGGCGAAGAAGCCCGCCGCGCCCGCCGCGTAGATCGCCGCCGGGACGGCCACGAAGGTGTACGCGGTGTACAGGTCGCCGCCGAGCAGGAACCAGGTGACCCAGGTGCCGAACGACCTGCCGCCCAGACCCCATTCGTCGAGGCTGTCGCTCTCGGCCCGGCGCCAGCGTGAGGCCAGGAAGCCCATGACCGTTACGGCCAGGAAGAAGAAGATGAAGACGGCGAGTGCGACGCCGTTCACGCCGTCCTTCACTGCGACGCACCCCCCTTGCGGGCGCGCTGGTCGCGCTGCCACAGCTTGTAAGCGATCATGGTTAGCGCGGTGGAGATCAGCACCCAGAGCATCTGGTACCAGTAGAAGAACGGAATGCCGATGAAGGCCGGCTCGACCTTCGCGTACGAACCGACCCACAGCATCGCCACGAACGGCGCGAAGAGGCAGAGGGCGACGACCACGCGCACCGGCGTGATCAGTGGTTGTTTCTCGTCAGGCACTTCCGTCACTTCGGACATACGGCGGCTCCGATTCCTCACGCATCACCTTTGCAACGCGCAGGAAATCTAGGCCAGGGTTTTGCGTAGCGTCACCCCCCGTCCGCATATCGGTACGGCAACGACTTCGGGTTCACCCGCCCTGAACAGCACCTCAGCAGCAGCGGAACCCTGCACTGGGGTCCGACTCCTGACGGTCCGTACGCATACGCTCGAATTCCCGCCGGGACGGTACGGACACGGACGGATCGTGCGAACGCGCATGCGCGACATACCTCTCGTACGCCGACTCGTCCAGCAATTCCCGTACGTACCACCGCACCGCGCTAGCGGCCCGCAGCAGCCCGCTCCGAAGCATCCTGCACCTCCGCCTTCTCCTCCTTGGTCGCCCACAGCCCGGCCGGAGCGGTCAACTTCGACTCCACGAACGGCGCTTCGTCCAGCGTCGCCGACGCCGGATTGCGTACGGCCTTCACGCACACCCGGGCCGCGTCCACGACCACCACCACGATCAGCAGCGCCAGTACCGCCGAAAGCACGCCGTCCACCGTGGAGTTGCTGACGATGGTGTGCATGTCGTCCATGGACTTGGCGGGCGGCAGCAACTTGTCCGCGTCAATGGCGTCCTGGTAGCGCTCGCGCTGGGTGAAGAAGCCGACGCGCGGATCGCCGGAGAACACCTTCTGCCAACTCGCCGTCAGCGTCACCGTGACGTCCCAGGCGAGCGGAATCCCGGTGATCCAGGCCCACTTGAGCCGTCCCGACTTCACCAGCAGAGTGGTGCAGACGGCGAGCGCGACCGCCGCGAGCAGCTGGTTGGAGATGCCGAAGATCGGGAAGAGCTGGTTGATCCCGCCGAGCGGCTCATGCACGCCGACCCAGAGGAAGTACCCCCACAGCGCCACCACGACCGCGCTGGTGATGACGATGCCCGGCTTCCAGCTGACGTTGCGGAAGGGCTTGTAGACGTTGCCCAGCATGTCCTGGAGCATGAACCGGCCCACCCGGGTGCCCGCGTCCAGCGCGGTCAGGATGAACAGCGCCTCGAACATGATCGCGAAGTGGTACCAGAAGGCCTTCATCCCATTGCCGCCCACGACCTGGGAGAAGATCTCCGAGACGCCGACGGCGAGGGTGGGCGCACCGCCCGTCCGCGACAGCAGTGACTGCTCCCCCACCGCCTCGGCAGCCTTCGCCAAATCGCTCGGAGAGATCGTGTATCCGAGGTTCGCGACCGCCTGCGACGCCGACTGGACGCTGTCGCCGATGACACCGGCCGGCGCGTTCATCGCGAAGTAGAGCCCCGGGTCGATGATGCAGGCCGCCACCAGTGCCATGACCGCCACGAACGACTCCATCAGCATGGAGCCGTAGCCGATCATCCGGACCTGCGTCTCCTTCTGGATCATCTTCGGGGTGGTGCCCGAGGCGATCAGTGAATGGAATCCGGAGAGCGCGCCGCACGCGATGGTGATGAAGACGAAGGGGAACAGCGAGCCCGCGAACACCGGCCCGTCGCCCCGGCCCGCGAAGTCCGTCACCGCGTCCATCCGCATGTCGGGCATGGCGATGACGACGCCGAGCGCCAGCAGCCCGATCGTCCCGATCTTCATGAAGGTGGAGAGGTAGTCGCGTGGCGCGAGCAGCATCCACACCGGGAGTACGGAGGCGATGAATCCGTACGCCACCATCCACAGCACCAGCGTCGAGGGCGCAAGCGTGAACGTCTCGGCGAGCGAGGACTCGGCCACCCAGCGGCCCGCCACGATCGAGAGCAGCAGCAGCGCGACGCCGATCAGGGTGACCTCGCTGACCCGGCCGGGCCGCAGGACGCGCAGATAGAAGCCCATCAGCAGCGCGATGGGAATGGTCATGCCGATGGAGAAGGTGCCCCAGGGGGAGCGGGCCAGGGCGTTGACGATGACCAGCGCCAGCACGCCCAGCAGGATGATCATGATCATGAACGCGGCGAGCAGGGCCGCTGCCCCGCCGAACGGACCGATCTCGTCCCGCGCCATCTGGCCCAGCGACTTGCCGTTGCGCCGGGTGGAGAAGAAGAGCACCACCATGTCCTGCACGGCGCCCGCGAAGATGACGCCGACGATGATCCAGATGGTGCCGGGCAAGTACCCCATCTGCGCCGCCAGTACGGGTCCCACCAGCGGGCCCGCTCCCGCGATGGCCGCGAAGTGGTGCCCGAGCAGGACCCGCCGGTCGGTGGGGTGGAAGTCGATGCCGTTGTCGAGCCGTTCGGCCGGGGTGGCTCTGGTCCTGTCGACCTTCAGCACCCGGTTGACGATGAAGCGCGAGTAGAAGCGGTAGCCGATCGCGTACGAGCCGAGGGCGGCGGCGACCATCCAGGCGGCCGACACCTCTTCGCCGCGCGAGAGGGCAAGTACGGTCCAGCCGGCCGCGCCCACCAGCGCGACGAGGGTCCAGATGACGATGGTTCGTGGATTCGTGGTGCGCACCGGGTCGTCCTCCCGTCCCATGAGATGACGGGAGGACGGTAGAGCAGGAATGTGACCTGCGCTACACCATGTGCGGTACGAGATGTCAGCCGAGCCGCGTCAGTCCTGCGGCCCCGGCTCGGCGTCGCGTCAGTCCTGCGGCCGCTGCAACCTCGCGACGAACTTGTACCGGTCGCCCCGGTACACCGAACGCACCCACTCCACCGGCTCGCCCTGCGCGTCCAGTGAATGGCGCGAAAGCATCAGCATCGGCAGGCCCACGTCCGTCCCCAGCAGCCCGGCCTCGCGTGGGTTCGCCAGCGAGGTCTCGATCGTCTCCTCGGCCTCGGCCAGATGGACGTCGTACACCTCCGCCAGCGCGGTGTAGAGCGAGGTGTACTTGACCAGGCTGCGGCGCAGCGCCGGGAAGCGCTTCGCCGACAGATGCGTCGTCTCGATCGCCATCGGCTCACCGCTCGCCAGCCGCAGCCGCTCGATCCGCAGCACCCGCCCGCCGGTCGAGATGTCCAGCAGCCCGGCCAGCGTGTCGTCGGCCGTGACATACCCGATGTCCAGCAACTGCGAGGTGGGCTCCAGGCCCTGCGCCCGCATGTCCTCGGTGTACGAGGTGAGCTGGAGGGCCTGCGAGACCTTGGGCTTGGCGACGAACGTGCCTTTGCCCTGGATGCGTTCGAGGCGGCCCTCGACGACCAGCTCCTGCAGCGCCTGCCGCACCGTCGTACGCGAGGTGTCGAACTCCGCGGCGAGCGTGCGCTCGGGCGGTACGGGCGTGCCGGGCGGCAACGTCTCCGTCATATCGAGCAAGTGTCGCTTGAGCCGGTAGTACTTGGGCACGCGCGCCGTACGGGTCTGTGCCCCGCCCTCGGTCTCCGTACCGGCGCCGTCCGTGGTCATGGCCCGCCTTCCCGACTCCTGTGCTGCTGCCGTCACCGGCTCCTCCGTCTGTTGCGGCTCACATGGTGGCACGGTCCGGTCACGGGTCGTCGCCCTGCCTCAGGTGTCGGTCCGATAACGGACGCGACAGCCCTTCTTATACACCCTTGACACCCCTAAAGGTCTAGGCCAAGCTCCGGGTACTGGTCTAAACCATTAAAGACCAGTACCCAGCCCCACGGGCAGACCCTGAAGCGCTGTCTCTGCGTATTGCGCGACTCCCGGGTGGTGGTGGGGGGTAACTCTTGCATCCCTTGAGGAGGGTGGCGTGAAGCGTAAGCTCATAGCCGCGGTAGGTGTGGCAGCGATGGCGGCTTCGGTCGCGGCGTGCGGCTCCAGCGACAGCAAGGCCGCGAAGGACCCGAAGGACCGCAAGGAGACGCTGACCGTCTGGCTGATGGTTGACGCTCAGTCCACCTGGCCCGAGTTGGTCAAGGACGTCAACAGCCAGTTCAACGCGAAGTACCCGGGCGTCAAGGTCAATGTCCAGTACCAGCAGTGGGCGGACAAGACCAAGAAGCTCGACGCCGCGCTCGCCGGTGACAAGTTCCCGGACGTGGTCGAGCTCGGCAACACCGAGACGATGACGTACATCCTCAACGGCGCTCTCGGCGAGATCGACCCGAAGAAGTACGAGAACTCGGACACCTGGATCAAGGGCCTCAAGGACACCTGCGCATACGAGGGCAAGCAGTACTGCGTGCCCTACTACGCGGGTGCCCGTGTCGCGATCTACAACAAGGACATGTTCAAGGCGGGCACCGGCTCCGACGCCCTGCCCACCACCGAGGCCGAGCTCACCGCCGCGCTCGACAAGGTCCAGGCGAAGAACACCAAGGACAAGGCGTTCTCGCCGCTCTACCTGCCGGGCCGCTACTGGTACGCCGCCATGTCCTACGTCGCCGCGTACGGCGGCGAGATCGCCAAGTACGACGAGGGCAAGAAGGAGTGGAAGTCCTCGCTCTCCACGCCGGAGGCGCAGAAGGGCATCACGCACTTCGTCGACCTGGTCAAGAAGTACAACCACGGCGACAAGACCAAGGACGAGCAGGACCACGCCAACGTCATGGCCAACGAGAAGACCGCTCTTCTCTACGGCAACGGCTGGGAGGCCGGCAGCGTCGTCGACCCCACGGCCAACGGCAACGCCAAGCTGAAGGACAAGATCGGCACCGCCGGTATGCCGGGCCCCGACGGCAAGGCCCTGCCGTCCTTCATCGGCGGCTCCGACCTCGCCACCATCTCCAAGTCCAAGATCCAGGACCTGGGCGAGGAGTGGATCTCGCTGTTCACCAGTGAGAAGTCCGAGGCGGTTCTCGCCGCCAAGAACATCCTTCCCAACAACACCAAGCAGCTCGAGCCGCTGAAGGCGAAGCCGGAGACCGCTCCGATCGCCAACGCCGTGCCGGACGCCTGGTTCACCCCTATCGCCCCCGGCTGGTCCGCGATCGAGAAGAAGGAAGTCCTCGAGCTGATGCTCCTGGACATCATCAAGGGTAAGTCCGTCGAGGAAGCCACCAAGACGGCCGACGCGGAGATCGACAAGCTGATCAACGAGAGCTCCTGACTCTCCTGATCGCACAGCGGGGGTGGCCGGTCCGTGCCGCAGCACGGGCCCGCCACCCCGCCCTCCGGTGACCAGTCCGAACGGAAGGCCACGCACCATGAGTGCCGCCGAAACGAAAGCAGTCGAACCGGCGGTGCCCGTCCAGCGGCACCCCGACGTCCTTCGCCCACAGCCGGCCAAGAGCGGTCGCGCGCCGCGGAAGGCCGGCGCACTGCTGCCCTATCTGCTGATCGGCCCCACGATCGTCGCGATCGCCGCCGTCTTCGTCTGGCCGCTGATCAAGACGACGATCATGTCCTTCCAGGACGTCGGCCGCCGCGAGCTGTGGACCGGCGAGGCCGCACCGTGGGTGGGCTTCGAGCAGTTCTCCAGCATCTTCGGTGACCCGGCCTTCTGGGACTCGGTCGTGCTGACCGTCGCCTTCATGGCCGCCTGTGTGGTCGTCACCCTCGCCTTCGGCCTGGCGGTCTCGCTGATGATGCAGCGGATGTCCACCTGGGTCCGGCTGCTGGTGACCGCCGGGCTGATCGCGGCCTGGTCCATCCCGCTGATGGTCGCCGCCTCGATCTTCCGCTGGTTCGCCGACTCCGACTACGGCGTCGCGAACATGGTCCTCACGAAGTACCTCGGACTGGACTTCCAGGGCCACAACTGGTTCCTCGACGCCAAGCAGGGCTTCTTGGTTATCGGCGCCGTCGTCGTCTGGGGCGCCATTCCGTTCGTCGCCATCACGCTCTACGCGGCCCTCACCCAGGTGCCCAAGGAGCTGGAGGAGGCCGCGGCCATCGACGGCGTCGGCGCGTTCGGCAACTTCCGCTATGTCGTCTTCCCGGTCATCAAGCCGGTCTTCCAGATGGTCGCCACCCTCTCGGTGATCTGGGACTTCAACGTCCTGGGCCAGGTCTGGCTGATGCGCGGCACCAAGCCCGAGCCCGAGTACGAGGTGCTCGGTCTCTACGCCTTCAACAAGGCCTTCGAGTCCAACTCCTTCAGCCAGGGCGCCGCCATCTCGCTGATCACGGTGCTGCTGCTGTCCGGCGTCGCCGTGTACTACCTGCGCCAGCTGCTCAAGATCGGAGAGGTCGAGTGAGCGCCACCACCTCCGCCCTGACGGCCTCTGCCCCCAAGGCCGCCCAGATCCTCAAGCCCGACCGCAAGAAAAAGAGCCGGATCGTCTACAACGTCATCGGGCTGCTGACCTTCGTGGTCATGATCTTCCCGGTGTATTGGCTCGTCATCAGCGCCCTGCGGCCCAACGCCGAGATCCGCAGCTATGACCAGACGCTGTGGCCGTCGTCGGTCACCTTCGACAACTTCAGCCGCGCGATGGACTACGCCAACTTCGGTACGGCGGTCAAGTCCAGCCTGATCATCTGCGTCACCGCGGTGGTCGGCGCCATGTTCATGGCCACCATCGCCGCGTACGCGATAGGCCGCTTCAGGTTCTTCGGCCGCAAGGGCTTCATGATCGTCCTCATCCTGGTCCAGCTGCTGCCGCCGACCGCGATGCTGATCCCCATCTACCTCCAGCTCAACGATCTCGGCGCGCTGAACGAGTACTGGGGCGTCATCATCATCTACCTCGTCTCCACACTGCCCTTCGCGACCTGGATGATCCGAGGCTTCGTGATCAACATCCCGAAGGAGCTGGAGGAGTCCGCGATGGTGGACGGCTGCAGCCAGATGGGCGCCTTCTGGCGGATCGTCTTCCCGCTGCTCGCCCCCGGCCTCGCCGCGGCGTCCATCTACTCGCTGATCAACGCCTGGAACGAGTACCTCCTCGCGTACGTCGTTCTCCAGGACAACGACAAGTACACGCTGAACGTGTGGCTGGCGAACTTCACCACCTCTCGTGGTGTGGACTACGGCGCCCTGATGGCCGCCTCGACGCTCATCGCCATCCCTGTCGTGGCCTTCTTCATGTTCATCCAGAAGAAGATGGCGGCGGGTCTCACCTCCGGTGCAGTGAAGGGATAACGCCGCCTCATGACCACTCTCGTACGTGGATCCTCGGACACTCTGACCCGCGACGCCCTCGCCGTCCTCCAGCCGGGTTTCATCGGCACCACCGCGCCCGAGTGGCTGCTGCGCCGGATCGGCGAAGGACTCTCGGCCGTCGGCCTGTTCGGCCGCAACATCGCCTCGCCCGGCCAACTGGCCGCGCTCACCGCGCAGCTGCGGGCCGAACGGGACGATGTGCTCGTCGCGATCGACGAGGAGGGCGGGGACGTCACGCGCCTTGAGGTGCGTAACGGTTCATCCTTCCCCGGGAACTACGCGCTGGGGGTGGTGGACGATACGGAGCTCACCCGGGCCGTCGCGCGTGAACTGGGCCGCCGGCTCGCCGAATGCGGGGTCGACCTCAACTGGGCACCCTCCGCGGACATCAACTCCAACCCGAACAACCCGGTCATCGGCGTACGGTCGTTCGGCGCCGACACCACGCTCGCCGCCCGGCACACCGCCGCGTACATCGAAGGACTCCAGGCGGCCGGAGTCGCCGCCTGCACCAAGCACTTCCCCGGGCACGGCGACACCAATGTGGACTCGCACCACGCGCTGCCCCGCATCGGTGTGGATCTCGACACTCTGCACGCCCGTGAGCTGGTGCCTTTCCGCGCGGCGATCGCGGCGGGTACCAAAGCGGTGATGAGCGCGCACATTCTGCTTCCCGCGCTCGACCCGAACCACCCGGCGACGCTGAGCCCGCAGATCCTTACCGGTCTGCTGCGCGAGGAGTTGGGCTACGAGGGCCTGATCGTCACCGACGGTATGGAGATGCAGGCCATCTCGGCGGTGTACGGCATCGAGCACGGCTCCGTCCTCGCGATCGCCGCGGGAGCGGACGCGATTTGCGTCGGCGGCGGCCTGGCCGACGAGGAGACCGTACTGCGACTGCGCGACGCGCTGGTCACTGCGGTACGGGACGGCGAACTGCCCGAGGAGCGGCTGGCCGACGCGGCGGCACGGGTACGCGCGCTCGCCGACTGGACGCGGGGGGCCAGGGCGGCCGCAGCGGAGCCGGGCCCGGCCTCGGAGACGGGGGTCACCGCGGCGCAGCCAGGGGCCGGGACCGCGCCCCGCACCGACATCGGGCTGATCGCGGCACGCCGCGCGGTACGGGTGACGGTGGGACAGCTGCCGTACGAGCCGGTGGATCTCGCCCCCTATGTCGCCGCCTTCGCCCCGGTCGCGAACATCGCGGTGGGGGACGAGACCCCGTGGGGAGTGGCGGCGGAGCTGACGGCGATCCTGCCCGGCACCGAGACCGGCACATACGACAGCGCAACCGAGACCTCCGGCTTGGTCGGAAATGTGCTGGCTGCTGCGGCGGACCGTAGGATCATCGCTGTAGTACGCGACGTTCACCGCCACCCCTGGATGGCGGACGCTCTGGACGCCCTGATCGCCGCCCGGCCCGGCACGGTCGTGGTCGAGATGGGGGTGGACCGGGCGGAGCCGAGGGGGGCCCTGCACATCGCGACCCATGGCGCCGCTCGCGTCTGCGGACGGGCCGCCGCGGAAGTCATCACCGGCAAGGGCGCCGGGGCCTGACCGACGCGGACCGTGCACAAGGAATGCCACATGGAGGCACCCCGCATGTCCGAAAAGCCGGGCCGGATCATGGCCGGTGAGATGGCAGAGCAGCCCGCGGTGCTGCGGCGCATCCTTCAGGAGGGCGCGCCGAGGATCCGCGAGGTGGCGACGGCGATCGCGGCGCGGAGCCCGCGGTTCGTGCTGCTGACCGCGCGCGGCACGTCCGACAACGCCGCGCTGTACGCGAAGTACCTGCTGGAGATCCAGCTGGGTCTGCCGTGCGGGCTGACCTCCATGTCCACGACGACGGCGTACGGCGCGCGGCCGGACCTGACCGACGTCCTGGTCGTCACGGTCAGCCAGTCCGGCGGCTCACCGGACCTGGTGGCCTCGACGAAGGCGGCGCGCGAGGGGGGCGCGATCACGCTGGCGGTCACGAACAACCCGGACTCCCCGCTGGCTGCGGTCTCCGAATTTCACATCGACATCCTGGCAGGGCCGGAGAAGGCGCTCCCGGCGACGAAGACGTACACCGCGTCGCTGCTGGCGCTCTATCTCTTCGTGGAGGGGCTGCGGGGCGGCGACGGCGCGGCGGCGAAGGTGCTGCCGGACCTGGCGTCGCAGGTCCTGTCCCGCCAGGACGAGGTACGGCAGCTGGCGTCCCGCTACCGCTTCGCCGAGCGGATGGTCATCACGTCGCGAGGTTACGGCTACCCCACGGCGAAGGAGGCCGCGCTGAAGCTGATGGAGACGAGCTACATCCCGGCGCTCTCGTACTCCGGCGCGGACCTGCTGCACGGCCCGCTGGCGATGGTGGACAACATCTCCCCGGTCATCGCGGTGGTCACGGACGGCAAGGGCGGCGAGGCCCTCCAGCCGGTCCTCGACCGCCTCCGCGGCCGCGGCGCGGACCTGGTGGTGGTGGGCCCGGCCCCCCAGGTCGAGGCGGCATCGGCGGGCTTCGTCCTCCCGACGGACGGGGTTTTGGAGGAGCTCCAGCCGATCCTGGAGATTCTCCCGCTGCAACTCCTGGCGTACGAGGTGACGATCGCCCGCGGCCAGGACCCGGACGCGCCGAGGGCACTCGCAAAGGTCACGGAAACGCGCTGAGGGGGGCGGCGCCGCGGGGCCTGCCCACCCGCCCGCCCCAGGTGTGGGGGAACGGGGTTCCCCCACACCCCCTGCTCCGCGCGCGAACGCTGCGGAGCCCCGCGCGGCGGCGCCGCAAGTAGAAGTAGCCGCACACACCCGCGGGCCGCGGCGCCTGACGGGACCCTCAACCCGTCCGGCACCGCAGCCCGGAGTTGCTCCGGCCGGCAGGTGTGCGGTCCGCGCGGCCGTATCGGAGGTCTCGGCGCAGTCAGGGCAGAGAGCGCCGGGTACCTCGTTCCACCCTCCTGTGCGGGGAGGATGGAGGCTTCAACACAATCATTGTGGACTAGACCATTCTCCGCTGTCCATCCATCTGCAGAGCTTACTTCTCGGCCCATCCTCCGGCACGGCCGGGCAACTCACCCGGTTCACCTCGCAGGTACGCTCGCAGATGTGCCCTCCATGAACGACCTCGTACACCAGCACACAGCCCTGAGTGAATCCGACCTCGAGTGGCTGCATCTGCTGGTCTCGGAGTGGCAGCTGCTCTCCGACCTCTCCTTCGCCGACCTCGTCCTGTGGGTCCCCACCCGCGACGGCACCCGCTTCGTCTCCGTCGCCCAGATGCGCCCCAACACCGGCCCCACCTCCTACCAGGACGACATGGTCGGCCATCTCGTTCCCCGTGGCCGGCGTCCGCTGCTCGACGCCGCGCTCGACGAGGGGCGGATCGTGCGCGAGGGCGACCCGGAGTGGCGCGAGGAGGTTCCGGTACGGGTCGAGTCCATCCCCGTACGCCGCGAGGGCCGCGTCCTCGGCGTCATCGCCCGGAACACCAACCTCCTCACCGTCCGTACGCCCAGCCGGCTGGAGCTCACCTACCTGCAGAGCGCCTCCGACCTCGCCCAGATGATCGCCGCCGGCTCCTTCCCCTTCCCCGGGCAACAAGTCGACATGGACGCTTCCCCGCGCGTCGGCGACGGGCTGATCCGGCTCGACGCGGACGGCGTCGTGCAGTACGCCAGCCCCAACGGCCTCTCCGCGTACCACCGCCTCGGCCTCGCCTCCGACCTCGTCGGACACCACCTCGGCCAGATCACCGCCGAACTCGCCCCGTCCCGCGGCCCCGTCGACGAGGCCCTGGTCAAACTCGCCAGCGGCTACGCGCCCCGTGAGACCGAGGTCGAGGGCAACGGCGGTGTCATCCAGCTGCGCGCCATCCCGCTCAAGCCCAAGGGCACCCGGATCGGTTCCCTCGTGCTCTGCCGCGACGTCACCGAACTCCGCCGCCGCGAGCGTGAGTTGATCACCAAGGACGCGACCATCCGGGAGATCCACCACCGGGTGAAGAACAACCTCCAGACGGTCGCGGCCCTGTTGCGGCTGCAGGCCCGCCGGATGGATTCCGTACGCGGCCGCGAGGCGCTCAATGAGGCGGTGCGGCGCGTCGGTTCGATCGCGATCGTGCACGAGACCCTCTCCCAGAACCTGGACGAGCGCGTCGAGTTCGACGAGATCGCCGACCGGGTCATCGCGATGGTCTCCGAGATCTCCCCGGGCAAGGTCGAGTGCCGCCGTACGGGCCGCTTCGGCATCCTCGACGCCGAGGTGGCCACCCCGCTCGCGATGGTCCTGACCGAGGTGCTGCAGAACGCCCTGGAGCACGCCTTCGCACAGGGGGAGCACGGCTCTGTCGAGGTCGCGGCCGTACGAGGCGATCAGCGCACGGACAGCCGGCTGCTGATCACCGTCCAGGACGACGGGCGCGGACTGCCCGAGGGCTTCGACCCCCAGCAGACCGGCAATCTGGGTCTGCAGATCGTACGGACCCTGGTGGAGGGGGAATTGGGCGGAACCTTCGACATGGTCCCGGCCCCCGTGCGGGGCACCAGGGTCGTCCTCGACGTACCCGTACAGGCGCAGAAGCAGTAGCCGTAGCCGTAGCGGCCGGAAACAGCAGCGAGCCCCGGACCGTATGTACACGGTCCGGGGCTCAGAGCTTTGTGCGCTTCGGGGGTACTGCGCGCTGCGGCTCGGGAGGCGGTGAGTGCGTACTCTCTGTACGCGCCGCCAAGCTCAGGCTCGTAGCAGGGGCTGGCGTCAGGCGCTGGCGTTACGCGCCCGGTTGCGAGCGGCACGACGCTTCATAGCGCGGCGCTCGTCCTCGCTGAGGCCACCCCAGACGCCCGAGTCCTGGCCGGACTCGAGCGCCCACTGCAGGCACTGCTCCATGACGGGGCAGCGACGGCAGACGGCCTTGGCTTCCTCGATCTGCAGCAGCGCAGGACCAGTGTTGCCGATGGGGAAGAAGAGCTCGGGGTCTTCCTCGCGGCAAACGGCGTTGTGACGCCAGTCCATGGCTGCTACCTCTCCTTGGTATTACATGCGGGTTGCTTGTGAATGTGAACGCTTTCACGAATCCCCCCGCAAGGGAAGGGCCGACTGCCAGCTGCACTGGCGTGGTCCTGAGGTTTGAGGAGGGGTTCTGGCGGTCTGTGGGGCCGATGTTGCGGGCCGTCCCGATCGCCATGTAGAGATTCGCAAACCTCGGCGGCGGATACAACCCCTTCCGGAAAGTTTTTTTTGATTCCTCGGTGTCGGCTAGGTCACAGCCGTACTTCTATGGGGTGGAGCCCAGCCCATACGTTCGAGTTAAAGGACTTTCGGCCCTTCCACTCACACAATCACACGCAGTGCACGGCGTACGCCTGTGAACGTCACGCTCGTACGGAGCCCAAGGTGGTCACCGTCCATCTGGAACGGGAGGGGAACCTTCGAATTCAAGGTGAAGTCGGTGAGGTCGTGAAGAGTGACCGCGTGCTTGCCGTGCGGTCCGCGCTCGGGGGTGGAAGTAAGCAGCTGGGTCGCGTAACGGGCCACGGCGGAGGTCGACATCTTGGACAGTGCGACGACGTCCAGGGCGGTGTCGAAGGAGGCCTCCGGGGACGCATACACCGGGCGATTGCCCAGGTAGGTCCAGGGGGAGGTGTTGCAGATTATGGAGAGCACAAGATCGGTGACCGGGTCCTGGCCGGGACGGTCCAGGGTGATCGGGCCGTTCCGGCGGTGCGGCTCGTCCAGGAACTGGCGTACCACCTGGCGCATATAGAGGGCGTGCGTGGACCGCTTGCCGCGCTCCCGCTGCTGTTCGACCCGGCCGATGACGCTCGCGTCGAAGCCGAGTCCGGCGCAGAAGGTGAACCAGCGGGCGGGGACCGCCTCGTCGTCGGTACCCGGGGTGCCGGCCGCGAGACCGAGGCCGACCGTCCGCTCGGTCCGGTCGCGCAGTGCGTCCAGGATGGCGCCGGTCGCCTCGACGGCGTCGTTCGGGAGACCGAGGGCGCGGGCGAAGACATTCGTCGAGCCGCCGGGGACGACGGCGAGGCGGGGGAGGCGGTCGGGGTCGGGGCCGTGGTGGAGCAGACCGTTGACGACCTCGTTCACGGTGCCGTCGCCGCCCAGGGCGACGACGAGATCCATGTCGTCGGACTCCGCTGCCCGGCGGCCGACGTCGCGGGCGTGACCGCGGTACTCCGTGTTCACGACCTCCAGCTTCATCTCGCTGGCCAGGGCGTGGATGAGTACGTCGCGAGTGCGGGCACTGGTGGTGGTTGCTGCCGGATTGACCACGAGGAGTGCGCGCATGCGCAGCAGCGTACCTAGTGGGATTTACCTGGCCCAGCCCAGGGCCGCGCACGACAGCTACCCTGCTGGGATGAGCGCTGACCAGACCCCCCGCCCTGCCCGCCTGACTGCCGCGGCCGCGGTGTCCGGTCTGGAAGGCCTGGCACTGGTCGCGTGCGGCGTCTTCATGCTCGTGATGGGCCTGCTGGGCCGGCCGGACAGTCCGTCGCAGGCGGAGACGGGCGGAGTGACGCTGATCGCACTCGGCGCGATCCCGCTGGCCGCGGCGCGGGGCCTGCTGGGACGCCGCAGCTGGAGCCGCGGACCGGCGATCATCACGCACCTGATGGCACTGATCCCGGCCTGGACGCTGCTGCGCGCGTCCGGGGCGCTGATCCCGCTGGGCATCGCACTGGCGGTGGTCGCGGTGACGGGCCTGGTTCTGCTGGTGAACCCGACGACGACCGAGGCTCTGGGCATCCGCGGCCCCGCGCGCGACGCGTAGCCGCTCGCGCGGGGGCGGTACGTTCCCCTCCCGGTGGCTCCCGGTGGCTCCCGGTGGGGAGGGGCCGCCCCCGCGCCCCGCGGCCGGTTACTCCTCGACCAGGAGCTTCTCGCGGAGCTGTGCCAGCGTGCGGGCCAGCAAGCGGGAGACGTGCATCTGAGAGATGCCCACCTCCTGTGCGATCTGCGACTGCGTCATGTTGCCGAAGAACCTCAGCAGCAGGATCCGCTTCTCGCGCGGTGGCAGGTCCTCCAGCAGTGGCTTCAGCGACTCGCGGTATTCGACGCCCTCCAGGGCCTCGTCCTCCGCGCCGAGTGTGTCCGCCACCGCCGGGGACTCGTCGTCCGTGTCGGGAACGTCCAGGGACAGGGTGGAGTACGCGTTCGCGGACTCCAGGCCCTCCAGGACCTCCTCCTCCGAGATGCCCAGGCGTTCCGCCAGCTCGTGGACCGTCGGTGAGCGGCCGTGCTGCTGGGACAGTTCCGCCGTCGCCGTGGTCAGGGCGAGCCGCAGTTCCTGGAGGCGGCGCGGGACCCGGACCGCCCAGCCCTTGTCGCGGAAGTGGCGCTTGATCTCGCCGACCACCGTCGGCGTCGCGTACGTCGAGAACTCGACGCCCCGATCCGGATCGAACCGGTCCACCGACTTGATCAGGCCGATCGTCGCGACCTGCGTCAGATCGTCCAGCGGCTCGCCGCGGTTGCGGAAGCGCCGCGCCAGATGCTCGACCAGTGGCAGATGCATACGCACCAGCTGGTTGCGCAGCTCCGCCCGCTGCGACGAGCCGTCGGGCAGCTTGCGCAGCTCGATGAACATCGCCCGCGCCCCGCTGCGGTCATGTGGATCGTGGTGCTGCTGCTCGTGCACGTGCTCGCTCATACGGTCCGCCCGCTCTGCCTGCTCCGCCGCGGCCGTCCGGCCGTCCAGTCCGTCCAGTCCGTCCACCGGGTGCGGCCGCGCCTGCTGTTCCGGGATGCCCGTCACCGCGGGTGGCTCGTTCCGCACCGGACCGTCCCCGTTCCTCACGCCGGCCCGGGTCCCGCGCCGCGCTGTTTGTACAGGCTGATGGAGACCGTACGGTCATCGGCGACCGACGAGTCGACCTTGCCGGCCAGTGCCGAGAGCACCGTCCAGGCGAAGGTGTCACGCTCCGGCGCCCGGCCGTCTGTCGTCGGCGCCGAGACCGTGACCTCGAGCGAGTCGTCGACGAGTCGGAAGACGCAGCTGAGAACGGAACCGGGGACGGCCTGCTGCAGCAGGATCGCGCACGCCTCGTCGACCGCGATCCGCAGATCCTCGATCTCGTCGAGGGTGAAGTCCAAGCGCGCTGCGAGGCCGGCCGTGGCCGTACGCAGCACGGACAGGTAGGCACCCGCAGCGGGCAGCCGGACTTCCACGAAGTCCTGAGTCCCGGGCTCGCCTGCGATCTGGGACACCCTCACCTCCAAGGTGGCACAAGCTCTTTCGGGGCTACGGGAGGGGAGATCCCGAAGCCGTCGCTACGTAGTCGGTCGGTCTGTACGTAGCCGGTACTGGCCCGGCGACGCTATCGCGATCCATGGTGCCCTGTCGCCGGGACCCCCAGTCGGTGGCTGTCACTCATGGTAAGCATACGAGCACACACAGTGGCTAGAGGTCTGCGTCACCCAATTACGAGGAACCGGCGGAGGGTTGACGTACCCACGCGTCAGACGATCGAACCGTCGACAAAGCACCAACGCCACCTCTCACCCGGCTCGAAGCTTCGCATCACGGGGTGCCCGGTCTGCGTGAAGTGTGCGGTGGCGTGCCGCAGGGGCGAGGAGTCGCAGCAGCCCACGAGGCCGCAGATCAGGCAGAGTCGCAGCTGTACGGGATGGCTGCCGACCGCCAGACACTCCAGGCAGGTCTCGCTCAGCGGCACCGGCTCGGGGCTGGGCAGTTCTGCTACATGCGGGCACTCACTCATGATTGCCAGATTACGACGCGGGTGGCGCACGTACGGACGGACGTGAGGGACGGCGAGATGGACGCATTGCCACTGGTCGCGCTGATCGCGGCGAGCGCCGCGATCGCCGGGGCGGCCCGCAGGACACCGGTGCCGGCGCCGCTGCTGCTGGTGACCGTGGGGCTGATCGGCGCGTATGCGCCGGGGGTGCCGGACTACACGCTCGACCCGCACATCGTGCTGCCCCTGGTGCTGCCGCCGCTGCTGCACACGGCCGCGCTCGACAGCTCGTACCTCGATCTGCGGGCCAATCTGCGGCCCGTCGCACTGCTCTCGGTCGGCTATACCCTCTTCGCGACCGTCGCTGTGGGTTACCTCGCCTATCTGCTGGTGCCGGATCTGCCGCTGACCGCCGCGCTGGTGCTGGGCGCGGTCGTCGCGCCGCCGGACGCGGTCGCCGCGAGCGCGATCGCCCGGCGGCTGGGGCTGCCGAACCGGATCACGACGATCCTGCAGGGCGAGTCCCTGGTGAACGACGCGACCGCGATCACCGCGTACAAGGTGGCGCTGGCCGCGGCGGTCGGGGAGGGCGCGAGCTGGGCCGGCGGCATCGGGGAGTTCGCGCTGGCGTCGCTCGGCGGGATCGGCGTCGGCCTGGTGCTGATGGTGCCGATCCACTGGCTGCGTACGCATCTGAGGGAAGCACTCCTGCAGAACACCCTCTCGCTGCTGATTCCCTTCGTCGCCTATGCGGCCGCCGAGCGCGTCGGGGCGTCCGGCGTGCTCGCCGTGGTCGTCGTCGCGCTCTATCTGGGGCACCACTCCTGGCAGGTCGACTTCGAGACCCGGCTGCAGGAGGGGGCGGTCTGGAAGATGGTCGCGTTCATCCTGGAGTCGTCGGTCTTCGCGCTGATCGGGCTGCAGCTGCCGTACGTGGTGCAGGGCCTCGGCGGCTACTCGGTGGGCGAGACGCTCTGGTACGCGGTCGGGGTCTTCGTCGCCGTGGTGGTGGTGCGGTTCGTCTGGGTCTTCCCGGCCACCTTCCTGCCGCGCGCACTTTCGCCGCGGATCAGGAAGCGCGAGCCGGACACCAACTGGACCGCGCCGGTGATCGTGGGCTGGGCCGGAATGCGCGGGGTCGTCTCGCTGGCGATCGCCTTCTCGATTCCGCTGGCCACGGCCGGCGGCGAGCCGTTCCCGGCGCGGAACCTGGTGCTGTTCCTGACCTTCACAACGGTGATCGGGACGTTGGTGATCCAGGGGCTCACGCTGCCGGCGCTGATCCGGGCGCTGAAGGTGCCGGGGCGCGACCCGCAAGCCGAGACGCTCGCCGAGGCGCAGGCACAGAGCCAGGCCTCACGGGCGGCGGAGCAGCGGCTGGACGAACTGCTGGCGGATGAGCGCAACGCGCTTCCGCAGCCGCTGGCGGACCGGCTGCGGACGGTGCTGGAGCGGCGGCGGAACGCCGTGTGGGAGCGGCTCGGGGCGGTGAACCCGGTGACCGGGGAGTCGGCGGACGACACTTACCGGCGGCTGGCGCGGGAGATGATCGAGGCCGAGCGCGAGGTCTTCGTACAGCTGCGGGACCAGCGGCGGATCGACGACGAGATGATGCGTACGCTGCTGCGCCGTCTCGATCTGGAGGAGGCGGCGGCCTACCGCGAGGAGCCCTGACCGGTGATCACTGCGGCGACGGCGGTGCCGGGCGGGAAGGCGCCGTCGGCGGCGAGGGTGGTCAGGCCGTAGAGCATCTTGGCGACGTAGACACGCTCGACGGGGAGCTGGTGGCGGGCCTCGAAGTCGTCGGCGAAGGCGTCGAGTGCGGGGGCGGTACGGGCGTATCCGCCGAAGTGGAAGCGGTCGTCGAGCGACCAGTCGCCGGCCGGCCCGCCGAAGGCCTCGTCCTGGAGGCCGCGTATCTGTGTGGCGAGGAAGCCGCCCTTGAGGACGGGGAATCCGATGGCGCTCCCCCTGCCTTCGGTGGGAGGTGCCCCCAGGGGCGCGAGTCCGGCGGCGAGTCCGGCGAGGGTCCCGCCGGTGCCGCAGGCGACCGCGACGACGTCGGCGAGGTGGCGGAGTTCGCGGCCGAGGGCGGCGCAGCTCTGTGCGGCGAGGGCGTTGCTGCCGCCTTCGGGGACGACGTAGACGTCGCCCGGGACCGACCGCAGGATCTCGGCCAGGACCTCCGGGTCGTCCTTCGCGCGGTACGTCGCCCGGTCGACGAACAGCAGGTGCATACCGTCCGCCGCGCACTGGGTCAGGGACGGGTTCAGGAGGCGGGAGGCCAGTTCGTCGCCGCGGACCACGCCGATCGTCTCGAAGCCCAGCAGGCGGCCCGCCGCGGCCGTCGCGCGGAGGTGGTTGGAGTACGCGCCGCCGAACGTCAGGAGCGGGCGGCCCGCCGCCGCGTGGAGGTTCGGGGCGAGTTTGCGCCACTTGTTGCCCGGGAGGTCCGGGTGTATGAGGTCGTCGCGCTTGAGCAGAAGACGTATGCCGTGCCGGCTGAAGCGCTCGTCCTCGACCGGCTGCAGCGGCGACGGCAGTCGCGGCCGCAGGGCGGTGGTGAGGTCGAACGCTTCCCGGGTCACGCACCCATTGTCACGTCAGGCGGTCGTGTCACGTCAGGCGGTCACTTCAGACGTTCGTGGATGCGTTGGCGCATGGAGTTCATCGTGAAGCCACGGGGATCGACCTTTCCCGGCTGCCATTCGAGGTGGCCGATGACGGAGCGCTCGTTCCAGCCGTGGCGGCGGCAGATCGCCGCGGCCGCTCTCTCGATCGCCTCCAGCTGGACGGCCGGCCATGGATCCTTGCCGTCGCCGAGGTTCTCGCACTCGAAGCCGTAGAAGTGGCGGTTTCCGTCGGTGTTCGCCTCGTTGTCCGCGGGGAGTGCCCTCTCCGCGATGACGGCGCGCAGCACATCGTCGTCGCCGAGCCCCGCGTGGTTGGCGCGGCCGTAGCCGACGAGATGGACCTTGCCGTCCTTGGCGATGACGCCGTGGCACAGCGGCCCCGGCAGGCTCGCGTAGCCGTCCCGGCAGATGCGGACGGTTTTCGCGGTGCCCTTGGTAACGGTGTGGTGGATCATCACGCCGTGGACCGGGCCCCACGGGCCCTTGTGGTTGCGGTTGTGCGTACGCCAGTCGCCGACTTGGACGACCGTCAGCCCTTCGTCGCGCAGTGCGTCGAGGAAGCTGTTCGCGGACATGGGTGGGGACATGGCCGGGTCTCCTTGTGAATGCGGGGGGAAGTGAGCGGAATGCTCCGTACTGCGCTTTTACCCCGAACTCCCTTGAAGGGACCGTCTGTTCGCACTACATGCGAGCGATCCGGTCAGCCGCCGGTCGCTACAGGGCACCGGCACGCGGAGCCGTGCAACGTGCCCCGCCCGCGCTGAACTAGTCCCATCCATTTGTGTAATGGCGCACACACTCTCCGTGATGGAAGCTTTCGAGTGCAGGTCAGACCCGTGATCGAGAGGGAGTCACATGTCGGTTGGTTCGGTTGGTTCTGTCGGCGACGAGGTCAGTGAGCAGCAGGCGTCGAAGCAGCAGAGTCTTGGTACGGCCGCCGCGCGGAACCTTGCGACAACCACCAAGTCCGCCCCGCAGATGCAGGAGATCACCTCACGGTGGCTGCTGCGCATGCTGCCCTGGGTGCAGGTGCAGGGCGGCACCTACCGGGTGAACCGCCGCCTCAGCTACTCCGTCGGCGACGGTCGCGTGACATTCGTGCAGACCGGCGACCGGGTGGCGGTCATCCCCGCCGAGCTCGGCGAGTTGCCAGCCCTGCGGGAGTACGGCGACGAGGCGGTGCTCGCCGAGCTGGCGAACCGTTGCGATCAGCGTGAGTTCAGGGCCGGTGAGGTGCTTGCCGCCGCGGGCACCGCGGCGGACCGCGTCTATCTGCTGGCGCACGGCAGGGTCGAGCAGATCGGCACCGGTCCGTACGGCGACGAGGCGGAGCTCGGCGTCCTCGCCGACGGGGCGTACTTCGGCGATCAGGCGCTGCTGGACCGCGAGGCCTCCTGGCAGTACACCGCGCGTGCCGCGACCGCATGCACGGTGCTCGTGCTGACCAGGGACGATGTGCTGAATCTCGCGGAGCGCGCCGACTCGCTCCGCGCGCATCTGGCCGGTCTTTCGTCCCTGCCGCAGCAGCGGACCAACAAGTACGGCGAGGCGGCGATCGACCTGTCCGCGGGCCATGTCGGCGAAGCCGTCGTCCCGCACACCTACGTCGACTACGACGCGGCGCCGCGCGAGTACGAACTGAGCGTGGCCCAGACCGTGCTGAAGGTCCACAGCCGTGTCGCCGACCTCTACAACCAGCCGATGAACCAGACCGAGCAGCAGTTGCGGCTCACGGTCGAGGCGCTGCGGGAGCGCCAGGAGCACGAGCTGATCAACAACCGCGAGTTCGGACTGCTGAACAACTGCGACTACGGGCAGCGGTTGCAGCCGCACGACGGCGCGCCCAGCCCCGACGACATGGACGAACTGCTCTCGCGGCGGCGCGGGTCGAAGCTGTTCCTGGCCCATCCGCGGGCCATCGCCGCCTTCGGGCGCGAGTGCAACAGGCGCGGTCTGGTGCCCGACAGTGTGGAGGTGGCCGGCCATCATGTGCCCGCCTGGCGCGGTGTGCCGATCTTCCCGTGCAACAAGATCCCGGTCACCGAGGCCAGGACCACCTCGATCATCTGCATGCGTACGGGCGAGGCCGACCAGGGCGTCATCGGACTGCAGCAGAGCGGCATCCCGGACGAGATCGAGCCCAGCCTGTCCGTGCGCTTCATGAGCATCGACGAGCAGGCGATCATCTCGTACCTGGTCACGGCCTACTACTCGGCGGCGGTGCTGGTGCCGGACGCGCTCGGGGTACTGGAGAACGTCGAGGTGAGCCGCTGGCGGTGATCCGGCCCGGCCCGGGGCGCGGTATCGCGCCACGCTCCCGGCCGCACCGCTCGGCCCATGCCCGGTGGGCTCCCCGCTCGGCCCATGCCCGGTCGGCTCCCCGTCGGCCCCCGGCGTGCCCAACACCTGGAAAGGCCTGCCCAGATGACCATGTCGGAGACCGTCGAGGCCCGCGAGGCCGTCGACCTCCTGGAACGCACCCGCAGCGCCGTCAATCCCCAACTGCGCACCACCATCGAGTCGTTGCCCGGATCCATACGCCGCGTCGCGATGTACCACTTCGGCTGGGAGCACGCGGACGGCACCCCGGCGGCCGGCTCGGCGGGCAAGGCCATCAGGCCCGCGCTCGTACTGGCCGCGGCCCGGGCGCTCGGCGGGGACCCGCGGCAGGCCGTGCGGGCTGCGGCCTCGGTGGAGCTGGCGCACAACTTCACGCTCCTCCACGACGACGTCATCGACGAGGACTCCACCCGCAGGCACCGCCCCACCGCCTGGACGGTCTTCGGCACCCCGGACGCCATCATCGCGGGCGACGCCCTGCTCGCCCTCGCGCTGCAGCTGCTCGCCGAGGACCGGCACCCCGCGTCTGCCGCCGCGTCGGAGCGGCTCGCGGCGTGTGTGATCGAGCTCTGTGCGGGACAGCAGGCGGACTGCGCCTTCGAGGAGCGCGCGCCGCAGGAGGTCTCCCTCGACGAGTGCCTCGCCATGGCGATGGCCAAGACCGGCGCGCTGCTGGGCTGCGCCTGCGCGCTCGGCGCGCTGTACGCGGGCGGGGGCGAGGAGGAGGCCGCGGCCATGGACGCCTTCGGGCGGGAAGCGGGGCTCGCCTTCCAGCTCATCGACGATCTGATCGGGATCTGGGGTGATCCTGCGCGCACGGGCAAACCGGCCGGCGCCGATCTGGCGTCCCACAAGAAGTCCCTGCCGGTGGTCGCCGCCCTGACCTCCGGCACCCCGGCGGGCGCCGACCTGGCCGAGCTCTACCGCGGCCCGATGAGCCCCAGGGCCGTGTGCCTCGCCGCCGAGGCCGTCGACCGGGCGGGCGGCCGCGACTGGGCACAGCTCCAGGCCGCGGACCGGATGGCCCGGGCCGTCCATGAGCTCGCCCGCGCGGTTCCGGACCTGACGGCGGCGGGCGATCTGCTGGCTCTGGCGGAATTCGTCACCCGCCGCACCCGCTGATGCGGCAGGTGGCGCGAGCCGCAAGCGGGTTGAGACGCTCGCCGGGGAAGGGCCTTGCACAACCCACTACGCCTGAAGCACTATAGATGGAGTGGGTTGCGGCTCGGTTGTCGGCGGCCACGCTCGTATCCCTGACGAAGAGGACCGGTTTGCGAAAGCTCAGCTACTTCATCGCCGCGTCGATCGACGGCTTCATCGGGGCCCCGGACGGCAAGGCGGACTTCTTCACCCCGTTCGCGGTCGGGGACTTCCTCGACTACCTCAGGACCGAGTGTTCGGACACCCTGCCGACCCCGGCCCGGCAGGCCTTGGGCGTAGACGACGCGCCGAACACCGAGTTCGACACGATCATCCAGGGCCGGGCAAGCTACGACCTCGCGCTGGACATCAAGGTCACCAGCCCGTACGCCCATCTGCGGGAGTATGTGGCGTCCCGCAGTATCAAGGAGTCGCCCGACCCGAACGTGGAGATCGTCTCCGGCGACGTGGCGGCCAAGATCCGGGAGCTCAAGCAGGAGGACGGGCTCGGCATCTATCTCTGCGGGGGCGCGAGCCTCGCCGGACAGCTGCTGGACGAGGTCGACGAGCTCGTCATCAAGACCTATCCGGTGATCCTCGGCTCGGGAATGCCCATGTTCGCCGCGGAGTTCCGCATCGCGGACTTCACGCTCGACTCCGTCCGCACCTTCGACAATGGCGTCCTCGTCAGGAAGTACCGCAGGAAGCACTGACCGCAGGACTGTCCGGCTTGCCCATACCGCCATATCCTGGGGGTATGGGCAGCGAAGGACGCGATACCGTCCGCAGCCCGCAGGTCGAGCACCGTTGCCCGGCGTGCGGAGAGCCTGTCGGCACGGTCATCAAACGACACAAGACGCTCGGCGCATACGTCCCCGTCTGGGAACCCGGCCCGTGCCACCATCCCGGGTGTCCACTGAGCGACGTGAGCCAGAGCGAAAAGTCCCCTGAGAAGTCCCCTGAGAAGTCCGGCGGTGAGCCCGGCGGCGATTCCGGCGGCGATTCCGGCGGTGAGCCAGGCGCGGCGGTCGGGACGCCCTGAGGGATCCCGGCTGTTCAGCGGAACAAGTCGTACCGCTACAGTCCGCGCCATGTCATCGGAGTCGACGGAAGTCTGGGCGGGCTGGTACCGCGACCGCGCGGGCGCGGAAGCGTTCACGATCGCGGCGAGCGGGCGGCAACTGCGCACGCGCATAAGGGATGTTGAGTACGAAGGGGCGACATTCGCGGCCTTCAGGGCAGTGGGCGCGGCCGGGGTGCTGTCGTCCTGCGTACTGGAATGGGACATGCCGCTGCCCGTCCACGCGGACGGCGCGGTCCAACAGGCCACGCTCAGCTGCCTGTTGACGCTCGGCGAGCCGCGGCAGGACGGATCGCTGGACCGGGCGGACCTCAATCTGACCCTGCACTACGGCGGGACCGCGTACGAATCCGGTGTCGCCGGGGGTGACTTCGGCGACGCTCTCGGCAGCATCCAGAAGCAGCTGCCGCCCGGCGCGGAGTTCTCGCTGCGTACGCCGGTGGGCGCCTGAGTAGCCGCGCCGGGTGACCCCTCCGGTCAGCGCAGGCCGTCCCAGCCCCAGCGCGGGGTAGGACCCGGGTCCCCGAGGTCCGTGCCCGCCGGGTCTGCCGAGACCTCGCGGGCGATCTTCGTACCCCAGTCGAAGTACTCCAGTACCCGGCGGCGCAGCAGCTCGTCGTCCGGGAGCTCCTTCGCCACCGCGGCGGTCATCAGCTCCATCCAGCGCAGCCGCTGTTCCTCGGTGATCGACAGCCCGAGGTGAGCGCGGAGCAGCGCCTGGTGGCCGCCCAGTTCGGCGGTGAAACGGGCCGGGCCCTCGAAGATCTCGGCGAGCCAGACGGCGACATGCTCGATATGGGTGGGTGTGAAGTCGGCGAAGACGGGGGCGAGCAGGGGATCGGCGAGGACGGCCTCGTAGAAGGTGTTGCTCAGCCGCCGCAGCGCGTCCTTGCCGCCGACGGCCTCGTACAGAGTCTCGGGACGCTCACTCGGTCTCGTCATGGCACCACACTATGCGCGACGAAGGGGCGTCCCGCCACTGACGGCGGGACGCCCCTCTTGTGTCAGGGCAGGTAGGGCGGGGTCAGGAGACGCGGGCGATCGCCGCCGCCAGGCCGTCCGCCCACAGGGCGTTCACGCGGGCGCGTTCCTGCGCGTCCGGGTAGGCGTTCTGGCAGGACGTGCCCGGGCCGCCGCCCGACATCAGCTCGCTGCACGGGCCCTGGTAGTGGTCGGGCAGGCCCAGCACGTGCCCGGTCTCGTGGGCGGTGACCCGGGTGGAGTTGTACTGCTGGTTCTGCCGGTAGTCGAGGAAGATGTAGCCGCGGCCGTGGCCGTCGGTGCTTGCGTACGAGCCGCGCGGGTCATTGCCCTCGCGGTACGAGAAGTCCGCGCCCGATCCCTCCTGCAGCTTCACATTGCTGACTGAGCTGTTCCAGATCTGGGTGCTCTGGGATATCTGGCTGCGGAAGCTGGGCGCGTTGGCGGTGCTGTAGACGACGGTCACGGCCTTGGCGCCGGGGTTCGCGGCGCGCTTGTCGGCGACCGACTTCACGACGGCGTCGAAGAAGGCCTTGGTCGCCTTGGCATCCTCGCTGGATCCTTCGTAGGCGGCGTACGACGAAGGGGCTGCGGCCGCAGGGGAGTTGGCCGCGGTCGCGGGTCCGGCGCCCAGCACGGCGGCGAGGCCGAGGCCGAGGCCCAGTGAGGCGGAGAGTAACGTCCGGGGATGACGCATGGGGTTGCGCATGTGGGGGGCTCCTGCTCGTCCGATGAATCCGATGAACGGGTTCGGGTACCGCAGAGTGTCGGGGAGCCCGCCCCCGTCGCGGATGATGTCAACTGCCGATAAGGCGAGCGCATCACCGTGTCCCGGTCCGTCCGCTGTGCCCCAACTACAGTGTCTGGTGTGACAGTTGGGGCGGCTCTACCCTCGGCTCATGGAGCTCGAGGTGAGGCACCTCCGTGCGCTGTGCGCCATCGCCGACACCGGCAGCCTGCACAAAGCCGCCCGGCAACTGGGCGTCAGCCAGCCGTCCCTGACCACCCAGCTGCGGCGGATCGAGAACTCCCTGGGCGCGGAGCTCTTCTCGCGTGAACGCACCGGCTGCCGGCCGACCCCACTGGGCCGTTCCGTACTGAGCCGGGCCCGCCCGCTCGTGGCCGAAATGACCTCCCTCGTCGTCGAGGCCAAGGCGGCCGCCGCCCGGGCCGACGGCCCCCGGCTGCGCGTCGGCTCCACCGCCAGCCGGGCGCTCGCGGGCTGGCTGCGCAGGCTTCGGCAACGGCTGCCCGGCACCGACATCTCGCTGCACATGGACGTCTCGGCCAACGCGCTGCTGCGGATGGTTGCCGCGGGCCAGCTCGACGTCGCTTTTGTGCACGAGGTGGAGGGCTGTCCGCTGCTCGTGCCGGACGGTCTGTCCGCTCGCGTACTGGTCGAGCGCGAGCCGCAGTTCATCTCGATGGCCCGCGACCACCCTGCCGCCGCCGCGGCCGTCGTGGAACTCGCCGATCTGGCCGAGGACCGCTGGATGGTCGACCCGACGGTGGACGGCGAGTGGGACGGGCTGCGCCGGGTGCTGGGTGCGGCCGGCCTCAACCCGCCCGTCCTGCACGGGGATTACCTCACCGCCGCATCCCTGATAGCGGTCGGGGAGGCGGTCGCCCCCTGCCAGCCGACCACGGGCCCGCGCGACGACATGGCGATCCGGCCGCTGCGTGGCGACCCGCTCGCCGTACGGCTGCTGCTGTTCTGCAGACCCGGTGAGTGCCAGGAGCTGTACGACGCGGTGTACGCGGAGCTGGCGGACGCGTACTGGGAGGCGGCGCTGCGTGCGGCGGCGTACCGGCAGTGGCTGCGCAGACACAAGAGCCCGCTGCTGCACGCGCCCGCGGCCTTACCCCCGTCACGGCGGAGGTAACTTGCTGCCACTGGAGCAGCCGGAACTCTGCAATTTCGTCAAGCCCCGAGTCCGGCCATGATTTGGCCGTATCCTTCCGCGCGGAGTCGGCCGAGCCGAGTGCCGCCTCCAGAGGGGAAACGCCGTGCCGACAGGTAGAGACCGGTCCCGGTTGATCGCCACGGAGGGCGGTCATCGGGTGACGCCTGCCGAGCTGTTCTTCGACTTGGTATTCGTCTACGCGATCACCCAGGTCACCGCTCTGATGGCGGCCGACCCGTCGGCACTGCGGCTGGTCGGTGCGGCCGTCGTGCTTGCGCTGCTGTGGTGGTGCTGGTGTTGCTTCGCCTGGCTGGGCAATGTCGTACGAGCCGACTCCGGAGCCATGTTCGCCGTCCTCGTCGCAGTGATGGCGGTGGTTCTCGTCGTCTCACTGGCCGTGCCGGAGGTCTATGACGACCTACCCGGAGGCCTGTACGCGCCCCTGGTCTTCGTGCTCTGCTACGGCGCCGTACGGATCCTGCATCTGGTCACTTACTGGATCTCCAGCCCCGGTGACCAGGCCCTCCATGCCACCCTGCGCCGTACCGCGCTGCTGTCGGTGGCGCCGCCCTTCGCGCTGCTCCTCGTCGGCAGCAGCCTCACTGGCGTGGCCCAAGTACTCGTCTGGCTCGGCGCGGTCGCGATCGACTACTTCGGGATCTACCTCACGGGATCGTCGGGCTGGCGCGTGGCCTCTCCGGGGCACTTCGCCGAGCGGCACGGCCTGATCGTCATCATCGCCCTCGGCGAGTCCATCGTCGCGATCGGCGTCGGAGTGGCCAACCTTCCCATCTCAACGCCGGTGCTGGCCGCAACCGCTGCCGGAGTGCTGGTCGTTGCCGGACTCTGGCGGCTGTACTTCCGGCAGATCAGCGAGAGTGCCGAGCACCGGCTGACCGAGTTGGACGGCGACGACCGCACCCGCCTGGCGCGTGATGCCTACACCTTCCTGCATCTGCCCCTCGTCGCGGGAATCGTGCTCACCGCGCTCGGCATGAAGAAGGTGCTTCACCAGGTCGCCGACAGCGAGCACTACGACCTCTCGGAACCGCTTCACGGCGTGGTGGCGTGGGCGCTCGCCGGAGGCGTCGGCGTATTCCTGCTCGCGTCGGCGGCGATTCTGCTGCGCACCGGTGGGCGAAAGCCGGTGGCACTCGTCGTCGGAGGGCTCGGCTGCCTGGGGGCGGGCGCGCTGGTTGCCGTGATTCCCGCGCTGCTCGCGCTGCTCCTGCTGGCTACGGCCGTAACGGGACTCGTCGTCCTGCACAGCCGGAAGGCCGGGGCCGCGGAGGCGGATGCGGCATGAACGGGCGAGGCTTCCTGGCGGTGACGCCGCAGTACAGCCCGACCCGTGAACTCCTGTCGGCAGCGGCCAAACAGCGAGGGATGGATGTGGAGGTGCTACCTGCGCACGCCGGAGCAGGTGCTCTGGGGGAGCGGCAGGGCGGGCACTACTACGGCGGCCCTGCCTTTGCCTTTGCGGCGGGGGCAGTCGACGATCTCGCGGTCGCGCTGCTGGAGCCGGCCGACGCATGGCTGTCGGTGCTGCCCGCTGCGTATACCCGACGGAACATCGCTACCTCGACTCTGGGTGCGGCACGGAGGCTGACGCGTCCCGCGTTCGTCAAGCCGCCAACGGACAAAAGCTTCCCGGCCGCCGTCTACGCCGACGGCAGCCGTCTGCCGGATGAGTCCGGGCTGTCCCCCGAGACTCCGGTGCAGATCAGCGATGTGGTGAGCTGGGTGGCAGAGTTCCGTCTGTTCGTTCTGGACGGCGAGGTGCGCACGGGTTCGCAGTACGCCACCTTCGGTCGGCTCGACGCGGCGCCACTGGAGGGGCACCACCACCGTGATGCCGCCCTGGAGTTCGCTGGACGATTCTTCGCCGACTGCGCCCATACGCTCCCCAGCGCCGCGGTCGTGGACATCGGGCTGTTGGCCACACCCGAGAACGGGGCCACCGAGGAGTGGGCCGTCGTCGAGGCGAACATGGCGTGGTTCAGCACCTGCTACGCCGCCGACCCGGACAGGGCCCTGGACGTCGTCCTGCGTTCTGCCGGTCCGCGGGCGCAAGTGGCCGAGCGGGACCACCCGTTCCGGAGCGACCGCGGTCTGTGAGAGCCCGCGGGACGAGGAGGCGCTGCCAGGGGGCGGGGCCTCACAGGCGCCGAGAGCACCCGGATCCGCGCGGATGCCGGGTGCTGTCGTACGTAGGCGAACATCCGCAAAAAAGACGTGACCGGGAAGGTCAGGCCTTCTTCGTCTCCAAGTAATCGGCCAGGTTGGTGGCCCGCAGCGATCTTTCCGGTGGGTCGCTGACCTGCCCTTTCTTTATTGGTGGCCGATGGTCATGATCGGGTGTCTTGCGGACTGTGTGCGGACTGCCGGTAGAACATCCGGCAGTCCGCGTGCTGCACTAGTCCCTTGTTCGCTTCGGTATCCCTACGCCTCACGATTTCCGAGAGCGAGGAGCACTTCAGGGAGCTCCCGCAGAGGCTGAAGCAGAGCGGTCACCTGAAGAGCAGCGCTCTGGGCGCGGCTGTCAGAGAGGGGCTGGGCGATATTCGCTGCCCGGGCATGAGCTCGCATCTGAGAGGCAATCGTGGGGAGCAGTTTGACTCCCTCCTCGAGCGTTGTCAGAACGTCAGCCAGCTCCCTATGTAGGCGCTTGACGGCCTCTGTGTCGGTTTCTGGTGGAGCCGCGGCTGCGTCCGGCTGTGGCGCGGGCGTGCCAGCGCGAGTCGCTGCCGCCACCTTCGGGAAGGTCTTGTTGAACCAGGCCCGACTGGCCGGCTTGTCCAGCGTCTCCCCTGACTCACCAATCTGCATCGGTTGTCGGTCAGACTCATCCATCGCGGCCGCCAGCTCTCGCAGCAAACCGACTGCTCGGACTCGATTGGCGCGCATGGCAGCGATGGCGTTGTTCACACCACGACGAATGCGCAGTGATTCTTCGTTGTCGACCGTCTGGTCGGTGTCGCTGTCGCCGCGTTGTGCGCCTACAGAACCGCGGTCCGCGTCGATGAGGTCGAATGCTGCTAGCCAATGAGGTGCTCGGTAGAGCAGCAGTTCCTCGAATGCATCGGAGTCCTCGTCTGCGGACCCGAGTAGATCAGGCAGGGGGCGCTCCGAGAGCGTCACACCTTCTTTGGCGAGCGCAACGGGGAGCGCATCCGCAACGCGAGGGTTCCAAGGTTCGGGGTAGCTCTCTGACGTGAGAGCTGACCATGCTCGTAGGCGCCGGTTCACATGCTGCCGCCCGAGCGTTGAAGGGGCGGGTTCGCTCAGTGCTGCCCGGATGAGCTGACGCCGAAGGTCGTCCTCCGTGGGGAACAGTTCGCTCAGGAGCTGCATCGACCGCCAGTCTCGTTGTACAGAAACGGGCGCGTCTCCGGGGCCATTGTTGAGTCGGCTGATGGGCTGGGTTCCTGCCAAGACATCGGCGACATCTTCGCTCAGGATGCCGGAGGCGCTGTATGCCCCGAGGATGCTGCGACCGAGTGACCGGCTCCGGTCGTTGGGCTTGAACTCCAATGGAGGGTGCACGTGGTCGCGGCGGTTACTGCTCTGGACGATGCGGTAGAGCCGCTCTGGGGTGGGACTACCAATCACAAGGTGTGCCGTAACGACGGCGACCTTGTGTGCTCGGATGGCGAGGGTGTCGAGGTCACCGGCTTCACGAGCTGCCTTGTACTCGTCGTTGAGCTTGGACGAGTACTTGGGCAGCCAGTAAGCGGGATTGGTGGAAACGTCCAGGCTGTCCATTCCGAGCTTCGCCATAGGGACGCCAGCGACGACCTCGGCGGAGCTGAGGCCGAGTAGCTCCTGGCGGGCTTTGGTGCGGTTGTTGCCGCGTACGGCAGGCCATACCCAGTACGAGGACGGACGCTGATCCCCTGAGGCGTTGACGGATGCCTCGTCGAGAACCAACTGTTGTGCGATGTACATGCACGGTTCCATCTGGCCGTTCAGGACCAGGTCCTCGCGTAGGTCGTAAGGCCGATGGCCGTCGCGCCCGGCAAGTTCGTTGCCGGAGCGTTCGATCGTGGTGAGCAGATCGGGGAGGGCTCGAAACTCGCTGCGCAGTGCGCTGAAGGTTCGTTCCGAGCCGTCGGTGGTGACTGCTGTCCACGGGCGCACGGCAGGCAAGTTGGGTTTCGGGCCGTCAGAGGGGTCGACGGGGGAACGGAACGCCGTGCTGATGCGCTCGTTGTGCCACCAGGTTGCCCCGGCGTAGCCCGCCAGCTTCACGCTTACGGCGAGTGCGGTGCCGGCGTCCGTGCGGATCGGGACGAGAACATCGTCGCGGAGCCGCTCGACTTTGTCGTGCGCACGGGGTGAGTAGAGGAGAGCCTTGGGCTGCACGATGAACGGGGCGATCTGCTCCAGTGCGGCCCGAGGGATGTTGACGCCCTCGGTAGCGAGGACGCCGTCGACCCAGCGTTTCTGCCAGTCGGCGGGAGCGGGCGTGGGGAATGGGGCGTGGTCTTCTTCGATCGGTTCCACAGCGAGACCTTCCGGTGCACGGCGCAGCCAGTGGGGAGACTGGGCCGCATGCGACCAGCGACCAATCGGTCACCAGGAAGTGGGCTCCAACCTCACCGAGGGAAGGTCTGGTGCCGTCATACCGTGGCGCGATCCACTAGAGCAGTGGCAAGGCGGGTAGGACCGCCCTCTGCGTTCGTACCCCTGCCAGTTGCCCGACCTCGCCTGCGCAAGATGGGGTTGCTTCGTCCCTCCGGAAGAGCTCCGGCACGAGATGCAGAGTCGATGCGCAGTACGGGCGCGCTCCACCACTAGTAGTAGCAGCGCATGTGGGTGCACACCAGGACTTCAGGGAGTATCACACGATGAACTGCCGTATTTGATATAGGGAGTTCGTCTCGTGTCATCTCTTGGTCTCAGCGCTTCGATACTGATGCCATTCATGAGCGGCGGTGAGAATGCGCTCCGTCCAGGAGTCTGGCGCGGCGCCCCCGATCTCGGTCCAGATATGGACGTTGGCCTGGGCGAACACCTCTACGGCCTTCGGAGAGGCCGTGTGCCAGGCGGGGATCTCGGCAGCCCAAGCTTCGGCGCTTCCGGGTGTGTGGCCGGAGGCGATGAGCCAGATGATCCAGAAGGCGGGGTCCAGCCAGGCGGCGCCTCGGGTGGCCCAGCCCCAGTCGACGAGGTGGGTGTGGTCGTCTGTGACGAGGACGTTGTGGTTGTTCCAGTCGGTGTGGAGCAGGGCGTCGCCCTTGAATGGCTCCGCGTCGGCTGGGTTGTCGACGTAGGCAGCCAAGCGCTGCTCGGCCCGGCGGAGCTCGATGCCAGGGCAGGCGATCTCGCCGAGCCTGCGCATAGCGGCGGCGACCTTGGGGAGGTCGCGCGAGCCGGGGGAGTAGTCGGCGTGGTGGCCGGCGATGGCCTCGAAGCCCAGAATGTCCCACCCGCCGGTGACGAAGTGGAAGTGCAAGCGCGGGGCGAGCGGTGCGACGTGCGGGTTAATGTCAGCCTCGCGCTGCTGGGTCCAGACCCAGCGGTGGTCTGTGCGCAGGCCCTTGAGGAAGACGGTTCCGTCGCCCGTGTGGATACGGGCGGTCAGGGCGCTGTTCAGGCCAGCGGAGACGGTCTCGGCTTTGAGGATCCGGCCTGTCTCGGCCTCAATGGCGGTGCGGACTCGGGCGGGCAGGTCGTCGAAGTCGACGGCGGTCACAGCCATGGTGGACAGGCTCCCAGATGAGGTCGCCGAACGGGCCTTGCGGCGCGGGAAGACGCCGCAAGGCCCCTTCTTGGGTGGGTCAGTTGTACGGGTTGTCGTCGCCGCAGCCGGGCATGGCGGCCTGAGCAAAGGCGTCCAGATCCTCGATCAGCTCGATGAGGAGGTCGCCCTCCTCAGCCTCGGCCGGACGGGTAGGCGCACGCCGCCGACGACAGAGTGTTCGGCGCCAACGTCCTTGCGGGGATGGCCCGTCAGATGCTCTACCGCGACAAACCTCAGGACGCGCTGGAGCTTGTACGGCTGGCGCAGGAGGGTTCACATGGGGTCGCGGGTGCCAGGGTGCGCGCCATGCTCCATACCCGGGAAGCCTGGGCGCTGGCCGCGATGGGGCGCACCGCGGCATTTCGGCGGGCGACTTGCCAAGCCGCCGAAGCGCTCGCCGATGCGGAGCGGGGTGAAGAGCCGTACTGGATCACGTATTTCGACGAGGCCGAGCTTGCGGGTGTCACGGGCGGGCGACTGCTCGACCTCGCCCGGCAGGAGCCGGGCAGGCACGCTGAGGCAGCCGCTGCCGAGATCCGTCAGGCGCTTGCGAGGAGGGGCCCCGAGGCGGGCCGCAGCCACGCCTTGGACCGCATCGGCCTGGCCGAGTGCCACTTCCTCGTCGGTGACCTCCGGGGCGGTGTAGCCGAGACCCACCGAGCCGTCGATGCCGCCCGTCACACTCGGTCGGACCGCGTGCGAACGCAGCTCGGTGAACTCTATCCGTACACCGTGGGGCACAGCGCGTCGAGGGCTGTGCGCGAGGCCCGCGATAGGATCCGCGACCTGCTGTCGAGCTGACCGGGGAGAGCCCATGACGACCATCGCAGGGACCGGACACATGGACCTGACCGAGGCGAGTGCTCCCCTCGTCCGCACCGCACCGCGCTCGACGAGCTGCTCAAGCCGTACGCGGACGGTGGACTCGTCGGCGTCTCGTGCATCGCCAAGGGCTCCGACTCCCTCTTTGCGGAGGCCGTGCTGGCGGTCAGCGGGCGTCTGGTCGTCGTGATCCCCTCGCAGGACTACCGGCAGAACAAGGTCAAATCCGACCATGCCGAGTTGTTCGATCGGCTTGTCGAGGCCGCCGACGAGGTGCTCGTCATGCCGCACGAGGCGGCGAACCGCCAGGCGTACGAGGCCGCGAATGTGGTGTTGCTGGAGCGCTCCGATCGGCTCGTCGCTGTGTGGAACGGCGAGCCGCCCAGCGGGAAGGGAGGCGGCACGGCAGACGTGGTGGCCGAGGCCCGCGAGGCGGGTCTGCCGGTGGGTGTGGTGTGGCCGGAGGGTGCCGCGCGCCGGGGCTGAACACCGGTGCCACACTCTGTCGAGTTGCCGCTGGCGATGCGTCCACGGCTTCTTGGCGCTGCGTCTGTCCGGTGGAGTTGAGGGCTTCGTCACGGGAGCGAAAACGCCGACAGCACCCGGCTCCGCGCGAATGCCGGGTGCTGTCGTACGTAAGCGAACGTGCGCAAAAAAGACGTGACCGGGAAGGTCAGGCCTTCTTCGTCTCCCAGAAGATCTTGTCGATCTGGGCGATGTAGTCCAGCGCCTTCTGGCCCGTCGCCGGGTCCGTCGACGCCTTCGCGGCCGACAGCGCCTTCAGGGCGTCGTTGACCAGCTGGTGCAGCTCCGGGTACTTCTCGAAGTGCGGCGGCTTGAAGTAGTCGCTCCACAGCACCGAGACGTGGTGCTTGGCGAGTTCCGCGCGCTGCTCCTTGATGACCGTGGCGCGGGCCCGGAAGTGCGGGTCCTCGTTGGCCTGGAACTTCTCCTGGACGGCCTTGACCGACTCGGCCTCGATGCGGGCCTGGGCCGGGTCGTAGACACCGCAGGGCAGGTCGCAGTGGGCGCTGACCTTCACCTTGGGGGCAAACAGGCGGGAGAGCATTGAGCTGTCCTTCCTCGTGATCGTCTTCTCAGGTGGGACATTACTCCGTGAGTGACGTGTTTTCGCGAGTGCCCCCTAGGGCTTAGGACAAAAGTCCAGGGTCAGTATGGGACTGGTGGCCAAACGTACTGTGGGACTCGGAGGTGGCGGATGACTGAGCAGGGGCGGGAGCCGAAAGCGCCGTTCGGAGTCGCCGAAGTGACAGGTCCTTCCATGTACCCGACGCTCAAACACGGCGATCAACTGCTGGTCCACTACGGCGCGGAGGTGAAGGCCGGCGACGTCGCCGTGCTGCGCCATCCGCTCCAGCAGGATCTGCTCATCGTCAAGCGGCTCGTCGAGCGGCGCGAGGACGGCTGGTGGGTACTGGGGGACAACCCGGGGGCCGAGGGGGACAGCCGGCTGTTCGGCACCGTGCCCCATGAGCTGCTGCTGGGGCGGGTACGCGGCAGATACCGGCCGCTCGCGGAGCGTCAGCGCTCCGTGCGCGCCGTCGCCTCCTGGGCGTTCTCGGCAGTGCGGCCCGTGCTCTGCGACCGTTCCGTCTCCAGGCGTTTGCGGGCGCGGTAGGCGGCCACATTGGCGCGGGTCGCGCAGCGGTCCGAGCAGTAGCGGCGGGAGCGGTTGGTCGAGGTGTCGAGGTAGGCGTTGCGGCACGGCGTCGCCTGGCACAGGCCGAGCCGGTCCACTCCGTACTCCGTGAGATGGAACGCGAGCCCCATCGCGGCGATCGCGGCGTACCCCGCCGTCGCGTTGGAGGGGTGGTCGGCCAGGTGCATGTGCCACTTCGGGCGGCCGTCCTCGTCCCGGTGGTCGTGGCCCGAGATCTGCGGATTGACCGGGAACTCCAGCAGCAGCGAGTTGAGCAGGTCGACCGCCTGGGTCTCGTCGCCCGCGTCGGCGGCGGTGAAGACCGCGCGCAGCCGGCCTCGTACCGACCGGAAGCGGGTGACGTCCGCCTCGGTGGCACGGCGCGCTGCCTGGGCGGACGGGCGGAAGAGCTCCCGGACGGCCTCGACCGAGGTGAGGGAGTCCTTGCTGCGGGCCGGCTCCTCGGTGTTGACCAGGCGCACCGCATAGTCCGAGTAATGGGCCAGTTCCACTTGTAGTCCTTACCGCCGCGTTCTAATGTCGACGTAACAGCTGCTATAGCTTCGAGGGTATTACGGACGGGAGGGTTCCGGTGTCGGAGACGGTGACAGGGACGGGTGCGGATACGAGTACGGGAGCAGGAGCCGACTGGCGGGCCTGGCAGGAGAGCTGGGACCGGCAGCAGGAGTGGTACATGCCCGATCGCGAGGAGCGGTTCCGGGTGATGCTGGACATGGTCGAGGCCCTGGTGGGCCCCGAGCCACGGGTGCTGGATCTCGCGTGCGGTACGGGAAGTATTACGGACCGGCTGTTCCGGCGGTTCCCGAAGTCCACCAGCACGGGGGTCGATCTGGATCCCGCCCTGTTGACCATCGCCCGGGGCTACTTCGAGGGCGACGAGCGGGTCACCTTCGTCACGGCCGACCTGAAGGACCCCGACTGGGCGACGAAGCTGCCGTACGACTCGTACGACGCCGTGCTCACCGCCACCGCGCTGCACTGGCTGCGCAGCGGACCGCTGACCGCGCTGTACGGACAGATCGCCGGGGTCGTGCGGGAAGGCGGCGTCTTCATGAACGCCGACCACATGATCGACCGCACCACCCCGCGCATCAACGCCGCCGAGCGCGCCCACCGGCACGCGCAGATGGACCGCGCCAAGGCCGCCGGCGCGCTCGACTGGGCCGACTGGTGGGCGCTGGCCGCCAAGGACCCCGTACTCGCCGAGCCGACGGCGAAGCGCTACGAGATCTACGGCGAGCACGCGGACGGGGACATGCCGTCCATGCACTGGCACGCGGAGAAGCTGCGCACGGCCGGGTTCGGGGAGGCCCGGGCCGTGTGGGCATCGCCTTCCGACACCCTGCTGCTCGCCCTCAAGTAACCGCGGGGAACGAAAAAGGGCGGTACGGACCACAAGGTCCGTACCGCCCTCTCCCGTACCGCTTCGTACCGCTTAAAGCACCTTCGAGAGGAACGACTTCGTACGGTCGTGCTGCGGGTTCGTCAGAACGTCGCGCGGGTGGCCCGACTCGACCACCACGCCGTCGTCCATGAAGACCAGCGCGTCGCCGACCTCACGCGCGAAGCCCATCTCGTGCGTGACGACGATCATCGTCATGCCGTCCTCGGCCAGGCCGCGCATGACGTCGAGGACGTCACCCACCAGCTCGGGGTCGAGGGCGGAGGTGGGCTCGTCGAAGAGCATCAGCTTCGGCTCCATCGCCAGCGCGCGGGCGATGGCGACGCGCTGCTGCTGGCCGCCGGAGAGCTGGGCGGGGTAGTTCCTGGCCTTGTCGGACAGGCCCACCCGGTCCAGCAGCTGCTCCGCACGGGCACGGGCCACCGCCTTGGCCTCACCGCGCACCTGGATCGGCGCTTCCATGACGTTCTCGATGGCCGTCATGTGCGGGAAGAGGTTGAAGCGCTGGAAGACCATGCCGATATCGCGGCGCTTGAGGGCGACTTCGCTGTCCTTGAGCTCGTACAGCTTGTCGCCCTTCTGCCGATATCCGACGAGTTCGCCGTCGACGGACAGCCGGCCGGCGCTGATCTTCTCCAGGTGGTTGATGCACCGCAGGAAGGTCGACTTACCGGACCCGGAGGGGCCGATCAGACAGAACACCTCCTGCGGGGCGACCTCCAGATCGATGCCCTTGAGGATGTGCGCGGGGCCGTAGGACTTGTGGACGCCCTCCGCCTTCACCATGGCGCTCATGCGAGGCCTCCCTTCGGACGGCCGATCGCCAGATTGGCCTTGATCTTCTGCCACGGCGTTGGCGGCAGCTGCCGCAGCGACCCGCGAGCGTAGTACCGCTCGACGTAGTACTGGCCGACGCTGAAGACGCTGGTCAGAGCCAGGTACCAGACCGAGGCCACCAGCAGCATCTCCATGACCGCGAACGACGTGGAGCCGATGTTCGTCGCTGCGCGCAGCAATTCGGTGTACTGCACCGCGGACACCAGGGATGAGGTCTTGAGGAGGTTGATGAACTCATTCCCCGTCGGCGGCACGATCACCCGCATCGCCTGCGGGAGCACGATCCGCCGCATGGTCTTGCCACCGGGCATGCCCAGCGCGTGCGACGCCTCGGTCTGGCCCTCGTCGACCGACTGGATGCCGGCCCGGACGATCTCGGCCATATACGCGCCCTCGTTCAGGCCCAGGCCCAGCAGAGCGACCACGAACGGGGTCATCACGTCGACCATCTCGTCCTTGTAGAACCCGAGGTTCAGGACGGGGAAGATCAGCGCGAGGTTGAACCACAGCAGCAGCTGCACGAACACCGGGGTGCCGCGGAAGAACCAGATGTACAGCCAGGACACCGCACCCGTCACCGGGTTCTTCGACAGCCGCATGACCGCGAAAACAACGCCCAGAATCAGGCCGATCAGCATCGACAGCACGCTGATCAGCACCGTGTTGACCATGCCCGCCAGGATCCGGTCGTCGAAGATGAAGTCCCCGACCGTGCCCCAGTTGACGTCGCCCTGCGAGAACGAGTACACGAGCATGCCCAGCAACGCCACGACGACGACACCGCTGACCCAGCGGCCCCAGTGCCGTACCGGGATGGCCTTGATCTGATCAGGGGGAACGAACGCCCCCTTGCTGACCGCCGAATCCGCTGGTGGCTCGTCGGCGGGCGTTTTGTCGAACTTGTCAGTCACAGTGACTGCCCTTCACTGAACGCTTGAGGCGAGAACGCCGGATTACTTGCCGGCGTTGATGGTCGCCTCGGTCACGGCACTGTTCTTGACGTCCCACTTCTCCAGGACCTTCTCGTACTCGCCGCTCTTGATGATCGCGTTGAGGGCGTCCTTGAGCGCGTCGCGGAGCTGCACGTTGTCCTTGTCGACGGCGATGCCGAACGGACCGGCTTCGGTCTGGTCGCCCACGACCTCGAAGTCGTTGCCGCCGCCCGCGGTCTTCGCGATGTGCGCGGCGACCGGGTAGTCGTTGAGGTCGGCGACGGCGCCACCGGACTTCACGCGGGTCTGGGCCTCGGCGTCGGTGTCGAACGCCTCGATCGTGAGCGCGCCCTTGCCGTCCGTCTTGCACTTGGCGGCCTGGGTCTTGAAGGTGGCCTCGTAGGTCGTGCCGCGCTGGACGGCCACCTTCTTGCCGCACAGGTCGTCGAGCGACTTGATGTTCTCCGGGTTGCCCTTCTTGACCAGGAGCGAGACGCCGGAGGTGAAGTAGTCGACGAAGTCGACGCCCTCGCCGACCTTCTTGCCCTTGTCGTCCAGGCCCTGCTGGCGGGCCTTGGTGTCGGACATGGCGGACATGACGATGTCCTGGCGGCCACTGTTGAGCGACGAGATCAGGCCGTCGAAGGTGCCGCTGGTGAACTGGAACTTGACGCCGAGCTCCTTGCCGAGGGCCGCGGCGATGTCGGGGTCGATACCGACGATCTTGCCGCCCTCCTCGAACTCCATCGGCGCATAGGCGGCGTCCGTGCCGACCTTGATCACGCCGGCGTCCTGGTACTTCTTCGGCAGCTTGTCGAAGAGCGCGGCCTTGCCCGACGTGGCGCCGTTGGACTCCTTGGTGCTCGAGCCCGAGTCTGTCTGGTCACCACAGGCGGTGAGCAGCAGTGCGCCGGCGACCGCGATCGCGCCGACCGCGGCGATCCGGGACCTGGTTGCGGTCGTACGACAGGCGTTGCTTGCGGTCATGGTCGGGATCCTCCGGCGGGTGAGGGGGTGCGATTTGTCGGTCGTGCACTCATCTTCGAGTGTCGCGACCTTGAGTGTTTTCGGCATCTTGCCATTCGGACTAGCCCAATCAGGGGGCAGCGCATGTCAAAATCGGGTAACGGGACACCCCCGGACCCCCTCGGGCCGGTACATCAAGGCCGGACCTTTCACGGGAATGTCTTCTTCCGACCGGAAGATCTGCGGCCCGTCAGGCACTTCGCGCGGATTTTCGGGCGCAAAGCTGACGTGTCCTGACATTCGGCCATGAGTCATGTCAGCAGGCGGATATCGACTCGTCGCCGGGGCCATCGGTCAGGTAAGAAGGACGTTTACACCCCTCATCCGGGGCTCAGGGCGCGTGTGCGGCGCGCCCGCGCGTACGTACCTCCCCCTGCCAGGCGGGCCAACCGCTGAGGCAGGGCACGGACGCGGTGCCCGCCCACCCCTCCTCAACCAGGAGTGGCCACCCTCAACTGATGAAGACTTAAGGGGTCAACCAAATGGCAGCGGAGATCGTCAATCCTCGCAGCGACAGCGAAGACGGTGCGGAGGGAGCTCCCGAGGAGCCCTTCGATCCGGCCTTCGCGCTGCACCGCGGCGGCAAGATGGCCATCCAGGCCACGGTGCCGGTGCGTGACAAGGACGACCTTTCCCTCGCGTACACACCCGGTGTCGCCAAGGTGTGCAGCGCGATCGCCGAGCAGCCGGAGCTCGTCCACGACTACACCTGGAAGTCTCAGGTCGTCGCTGTCGTGACGGACGGGACCGCGGTGCTCGGTCTCGGCGACATCGGACCGGAGGCGTCGCTTCCGGTGATGGAGGGGAAAGCCATCCTCTTCAAGCAGTTCGGCGGCGTGGACGCGGTTCCGATCGCGCTGGCCACGACGGACACGGACGAGATCATCGAGACCGTCGTGCGGCTCGCGCCGTCCTTCGGCGGGGTGAACCTCGAGGACATCTCGGCCCCCCGCTGCTTCGAGATCGAGCGCAGGCTCCAGGAGCGGGTCGACATCCCGGTCTTCCACGACGACCAGCACGGCACGGCCGTGGTGACCCTCGCCGCGCTGCGCAACGCCGCGAAGCTGACCGGGCGCGGTCTCGGTGATCTGCGCGCCGTCATCTCGGGCGCGGGCGCGGCGGGCGTGGCCATCGCGAAGTTCCTGCTGCAGGCGGGCATCGGCGATGTGGCCGTGGCCGACCGCAAGGGCATCGTCAGCCAGGACCGCGAGGACCTCACCCCGGTCAAGCGGGAGCTCGCGGAGATCACCAACCGGGCGGGGCTGAGCGGCTCGCTGGAGAAGGCTCTGGCCGGCGCGGACGTCTTCATCGGCGTCTCCGGCGGTACGGTCCCGGAGTCCGCGGTCGCGGCGATGGCGCCCGGCGCCTTCGTCTTCGCCATGGCCAACCCGAACCCGGAGGTGCACCCCGAGGTCGCGCACCGGTACGCGGCGGTGGTGGCGACGGGTCGCAGCGACTACCCCAACCAGATCAACAACGTGCTGGCCTTCCCGGGGATCTTCGCGGGCGCACTCCAGGTCCGGGCCTCCCAGATCACCGAGGGCATGAAGATCGCCGCGGCGAACGCGCTGGCGGACGTGGTGGGCGACGCGCTGGCGGCGGACTATGTGATCCCGTCGCCGTTCGACGAGCGGGTGGCTCCGGCGGTCACGGCGGCGGTGGCTGCGGCCGCACGCGCCGAGGGTGTCGCCAGGCGCTGACGCTGCTGGTATGTACGCGCACGGGCCGTGCCGTACCCCTTGAGGGGGTCCGGCACGGCCCGTCGCGGCTGCTGGGCGCCGTTGCTGGGTGCTGTTGCTGGGCGCCCACATTTGTTCCGGGGGTTCCTCCGATCGGGCCGGGGGTTCCGCCGATCGGATGGATCCGGGGCGGCCGCGAGGCATGCGCGGAACGCGGCGCAGGTCCGGCGGGACGCGTGTCACACCGGTGCGCGGTTCCGCCGCGCAGCGGCCCGGCCTACCCTCAAGGTCATGTTCGCCGCCTACGCCGCACGCATCGACCGTGAAGCCCCGCTCAACGGCCTGGAGCTGGGCGAACGCCCGGCCCCCGAGTCCCGCCCCGGGTGGACCACCGTCACCGTCAAGGCCGCCTCCCTCAACCACCACGATCTCTGGTCGCTGCGCGGCGTCGGCCTCGCCGAGGACAAGCTGCCGATGATCCTCGGCTGCGACGCCGCGGGCATCGACGCGGACGGCAACGAGGTGGTGCTCCACTCCGTCATCGGCCAGACCGGGCACGGCGTCGGCCCGGACGAGCCGCGCTCCATCCTCACCGAGCGCTACCAGGGCACCTTCGCCGAGCAGGTCGCAGTCCCGACCTGGAATCTGCTGCCCAAGCCGAAGGAGCTCAGCTTCGAGCAGGCCGCCTGCCTGCCGACCGCCTGGCTCACCGCGTACCGCATGCTCTTCACCAACGCCGGCGTACGGCCCGGCGATTCGGTCCTCGTCCAGGGCGCGGGCGGCGGCGTCGCGACCGCCGCGATCGTCCTCGGCAAGGCGGCCGGACTGCGGGTGTATGCCACCAGCCGCGACGAGGCCAAGCGCAAGCGGGCCGTCGAACTCGGCGCGGAGGAGGCGTACGAACCGGGCGCGCGGCTGCCCCGGCGGGTGGACGCTGTCATGGAGACCGTCGGCGCCGCGACCTGGTCGCACTCGATCAAGTCGCTGCGGCCCGGCGGCACGCTGGTGATCTCTGGCGCGACCAGCGGCGACCGCCCCTCGCACGCGGAACTCACCCGGATCTTCTTCCTGGAGCTGAAGGTCGTCGGCTCGACCATGGGCTCCAAGGACGAGCTGGAGGATCTCCTCTCCTTCTGCGCGGCCACAGGCGTGCGGCCGGTGATCGACGAGGTGCTGCCGCTGGACCGGGCCAGGGAAGGCTTCGAGCGGATGGCCGGCGGCGACCTCTTCGGAAAGATCGTGCTGACGCCCTCTTGATGGACCGTCAGGTGTGCTGATGGGATCCGCCCCATGCGTACGCGCCGAACGATCCGGGCACTTGCGGCGGTCTGCTGCACTCTTCTGCTGTCCACGGGCGCCGTCGGGGTCGCGGGGGCCGTCGGGGTCGTGGGGGCTCCGGCCGCCGCGGTCCCGGGCGGTCCCGGCGGCATCCCACGCCTGACCGACGACCGCGGCCGCACCCTCACCCTGCGCGGCTGGAACGTCGAGGACAAGACGAACCGCGGCGAGCGGGCGCTTTCCGCCATCACCGAGAAGCACTTTCGTGACATGCGCGCCAGGGGCTTCAACTTCGCCCGCCTGCTGGTCTTCTGGGACGACCTCGAACCCCGGCAGGGCCACTACAGCGCGGCGTATCTGCGCAAGATCGAGCGGATCCTGGACTGGGCGCGGAAATACGACGTCCAGGTGCTCATCGACGCCCACCAGGATGTCTTCGGCCCCGCCTTCGGGTATCGCGGCATCCCGGAGTGGGCGACGAGGACCGACGGACTGCCCTTCACCCCGCACCCGGACGACTGGTTCTCCGAGTACTTCGAACCGGCTGTACAACGTGCTTTCACCCACCTCTACGAGGACGAGGACCTGCGGCGGGCGCAGGCGCGGATGTGGCGGGTCATCGCCGACCGCTTCGAGCACCATCCGGCCGTCCTCGGCTACGACCTGATCAACGAGCCGATGGGTGAGCTGCGCGTGGGCGAGGATCTGCCCACCGCAGCCCGCCGGATCGAACGCGATCAGCTCACGCCGATGTACAACCGCCTTGCGGACGCGGTCCGTTCGGCCGACGACGGCAACTGGGTCTTCGTCGAGCCGACCCCGATCGTGGGCGAGGGCGTCCCCACGGGCCTCGGCAGGATCGAGGACCCGAAGGTCGTCTACGCCCCGCACTTCTACAACACGGCGATGGAGGCCGGCGCGGACTACGACCCGTCGGCGGGCTGGATCGAGTCGTACGAGGCGGCCGTCACCGCGTACCCGAAGGAGCAGCGGATCCCGGTCGTGGTGGGGGAGTGGGGTCCCCTCAACAACTCCCTTCCGAACATGTCCCGCTTCTACCGCGAGGCGCTGGCCTCCCTGAACCGCTACAGCTCGGGCTGGGCGGGCTACGTCTGGTGCTACGGCGGCGGCTACTGCGCGGTCGACGACCGGGGTCTGTTCCGTACGAACAAGGAGCAGACCGCGGCGCCGTACGCAGCGGCCGTCGCGGGGCGGGTCGCGTCCGATGCGTACGAGCCGGGGACCGGGATGTACCGCCTGGTGTACCGGGCGTCCGAGCGGGCGGGCATGACAGAGGTCTCCCTGCCTCCTGGCCCGACCGGCTGGCGTATCGCCGTGGACGGCCCGGCCTGGACGAGTACCCGGACGGTGCCGGCGGGCAGACCGGGGACGGTGCGGGTCCTTGCCCTGCCCGGGGCGCGGATCGCGGTCACGGTCACGGTCACGGCCAAAGTCACCGTCACCGTCACTCCTCGTACACCACGATGAAGTCGCCGCACTGGCTCGTGTGCGTGGCGAGGGCGTCTCGCAGCCGCCGCAGATGCGCCGTCGTCAGCTGGAGCGGGGGTTCGTCCGGCTGATGCGTGGTGCCGCGGGGGTAGTCCCGGTCCGGGGTGGTCGTCATCTCTATGTGGCAGCCGAGGATGTGGCTGACGGGGGTGGCCGCGCAGAAGGCGAGCAGTCGGTCGACGGTGGCGGCGAAGGCGGCGGTGTCCTGGACGTACAGCCGGCCGGGGTAGAGGGAGTCGCCGGTCAGCAGCAGCCCGGTGTGCCGGTCGTGGAAGGCGACCGCGGCTTCCTGGTGCCCGGGGCCCGGCAGCAGGTCGACAACCCGCCCGCCGAGGTCCAGCTCGGCGCGGCCGTCCGGCCAGTCCTCGAACCCGAAGAAGCCCCGCACCTCGTCGAGTGACGGCCCGACGACCTCGGTGCGCGGCCGGTCCGCGAACTGTGGGTCGCCCGCGATGTGGTCGCCGTGCCCATGGGTATGGGCCACCACCAGCCCGTACTCCGTGCGCGGATGGCGGGCCAGCCACCGCTCGATCAGCGCGTCGACCGTCGCGCGCAGCGGGAAGTGCGCGGGGTCGGCCGTCGCTCCGGTGTCCAGCAGCAGCGCCCGTTCGTTCCCGAACAGCAGGAAGAGGAACGGGGCTTCGAAATGCACGGACTTGTTCTGCCGCAGGATCACGGTGTGCTCGTCGTAGGCATGCGTCTGTATCTCCGGGGCCGGGTCGTGCTTCGGAGAGGGCCAGCCGGCATGCCACTGGACGTCGAGGCTGCCGGTGAGGGACGCGGGCGTACGGAAATCGATCACGAGACCACGGTACGGCGGGGTGCTGTCAACTGGGGTTGACAGTGGACAACTGTCAATGTAGGTTGACAGTTATGACCGAAGCAACCGATCTCGCCGAGCGGGCGGGCGACCGTGACCCGCGGGTGGGGCTGCGGGCGGTCGCCGCGCTGCGGCGACTTCTCGAGCAGCTCGAAGCGGTACAGGTGCGCAGTGCCCGAAATCAGGGCTGGTCGTGGCAGGAGATCGCGGCCGAGCTGGGCGTCAGCCGGCAGGCTGTACACAAGAAGTACGGGAGGCAGTGATGTTCGAACGCTTCACCAAGGATGCCCGTGATGTTGTGACGGGCTCGGTAGAACACTCGGAGCGGGCGGGCGCGGACTCTGTCACCGATGAGCACCTGCTGCTGGCGATGCTGGACCAGGAGGGGACGCGGACGGCGTTCGCGTTCACGGCGCTGGGGATCATGGACCGGCGCCGGTCGGTGGAGGACGCGCTGGCGGACGCGCGGCGGCGGGGCGGTCTCACAAAGGCGGACACGGATGCGCTGGCGGGGCTCGGGATCGATGTGGCCGAGATCGTCTCCAAGATCGAGGAGACGCATGGGGCGGGGGCGTTGCAGGTGGGCGGGGTGTCGAAGGCGCGGTGGTCGCGTCGGCGCCCCTTCGGCGCGGAGGCGAAGGGCACGCTGGTGCAGTCGCTCCGCATCGCGGCGGGCCGCGGGGACCGCGAGATCGGCGGCGAGCATCTGCTGCTGGCGCTGACGGCGCGGCGGGGGGTGGTGGCGGAGGTGCTGGCGGACCACGGGGCGACGTACGAGGCGGTGGAGCGGGTGATGTACGGGGGCGGGGCGGCGCGGGCGGGGTGACCTTGCGGTCCGGGGTTCCTTGCGGTGCGGGGGGTGGGGCTGTTCGGGGTGCGGGCGTACGCGGTGCGGGCTGTTTGTCCCCCACCCCGCCCCTTCCCGAAACTGGGGCGGTGCCCCAGGCCCCCTGGGGGAGGGGTACGTGGGGGGCTGACGCCCCCACCCCCCCCGGGAAGCGGCAGCTTCGCGCCGCCGGGTGCCCCGGATCGCTCCGGTGCAGGGGATGCGCAGGGGGCGTCCTCTGGACGTAAAGCGGTGCAACTCGCGTGCAGCGGAGCCGCAAATCAGATGCGGAGCCGCAAATCAGATCCAGCACAGTCCAGAACACGCGCCCCAGAGCGGCCCCAGCCCCGCGCCCCGCGGCCCCGAGTGACCCGGAACGCCCCAGGCCCGTCCGCGCCCCGCGGTCCCGCTCATCCCGGAACGCCCAGGATCCGCGCCCCGGGCGGTCCGCACCCCCAGCCCTCAGGGCGCCGGTTTCCGTAGTAGCGCTCCGATGTGGGCCGCTGCCGTGGACAAGTGGCGCCTCGCCTCGGCCAGTTGTTGGGGCGTAACGCCGTGGTCCCGTGCCGCGTCCCTGATGTCGTCGCGGAAGCGGTCCAGCAAGCGGTCCAGGTCGCGGGCCGGGTCGCCCGAGTCCGTCGTGTCCTTCGCCCAGCCCGGCTCCGGCTCCGGCTCCGGGGCCACGGTAGCGCCGCGCGCCAGGCCGCCCAACTGCGCGCTCAGTTCCGACAGGCCCTCCCGTACGCCCTTCGGCCAGTCGCCCCGCGCGAAGTGGTCCTGCACCTGGTCCTGGACCTGCTTGGCGATGCGCTGCATCTCCTGGCGGGCCGTCTCCTGCGCCTCTTTCGCCTGGCGGCGCGCCTGCTGCGCGTCCTCGCGGGCCCGGCGCGACTCGTCCTTCGCGCGGCGCGCCTGCTCCTTCCACTCCTGCTTGGCCTTGCGCAGCTCCTCCTTGGCCGCCCGCCACGACTCCTTGTCGCCCCAGTCCTTCTCCGTGCCCGACGTCGTCCGCGTCTGAGTCGCCGCCGCGCGCATCTCGCTGCGCAGCTTCCCCGCCGCGCCGCGCACGTCGTCGCGGATCTCCGCGGCCAGCTCGGAGACCGACTCGCGGATCTCCAGTTCCAGGTCGGCCAGCTCGCCGCTGCGCCCGGCCAGTTCCTCGCGGCCCGCGTCGGTGATCGAGTAGACCTTGCGGCCGCCCTCGGTGGCGTGCGTGACCAGACCCTCGGCCTCCAGCTTGGCCAGCCGCGGGTACACCGTTCCCGCCGATGGCGCGTACAGCCCCTGGAAGCGCTCCTCGAGCAGCCGGATCACCTCATAGCCGTGGCGCGGAGCCTCGTCCAGGAGCTTCAGCAGATACAGCCGCAGACGGCCATGGGCGAAGACGGGCGGCATGTCAGAGCACCTTTCCGGTGGGGGCTGCGTCGTACGGTTCGTCCTCCGCGGGCGGCCGGCGGAGCAGCGCTATCGAACCGGACACGGTCGTCGCCTTGAGCGTGCCCGTGCCCGCGCCCAGCGTGCCGGTGATCTTCTTCGCGCCCCACTGGCCGCTGATCCGCAGGTCGTCGAAGGCGTTGGAGACCGAGCCGCTCGCGGTGTTCGCCTCGACCTGCGCGTCCGCGGGGTGCGGCAGCCGGATCGCGACCTCGCCGGAGACCGTGGTCAGCCGGATGTCGGTGGGCCTGCCCGCCGGGTCGAGGTCTATGACCATGTCGCCGCTGACGGACTCGGCCCGTACGGACGAGCCCGCCCCCTCGATCACCGTCAGATCGCCGGAGACGGAGTTGTAGCGCAGATCGCCGGTGACGGACTGGGCCTCCAGATTCCCGGAGACGGTGTCGGCGCGGACCGCGCCGGAGAGCCCGACGAGCGTGGTGTCGCCGCTGATGCCGCGTACGGCCGTCGTCCCCCGGATCCCGGATACGACCGCTCCCGCGCCGACGACGCCGACCTCCACGGTCGAGCCGGCCGGAACGGCGAGGGAGACGACCGCGCTGCGGTGCCAGCCCTTGCGGTCGAGCCACTTGAGGAAGCCCTTCCAGGGCAGGTCCTCGTACGCGACGGTGAGCGTGGCGCCCTGCTGGGTTACGACCAGCGGGGGGCCCTCGATCTCGGAGATCTCGAGGCGGGCGGAACCTTCGTCGGTGCCCACGACGTTGACCGTTCCATTGACGATGCGCACATTGAGCGCCGTCACGGGGTCGTCGAAGGTGAGCTTCTTGGGCTCAGAGACTTCCCACGTCGACTCTGCCATGGTGCTGACCTCCCGGGGCGGCTGCGACGCAACATATCGCGTCTCCTGCTCAACACGATATATCGCGGTTGAGGGATGTCAAGCATGATGCCGGGCCGGTAAGCGGGCATTGGGCGTACTACCCGGACAAACTGGCCTAGCGTATGGGCCATGAATCCGACACCCGTGGGAGCGCTGCTGCTGTGCCGGGCCGAACCGGCTGTCGTACGGCCCCCGGCCCACCTGCTGCGCGAGCACCAGCTGCTCGCCCCGGCCGGGCAGCAGTGGAGCGTGCTCGTCCCGGAGGGAAAGCCCTGGCTGGACGGCGGCGAACCGGTCGACCGGGTGCTGGCCGGCTGGGCGGCCGCGCTCGCCGTGGGCGTGAACTGGCCGGTGCTCGCCCTGTGGTGGGACGGTGACCGGGCCGGATTCACCCTGGCTTCCGGCTTCCGCAGGCCCGTCGGCTACATCTGGCTCGCGGACGGTACGCCGGTCGGCGAGGACGAGGCGATGCAGACGTTCGCGTCCCGGCTCGGGCTCGATCCCGTACTGGATCTGCAGGCGCTGGAGCCGCTCACCCGGCCCGATCCGGAAGCGGACGCGCGGGCCCGGCTGCTCGGTCTGATCGCGGTCCTGGCGCGGACCGGACTGGCCCTGCCCGCGGGCCTGGCCCCGGGCGAACCGGCCGGCCGGCTGCGGTCGGTCGCCCGCGAGCTGGGCGCGGAGACGGTGGAGTGGTCCGGCTGGCGCGATGCCGTACGGGCGGAACTCCACGCGGTCGAGGAAGGCCGGCTGGGCCCCTGGCTCCGCGGCCCGAAGGCGCGTCTGCTCGGGGCCGCCCAGCTGGCGGCGGGAGTGCCGCTGCTGGCGTGGGGGTTCGCCCGCCGCCCCGGCGGCTTGGGCTGGGCGGCGGCGGGCGTGGTGCTGGTCGCGAACGGGGCGCTCAGCCTGGTGTACGACCGGGTGCGGCGGGAGCCGGGCCGGTCCAACGGAGCCGGTCATCCGGACCGGCCGAACGCGTCCGGTTAGCCGGACCCACCCCCGATCCCCCGGGGCAGCGGAACCGGGCCGACCCCCGACCCTCGATCCTCGGCCCTACGCCCCCTACTCGTCCTCGTCCTCGTCGTCCAGCCGCGCCAGCCACGTGGCCAGGCGCTCCACCGGGACCTCGAAGTCCGGGTTGAGGTCGACGAAGGTGCGCAGCTGTTCGGCGAGCCACTCGAAGGTGATCTCCTCCTGGCCGCGTCGCTTCTCCAGCTCCTCGATGCCGCGATCGGTGAAGTACAAGACATGCTCCTGGTACGGACGGGGTCTACCTCTTTAGATTACGGCGACTTCCGACTCTCCCCTGCAACCGTGCAGGCCAGTAACGTCGTCGCCATTCGCACACCGCCCAAGTGCGTTAGCGCGGGGGCGAGTTGGCCGTGAAGACGGGGGGAACCGTGAACGCACGCGTCCAGCAGATCGAATTGCCCGGGGGAGCCGTCGTGCTCGCCCGGCTGTCCACCGCGGGCGGCGGATACGGCGAGGACGACGAGGACGTCGGCTTCGTCGAGAACGCCACCGCCAAGGTCCAGCAGCTCCAGCAGCTGATCACCGAGGTCGGCGCCTCGGTGCTGGAGGCCGCGGCCGCCGCCAAGCCGGACGAGGCGAGCGTCAGCTTCGGCGTCGAGCTCACCGCCAAGTCCGGCGTCGCCCTCGCTGTGCTCGCCGCCGGGGAGGCCAAGGCGTCGGTCCAGGTCACGCTCACCTGGAAGCTGAAGGATCAACAGAACGACATGAGCGATGACACGGCATGAGCGATTCCGACTCCGTCATCGACGCCCTCACCCGAGCCGCCACCGTCCACTTCTCACCGGTACAGGACGAGCAGGACGAGCAGGGCCAGCCCGCAGCCATGTGGGGCAGCGGCTTCTTCGTCGCGCCCGGCTGGGTCCTGACCTGCGCACACGTACTCGCCCCCCATCTCAAGGGCGACCGGGACCGGATCTTCCACCTCCGCGGCAGCGAGGTGAACGACGACGAGCCGCTTCAGGCGCGGCTCGACTGCTGGCTGCTCGACGGCGAGCCGCGGGCCGAGCAGCGCGTGCCTGTCGAGCAGGATCTCGCCCTGGTCAGGCTTGTGGATCCGCACGTCGAGCACGAGTGCGTCTGGCTCACCGACCGCACCGATTACCCCGGCGGCCGCGGCATCGTCCAGGGCTACCGGCCCGAGCAGCAGGAGTACGGAGCCGAGAAACGCGCCGTGCGCTGGAAGGCCGCCGCGAGGATCAACGGCTTCGACGACGACTACGGGATGCGATTCAGGCCAGAAGCCGAGTTCCCCAAGGGCGGCTCGGGCTCGCCCGTGCTCGACGCCCACACCGGTGCCGTCGTCGGCATCCTCAAGTCCCGCCGGGCCGGGCGGGACGGCGGCATGGCGATCGCGGCCACCGCACTGCGCCGGTTCGGATCCACCTACCAGCTCCTGATGGCCGCGCACGACCGCTGGCACGGCCAGTCCCCGAAGGTCACCGGGCACAACTGGATCGAGCGCCAGCACCAGCTCCCGGGCGCCGGCGTGCACACCAGCGGCGACCAGTGGTGGAGCCCGCACGACCGGCGCGAGGCGCTTTTCCTGCTCGCGGGTGTGCACCCGCCGGGGGCCATCCGGCCCGTCGTGGAGCTGGCCAAGAAGGCCCGCGGCGGTGTCGCCTCCCCGCCCGGCCAGCTCCTGCCGCGCATCTGGCGCGACGGACACGGCCTGCTGTACGAGGCGGGGCAGCCCGTCGCCGCCATCGCCGCGCTGCACTACCTACAGCTGGTGGTGGAGTACGAGCGCAGCCGCGGCGGCGACCCCGTGGCCCTCGCGGACTGGGTGGCCCGCCGGCTCCAGGAAGTGCCCCGCATCGTGCACACCGTGGTCACTCAGGCGACGCTGCCGCCCGGACTCGTACACCCGCGCACGCCCGACGGCCAGGACCGGATCGTCGTCCGCTATCCGCGGCCCGGCGACGGATCCGCCGTCGTCATCGTCGAGCTGGAGCCGGTCTGCGACGCCCGGCCCACCCGCTTCTACTGGCGGATCCGGGTCGACGACGGCCAGGACGTGAACGAGCCGCTGCACGAGGAGCAGACCGGCGACGGCGTCCCGCCCGAGCAGCTCATCCAGCGGCTGCGCGGCCCGTTGGACGAGGTCTTCGCGTCAGTCGACTCGCCCGGCGTCCCGGCACCGCTCGAAGTCGCCCTGCCCGTCGACCATTTCGACACCGCCGTACACCGCTGGCAGCTCACCGAGATGGCCCGGCTGCACTGTCCGGCGTATGTCGGCGTACGGCGGATGGTGGTGCTGCGCGACCTCGCGAGACGAGGAAAACCGGACGCCGTCTGGCAGCGCCGCTGGGAGGGGATGGCGGCTGCCGATGTGCTCACCGCCTGCCGCACCCCGCCGCAGCGGCAGGTCCCCAGGCCCCGGCACTTCGAGGACATGCCGCCGTCCGCCGTGCCTGTCCTGTGCAGGCCCGCAGGCAGCGGGGTCGGCCGGAGAGCCATCGGCATGGCACTTCAAGCGGGGCACGGTATCGCCCTGTGGCACACCGACGGCCATGCCGACCACGGCTGTACGGAGTTCTGCGAGGACCTGCACCGGGGCGCGGCCCAGCTGCTCGGGCAGACCGCGGGCGCGACTGAGCTTCCCGACCGGCTGCGCCGTATCAGGGACGACATCAGCGGATCGAGGAACAGCCGCCACTGGGCGGAGGGGGTGGCCATGCTCTACGACGACCCGAGCCGCCCTCTGCCCGCCGACGACACCGGACCGGTGGACTCCCCATGAGGAGCCGCACCCGAGCAATGGGAGGGCAGGGCGGTGGGTACAGGACAGACGTGGTCCGCCACGGGTCCGCCCACCGACCGCCTATGAGGAGCGAGCGATGGACGACTGGCTGATCTACCGAGGCGTCGGTGCGCCGGATCCGGACCGGATCCGCCGACTGCCACCGCCGCCCCCCTGGCGTGCCTTCTCCGGAAAGCCGCTGCCCGACCCCGCGCCGCCGATCGACAGTTCGTCGACGCGGCGGCTCGGCGCGCGCGTGGCGGCCCCGCCCGCCCAGGACGCCGAGACCCTCGAACTCATCAACGCCGCCCTCTACTTACGGCGTCCGCTCCTCGTCACCGGCGAGCCGGGCTCCGGCAAGTCCACGCTCGCGCACTCCGTCGCGTACGAACTCGGGCTCGGCCGGGTCCTGCAGTGGCCCATCGTCAGCCGCACCGAGCTCAAGGACGGGCTGTACACCTACGACGCCATCGGCAGGCTCCAGGACGCCCAGCTCGCCGAGCGGGGATCCGAGCGTGGGTCCGACGACATCGGCCGGTACATCAGGCTCGGCCCGCTCGGGACCGCGCTGCTGCCGGCCGAGCTGCCCCGCGTCCTGCTCATCGACGAGCTCGACAAGAGCGACATCGATCTGCCGAACGACCTGCTGAATGTGGTGGAGGAGGGGGAGTTCGCCCTCCCTGAGCTGGAGCGGATGGCCGACCGGCCCGGCCAGGACGAGGTGCGGGTGCTCACCGACGACGGCCGCCGGGTGCCCGTCAGGGACGGCCGGGTGCGCTGCAAGGCGTTCCCCTTCGTGGTGATGACCAGCAACGGAGAGCGCGACTTCCCCGCCCCGCTGCTGCGCCGCTGCATCCATCTGCACCTCGACCCGCCGCGCGACGAGCGGCTCGCCGCAATGGTGCAGGCCCACTTCGGAGCCGGATCCGACGAGCGGAACCTCGATCTGATCGGCCAGTTCACCCGCGAGGACGGCGACGGCGAACTGCGGCCCACCGACCAGCTGCTCAACGCCATCTACCTCACGCAGCAGGCGGTCCGCGCGGACGCCGGGCGGCGCGAGGAGATCGCCGAGCTGCTGATACGTCCGCTCGATACCCGACAGCGGTGACCGCGGTGAGCCCGGCCGCCCCGCCCCCCGCACTGACCGCACTGGTCACGCGGCTGCGCGAGGCTGAACTGAAACCCACCGCCGAGGAGTTGGCGGACGCCCTGTGGCTCTCGCAGCATGTGCCCGCGGCCGCATCCCGGCGGCCGGCCCCCGCACCCGCGGGGACGTCCGGGGCGCAGCCCGCGGACCGCCCGGCCGTGGAGGTCACGGAGCGGCCCGCGCCCTCGCCGCTGCACGCGGGAGCGCCGCCGCGCCCCCGCGTCGACCTGTACGGTCCCGCGCAGGGCGAGGGCGCGCCCAACGGCGTACCGGCCGCAGGCATGCGCCGGGTGCCCGTCCCGGCCGCCGCCGCGCTGCCGGACGCGCTCGCCCTCCAGCGCTCTCTGCGGCCCCTTCAGCGGTACCGCCCGCCCATGCGACTGGTACGCCGCGAGCTCGACGAGGTCGCGACAGCGGACCGGGCCGCCGACACAGGTCTCGTGGTGCCGGTGCTGCGCACCGCCCGGCGGCGTGAGGCGCGGCTCGCCCTGGTCATGGACGTCTCCTCGTCGAATGTCGTCTGGGACAAGGCACTTGACGAGCTGCGGCAGGTCTGCGAACGCGCCGGAGCGTTCCGCGAGGTCGCCGTGCACCACCTGAGCGAGGACGAGCCGACGCCCGCCCAGCTCGGCGATCCCACCGGGCGGCAGCTGACCGTGGTGCTCAGCGACTGCGCGGGCCCCATGTGGCGCAGCGGCCGTATGCAGCGCCTGCTGTACACCTGGGCGTCGACCGCGCCGGTCGCCGTCGTGCAGCCGCTGCCGCAGCGGATGTGGCGGCGTACGCATCTGCCCGCGCGGCCGGGTCTGCTGCGGCGGCGCGAAGGACCGGCGGGGCGGCTGGAGTTCACCCCGCACCACGGCGGCCTCGAGCGGGGCATCCCGGTTCCGGTGCTCGCGCTGCGCCGCTCCTCGTTCGAGGCCTGGACCCGACTGGTGGCGGGCGCGACCGGGCAGTCGCTGAACGCCGCCGCGGCGCTGGTAAGAGCCCGCCACGAACCCGCCTCGGGCCGGTCCCGTACCGCACAGGACATCGACGCAACGGCGCGGGTACGGGCCTTCCGCCGGACCGCGTCGCCCGCCGCCGCGCAGCTCGCGGTCTATCTGTCGGCGGTCCCGCTGGTGCTCCCGGTGATGCAGCTCGTCCAGCGCGCCATGCTGGTGCGCAGCGGCCCCGACGTACTCGCCGAGGTGCTGCTCAGCGGCCTGCTGCGGAGGGACGACGAAGGACCGGGCGACCGGGAGGGCGGACCTTCGTACGTCTTCCTGGACGGGGTGCGCGAGGAGCTGCTGGGTCAACTGGGTGCGAGCAGCGCCGCGTTGGTGCTCAAGCACTGCTCCGAGTACGTCGAGACGCGCTACGGGCGTACGGTACGCAACTTCCCGGCCATGGCCGCCGCCTTCCTCGCCGGGTCGGTCGACCCGTACCCGGTGGCATCCGGCAGCCCCGACAACCGCAGCCAGATGGCCTTCGCGCAGATCTCCGCCCAGGTGCTGCGCCGGCTCGGCGGCCCCGAACCGGCCTCGCCCCCCGGCGGCCTGCCGCGACAGGGCCCGGCGGGTCTGCTGGCGCAGGCCCGCGCCTGTCTGGCGCACTTCGGCGAGTACGGCACCGTACGCGACCTGGACGCGGCGATCAGGCTGCTCGGCTCGGCCACCCAGGCAGAGCGTCGCACCGCCGAACGGGCCGTGCTGTACGGCGAGTTGGCCGAGGCGCTGCTGCGGCGCTGGCTGGTGCGCCCGCTGCCGGAGGACCTGCGCGAGGCGCTGGACGCCGCGCAGAACGCGCTGACCGGGAAGCCACAGGCGCATCTCACTCTGGCGCACGTCCTCGAGGCGATGGCGGACGAGGTGGAGGAGGGCAGGCTGAGCCCCGGGCTGATGCCGGAGTGGGTACGGGTCCAGGCGGCCGCGGGCCCCGACGACGCCGGCCTGGTGGCGTCGATCCTGCTCTCGACCGCGGACGCCAGCCTCACCGAACTGATCGAAACCCCGCCGCGGCCGGACGGCCCGGGCGGGCTCGGCAAGGCAGCGGCGGCGGCCAGGATCCGGGTGCTGCGGCGACTGGCCGTGACCGGCGCTCCGTACGCCCTGCGCGGTCCGGTCCGCCCCGAGGACTGGTTCACCGAGACGCTGCAGATCGCCCTCGGCGTCGTACAACTGCTGCTGGCCGACGAGCGCCGGGAGTCCGCGCTGCTCATCAAGGGCGGACTGCTCCTTGAACTGGCCCGCCACTACCGGGGCGAGGGCCCCGTCCCGCGGGCCGCCGACGAGGAGGACCTGATCGCCTCCCGCGCCTTCGCCGACCGGGCCGACAAGGATCTGCACGCCGGCATCGACGGGCTCGACTGGGACGCCGTCCCGCAGACGGAGCTCTGCCGAGCCTGGCTGGATTACGCCGACGCCATCGAGTTCGCCCACCAGTACCCCGACGACGACGCCAGACTGCGCATCCTCCAGGCTCTCGACCAGGCGCGTCGCTACGTCGGCAAGGACGAGGAGGCACAGGCCGACATCCTGCTGCGGATGGCCCGCGTCCTGGAGCAGCGTTATGTGTCCACCGACGGCTGGGCGCACCGCGACTCGGCGATCGCGGCCTGGACCGAGGCCGTGCCGCTGCTGCCCTGGCACGACCCCAGCCGCGCCGTCGTGCTCACCTCGCTCGGCAGGCAGCTGACCGAACGCGGCGTGGACAAGGAGTCGCCCGCCGATGTGCACGCGGCCGTGCGTGCCCTGCGCGGGGCGATCGAAGAGACACCGTCCGCCGATCCCGAACTCCCGCGCCGCCGGGCCCTGCTGGGCCACGCCTACATCGAGCGCTTCCGGGCCGAGCAGACCGTCGCCGATCTCCACGAGGCGGACTGGGCACTGGGCGCCGCCGCCCGCGCGGCCGCCGACCCCGAACTGGCCGCGTACGCCTGGTGGTACCGCGCCGTGGCCGCCGCCCTGCTGGCCCAGCGCACCGCATCCCACCCGAAGCTCCAGGACGCCGCGGCCCATTACCGCCACGCGGCTGCCCAGTCCGGAACCGGCGACCTGCTGGACCGCGCGGCCACCGCCCAGTGGATGCGAGCCACTCGTCTGGAACGTACGGCGGGCTTTGAGCGCGCCCTGGAGGAACACCGGGCCGTGCTGTCCCTGCTGTCCGCCGCGGGTGCGTCGGACTCGGAGGCGGCGAGCCTCATCCGCCACGAGATCGCCAGACTCGAAGAGGCCTGAACAGGCCGAAGAGCCGAATGGCCTGAACAGCCTAGGGTGCCTGAACAGCCCGAAGGGCCCTGTCCCGCGCGGTGTGCGCGGGACAGAGCCCTTCGGTTCGTACGACGGTCAGGCCTCGAAGACCTCGTTGAGCAGCTGCTGCTGCTCCGCCTGGTGACGCTTGGCCGAGCCGACAGCCGGCGACGAGCCGTGCGGCCGCGAGATGCGGCGCAGGCGCTCGGCGCCCGGGATGTCCGCGCCGACGGCCAGGTCCAGGTGGTCGATCAGGTTCAGCGCGATGAACGGCCACGCACCCTGGTTCGCCGGCTCCTCCTGCGCCCAGAGGTACTTCTCGGCGTTCGGGAACTTGGCGATCTCCGCCTGGAGCTCGGCGCCCGGCAGCGGGTACAGACGCTCGAGACGGATGATCGCGGTGTCCGTGTTGCCGAGCTTGATCCGCTCGGCGTCCAGGTCGTAGTAGACCTTGCCGGTGCAGAAGACGACCTTGCGGATCGCGTTCGGGTCCACCTTGCCCGAGTCAACCGCGGTGTCGCCGATCACCGGGCGGAAGCCGCCGTTGGTGAACTCCTCCGCCTTCGACGCCGCCGCCTTCAGACGCAGCATCGACTTCGGGGTGAAGACGATCAGCGGCTTGTGGTGCGGGTTGTGGACCTGCCAGCGCAGCAGGTGGAAGTAGTTCGACGGCAGGGTCGGCATCGCGACCGTCATGTTGTTCTGCGCGCACATCTGCAGGAAGCGCTCAGGACGGGCGGACGAGTGGTCCGGGCCCTGGCCCTCGTAGCCGTGCGGCAGCAGCAGCGTCACACCGGAGGTCTGGCCCCACTTCTGCTCCGCCGAGGAGATGAACTCGTCGACGACGGTCTGCGCGCCGTTGACGAAGTCACCGAACTGCGCCTCCCACATGACCAGCGCGTCCGCGCGGGCCAGGGAGTAGCCGTACTCGAAGCCCATCGCCGCGTACTCGCTCAGCAGCGAGTCGTAGACGTTGAAACGGGCCTGGTCCTCGGAGAGGTACTGCAGCGGGGTGTAGTCCTCGCCGGTCTCCTGGTCCACCAGCACCGCGTGGCGCTGGCCGAATGTGCCGCGGCGGGTGTCCTGGCCGGAGAGCCGGACCGGGGTGCCCTCCATCAGCAGCGAGCCGATGGCGAGGGTCTCGCCCATGCCCCAGTCGATCGTGCCGTCCTCCACCGAGGCCGCACGCCGCTGGAGCTGCGGCAGCAGACGCGGGTGGACGGTGACGTGGTCCGGGATGTTCACCTGGGACTCGGCGATCCGCTTCACGATCTCCTGGGAGACCGCGGTGGTGACGGCCACCGGGAACTCGGGCTGCGGTTCCGGGACATGCGCCGGGGCCGGGTGGCTGGTGGCCTCGCGCACCTCCGCGAAGACCTTCTCCAGCTGGCCCTGGAAGTCCTGGAGCGCCTGCTCCGCCTCTTCCAGCGTGATGTCGCCGCGACCGATCAGCGACTCGGTGTACAGCTTGCGCACCGAGCGCTTCTTGTCGATCAGGTTGTACATCTGCGGGTTGGTGAACTGCGGGTTGTCGCCCTCGTTGTGACCGCGGCGGCGGTAGCAGATGAGGTCGATCACCACGTCCTTGTTGAACGTCTGGCGGAACTCGAAGGCGAGCCGCGCCACCCGGACCACGGCCTCCGGGTCGTCGCCGTTCACATGGAAGATCGGCGCCTCGATCATGCGGGCCACATCGGTCGCGTACATCGACGAACGCGACGACTCCGGGGCGGCGGTGAAGCCGACCTGGTTGTTGATGACGATGTGGACCGTGCCGCCGGTGCGGTAGCCGCGCAGCTGCGACATGTTCAGCGTCTCGGCGACGACACCCTGGCCGGCGAAGGCCGCGTCACCGTGCAGGGCGACCGGCAGGACCGTGAAGTCCGTGCCGCCCTTGTTGATGACGTCCTGCTTGGCGCGCGCGACACCCTCCAGGACCGGGTCGACCGCCTCCAGGTGCGAGGGGTTGGCGACCAGCGAGACCTTGATCTGCTCGCCGTCCAGACCGGTGAAGGTGCCGTTGGCGCCCAGGTGGTACTTCACATCGCCGGAGCCGTGCATCGACTTCGGGTCGAGGTTGCCCTCGAACTCCCGGAAGATCTGCGCGTACGACTTGCCCACGATGTTCGCGAGGACGTTGAGGCGGCCGCGGTGGGCCATGCCGATGACGACCTCGTCCAGGCGCGACTCGGCAGCCGAGTCGATGACCGCGTCGAGCAGCGGGATGACGGACTCGCCGCCCTCCAGCGAGAACCGCTTCTGACCGACGTACTTGGTCTGCAGGAAGGTCTCGAAGGCCTCCGCCGCGTTGAGGCGGCGCAGGATCCGCAGCTGCTCCTCGCGCTCGGGCTTGGTGTGCCCACGCTCGACGCGGTCCTGGATCCACTTGCGCTGCTTCGGGTCCTGGATGTGCATGAACTCGATGCCGGTGGTGCGGCAGTACGAGTCGCGCAGGACGCCCAGCACATCGCGCAGCTTCATCAGGGACTTGCCGGAGAAGCCGCCGACGGCGAACTCGCGCTCCAGGTCCCACAGCGTGAGGCCGTGCTCGGTGATGTCCAGGTCGGGGTGCTTGCGCTGGCGGTACTCCAGAGGGTCGGTGTCGGCCATGACATGGCCGCGGACCCGGTAGGAGTGGATCAGCTCGAAGACACGCGCCGCCTTGGTGACGTCGTCGTCGTGCGAGGCGTCGATGTCCTTGAGCCAGCGGACCGGCTCGTACGGAATGCGCAGCGCCTCGAAGATGTCGTCGTAGAAGCCGTTGTCGCCGAGGAGAAGGTTCGCGACGATCCGCAGGAACTCGCCGGAGGCGGCGCCCTGGATGACCCGGTGGTCGTACGTCGAGGTCAGCGTCATGACCTTGGAGACGCCCAGCTTGTTCAGAGTGTCCTGGGACGTGCCCTGGAACTCCGCGGGGTAGTCCATCGAGCCGACGCCCATGATGACCGACTGGCCGGGCATCAGACGCGGCACGGAGTGGACGGTGCCGAGGCCGCCGGGGTTGGTCAGCGAGACGGTGACGCCGGTGAAGTCGTCCATCGTCAGCTTGTTGTTGCGGGCGCGCCGGACGATGTCCTCGTAGGCCTGCCAGAACTCGAAGAAGTTCATGGTCTCGGCCTTCTTGATGCCCGCGACGACCAGCTGGCGGTCGCCGTTCGGCTTCACCAGGTCGATGGCCAGACCGAAGTTGATGTGCTCCGGCTTCACGAGGGCCGGCTTGCCGTCCTTCTCCGTGTACGACCAGTTCATCGACGGCATGGCCTTGATGGCCTGCACCATCGCGTACCCGATGAGGTGCGTGAAGGAGACCTTCCCGCCGCGGGCGCGCTTGAGGTGGTTGTTGATGACGATGCGGTTGTCGAAGAGCAGCTTCACCGGGACGGCGCGCACGGATGTGGCCGTGGGCACCTCCAGCGAGGCGTTCATGTTCTTCGCGACCGCGGCGGCGGGGCCGCGCAGCGGGACGAGCTGGGGGCCCTCGGACGGGGCAGGCTCAGCTGCCTTGCCGGCGGCAGCCGCCGGCTTGGAGATGGCGGTGCCTGCGGCACCGGCGCTCGCGGCGGGCTTCGCCGGTGCGGCGGGGGCCGCGGCGGCGGCCGGAGCGGCCTGCTGCGGCGCCGCGGGTACGGCTGCCGCGGGTGCGACTGGGGTGGCTGTACCGGCCGGCGTGCCCGCAGACGCTGCGGGAGCGCTCGGGGCGACGGCAGCCGGGGCCGCGGCGGTGGCACCCGCAGCCCCCGCGGCTGCGGCGCCGGACTGCGCGGCGGGGGCTTCGCTCACCGGCTTCGCCCCTGCGGCGACACCCGCGCCGCCCGGCTTGTAGTCGGCGAAGAAGTCCCACCAGGCACGGTCGACCGAATTGGGGTCCTGGAGGTACTGCTGGTAGATCTCGTCGACGAGCCACTCATTGGGACCGAACGCGGCGGCAGGGTTCTTACCCTGCCGGCCTTGGTCGGCCGAGATGCTCGAGTTACTGGGGGACTGAGACGACACGGCGGCAACCGCCCTCTTCCGCTTCACAAGGTGATGGACAGCGGAAATAAAGGCTACGCCTCCCTGGCCGGGAGGTGCAGGCGGGGCGGGTCATCGTCGCGCAAGTCACACCTGAAGGCGCGTTTCGGGGCTGTGAATGGCGGGAAACAAGCGTGGTTCCGCTTCGCCGGGGGCAAGCTCGGGTACGCCACACCGCGGCCGCAGCCCGGTCGGCTCGTACCCTCGACGGCGTACGGCCTTGTTCCGGCCACGTCCTCACTACGCACACGCAGAACGCGCGCTTCCGGTTCGCACCCTACGTCAACCGCGTGCCGAAGGGATCCCCGGAAGGGTGACCTGGATCCGGCATCCCCGGGACGATTCGGCCACCCCGATGCGCCCGCCGTGCAGATCGACCGCCCAGCGCGCGATCGCCAGGCCCAGGCCGGTGCCGCCGTCGCTGCCCTTGCCGTGCGGGGAGGGGACGCTGCCCCGGTTGAAGCGCTCGAAGACCCGGTGCCGCTCCGGCTCCGGGATGCCCGGGCCCTCGTCGAGGACTTCCAGGTCGAGGGACTCCGGCTGCGGGCCGCGGCGGGCGCGTACCGTCACGCGGCCGTGCGGCGGCGAGTGCTTGACCGCGTTGTCGATCAGATTGGCGACCACCTGGTGCAGCCGCTCCGCGTCCGCGTGCGCGGTCAGCTCCGGCGGCGACACATCCAGGTGCAGATGTACGTCGGTACGGGTGTGGTTGCCCGACCCGGAGGTCAGACCGCGCTGGACCGCGGCCAGATTGGCCTCCTTCAGCACCCCGGAGAGGTACGGCCACACCTCGAATCGGCGGGCCTTGAGCGGTACGACGCCGTTGTCGAGCCGGGACAGGTCGAGCAGCGTCTCGACCAGGCGACCCAGGCGTTCCGTCTGCTTGAGCGCCGTACGCATCGTCTCCGGGTCGGCGGCGGAGACCCCGTCGACGACGTTCTCCAGCACGGCGCGCAGGGCGGCGATCGGGGTGCGCAGCTCGTGCGAGACATTGGCGACCAGCTCCTTGCGGTGCTGGTCCACGGCTTCCAGATCGTCGGCCATGCGGTTGATGGTGGAGGCGAGGTCGCCGAGCTCGTCACGGCGGTCTGCGCCGCGCACCCGGCGGGTGTAGTCGCCGTGCGATATGCCTTTGGCCACGGTGTTCATCTCGTCCAGCGGCGCGGTCAGGCCGTGCGCCACGAACTGGGTGATCAGCAAGGTTGCGATCACCGAGAAGACGGTGATGAAGCGGACCTCGGTCTGGGTGCGCAGGGCGACCAGCAGCAGGCCCGTGGTGATGAAGACCGAGACGACGACCAGCGTCCCGAGCTTGGTCTTGATCGAGATCGCGATGGAGGAGGACCGCGGCCGGCTCCGCCGGCCGCCGCGGCCGGGCAGCCGGTCCCAGCGCCGCCGTCTCATGGAGCCGGCGTCTCCAGCGCGTAGCCGACGCCGTGGACGGTACGGATGCGCTCGGCGCCGATCTTCCGGCGCAGGGCCTTGATGTGGCTGTCGACTGTGCGGGTGCCGGACGCGTCGGCCCAGTCCCACACCTCCGCGAGCAGCTGCTCGCGGGAGAGGACGGCGCGCGGCGTGTTCGCCAGGCAGACCAGCAGGTCGAACTCGGTCGGCGTGAGATGTACGTCCTCGCCGCGCACCCTGACCCGGCGCTGGGCGTGGTCGATCTCCAGCTCGCCCAGGCGCAGGATCCCGCTGCGGGGAGTGACCGCGGCGAGGGCCGCCCGCTCCACGCGGCGCAGCAGCACATGCACCCGGGCCGCGAGCTCGCGCATCGAGAACGGCTTGGTCATGTAGTCGTCGGCGCCCACGCCGAGACCGACGAGCATGTCGGTCTCGTCGTCGCGCGCTGTGAGCATCAGCACCGGGACCGGGCGCTGCGCCTGGACGCGGCGGCAGACCTCAAGGCCGTCGAAGCCCGGAAGCATCACGTCGAGCACCATCAGATCGGGCTGCCAGGCCTCGGCGGCGTCGACGGCGGCCGGGCCGTCCAATGCCGTCTGGACCAGGAAGCCTTCCGCCCGCAGGCGGGCGGCGATGGCGTCGACGATCGTCGAGTCGTCCTCGACGACCAGCACCCGGCGCTGGGCGCCGGGTGTGGCCGCGACGCCGTTGTGCGTGGTGTGTGTCTGCTCCATCGCCCCGCCCCTGTACGCGTTCTCGCGAGCTGCATGCCGGTGTAGATCTCGTGTGTAGGTCAGCAGCGTAAAGGCAGTGACGGCGTCCCGGCTACGCAGGGCGAACAGCGAGGTGGACCACGTCGGGTACGCCTCGGGCAACACGGATCTCTTCGGTGGTTACCCCGGTGAATCCGGCATTCCGCAACGCATCCTCAAAAGCCGGGGAGGGCTGCGCGGACCACACGGCGAGGATCCCGCCGGGCTCCAACCGGCCCTGGCAGGCTGCGAGTCCGGTCGGCGAGTAGAGGTTTTCGTTGTCGTCGGTGACGGTCCAGTCGGGTCCGTTGTCGATGTCCAGACAGAGAGCGTCGTAGCGGTCCGTGGTCGTGCGCAGGTGTGCGACGAGGTCCGTGTGAAGGATCACGCTGCGGGGGTCGGCGAGCGCGTCGCCGGAGATCTGTCCGAGGGGGCCGGTGCGATGCCAGTCGATGATCGCCTGCTCGCGCTCGACGACGGCGATATGCCGCCAGCGGGGGTTGGCGGCGGCGCGGGCGAGGGAGAAGCCGACGCCGAGTCCGCCGATGAGGAGGGTGGGGTTGCTCTTCCCGGCGGCGGCGAGGGCTTCGTGGGCGGCGTCGATGAGCAGCCGCTCTGAGCGGCCGTTGGAAGTGTCCATCAGGAAGCACCCATTGGCGATGATCTCGTGATGCGCACCGCGCTGCCGGAGCACGACCTCCCCGTGGGGCCCCTCTCGCCGGTCGAGGGTGACGGGTCCGTCGGCTTGGAGCGGCATGGCGGGTGACCTCCGGGTGACGGGTGCGGGGCGGACGCGTTGTCGGTGGTCATGGTGGCGGGGCGGGGCGAGCGGGACAAATGGTTTCGGTCAAGGGCGGCCGTGGTCTGCCGGGCCAGGGCCGGTCCGACGTGCTCGCGACGTCCGGGAACCTGTGAAGGTTGCCCCGTGTGGCGCACGTCATAGACGGGTGTGATGGTGATCGCGTTGGGTGGGGGTTTGTTCGGGGGCTTGACGAAAGGGGCCTCACGCGGTGCATCGGCCGACGACACGCGACCCGGCCACGGGCCAGGAACTGCTGAACGCCGTCCCGACCCAGCGGAGACCATCCGCGCCGGTCCTCACGGCTCCCGTCCAGGCCCCCGTCACGCCGGCAGATGTCGCACCGGCTGTCGCACCGGCTGTCGCACCGGCGGTGACGCCCGCCCCGACGCCCACCGCGACGACCGCCCCGCCCGCGGGTCTCCCGGCCTGGCGGCGCGTGCTCCAGCTGCTGCCCACGCCCACCGGGACACCGTTCACCTTCTGCTACGTCCTCGTCCTGCTCACCACCTCGCTCTTCACGCAGTACGGCGACCCCGCGACCGTCTCCTCGCTGCTCCGTGGCTCCAGTACCGATGTCGCCCATTTGGCGGACAGCCCCCTGCTCGTTCTCGGCGCCAGCGCGCTGTGGGTCGCGGGCGACCTGCTGGGCCCGTACGCCATCGCCTTCTTCTTCGCGCTCACCGCGCTGGAACGCCGCATCGGAGGCTGGTGCACCGCCGGCGTCTTCCTGGCCGGCCATGTCGCGGCGACTCTGGCCACCGAGATCCCGGTCGGGGTCTCGGTGGTGGCCGGACATCTGCCCGCCACGTCGCTGCACCGCCTCGACTACGGCATCAGCTTCGGCCTGATGGCGAGCATCGGCGCCCTTGCCGGGCTGCTCAGCCCGGTGCTGCGCGCGACGCTGCTCGGCTTCGTCTCCCTGATGCTCCTCCAGGACCTGCTCGCCTTCGAGGACCCGCTCACCAACTGGGGCCATCCGCTTGCCCTGCTGGCCGGCATCGCCTGCTGGCCCGCGGTGCGCCGCTGGGCGCGGTGGCGGAACGGTTTCGCGCTCCGCGACCGGTAAGCATCAGCTCCCGCCCCTGCGCGCCCCCTTGACCAGGTACGAGAGTCGATCGCTGACAGCGAACACCCCCCTGGGAACATCTCCGCAGCGCTGTGCATTGAGTCCATACAGCTCAACTTCACTGCCTAAGGGGAGATCATGGCTTCGACGTCCACACTGCTCACCCTGCCCGTGCTGCCGCTCGACGACGAGGTCGTGCTGCCCGGAATGGTGGTGCCGCTCGACCTGTCCGACACCGACGTACGAGCCGCGGTGGAGGCCGCCCAGGCTGCCGCGCGTTCCAGTGGTGCCAGCAAGCCGACGGTGCTGCTTGTTCCGCGCGTCGACGGGACCTACGCCGCGACCGGCGTGCTCGGAACCGTGGAGCAGGTCGGCCGGCTCTCCGACGGGGACCCCGGCGCGCTCATCCGCGGCCGGGGCCGGGTGAGGATCGGCGCGGGGACCACGGGCCCCGGCGCCGCGCTCTGGGTCGAGGGGGCGCGCGTCGAGGAGATCGTGCCCGACCCGCTGCCCGGCTCGGTCACCGAGCTGGTCAAGGAGTACAAGGCGCTCGCCACCGACTGGCTGAAGAAGCGCGGCGCATGGCAGGTCGTGGACCGTGTCCAGCAGATCGACGACATCTCGCAACTGGCCGACAACTCCGGCTACTCGCCGTTCCTGTCCACCGCCCAGAAGATCGAGCTGCTCGAGACCGCCGACCCGGTGGCCCGCCTCAAGCTCGCCACCGAGCAGCTGCGTGAGCACCTCGCCGAGCAGGACGTCGCCGAGTCCATCGCCAAGGACGTCCAGGAGGGCGTCGACAAGCAGCAGCGCGAGTTCCTCCTGCGCCGTCAGCTCGAAGCCGTACGCAAGGAGCTGCGTGAGCTCAACGGCGAGGACGGCGAAGACGAGTCCGACGACTACCGGGCCCGCGTCGAGGCCGCCGACCTCCCCGAGAAGGTGCGCGAGGCCGCGCTCAAGGAGGTCGAGAAGCTGGAGCGGTCGAGCGACCAGAGCCCCGAGGGCTCCTGGATCCGCACCTGGCTCGACACGGTCCTCGAACTGCCGTGGAACGAGCGGACAGAGGACGAGTACGACATCCAGGGCGCCAAGGCGATCCTGGACGCCGAGCACTCCGGCCTGCAGGACGTGAAGGAACGGATCACCGAATACCTGGCGGTGCGCAAGCGGCGCGCCGACCGCGGGCTCGGCGTCGTCGGCGGACGGCGCGGCGGCGCGGTCCTGGCGCTCGTCGGCCCGCCCGGCGTCGGCAAGACCTCGCTCGGCGAGTCCGTCGCTCACGCGATGGGACGGAAGTTCGTCAGGGTCGCGCTCGGCGGCGTACGGGACGAGGCGGAGATCCGCGGACACCGGCGTACGTACGTGGGTGCTCTCCCCGGCCGGATCGTGCGGGCGATCAAGGAGGCCGGTTCGATGAACCCGGTCGTCCTGCTCGACGAGATCGACAAGGTCGGCTCGGACTTCCGGGGCGACCCGGCGGCCGCGCTGCTCGAAGTCCTGGACCCGGCGCAGAACCACACCTTCCGCGACCACTACCTGGAGGTCGAACTCGACCTGTCCGACGTGGTGTTCCTCGCCACGGCGAACGTCCTGGAGGCCATCCCGGAGGCCCTGCTCGACCGGATGGAGCTGGTCCGGCTCGACGGCTACACCGAGGACGAGAAGGTTGTCATCGCCCGGGACCACCTGCTGCCGCGCCAGCTGGAGCGGGCGGGTCTCGAGCCCGGCGAGGTCGTCCTGGAGGACTCGGCGCTGCGCAAGCTCGCGGGGGAGTACACCCGGGAGGCGGGCGTCCGTAACCTGGAGCGTTCGGTGGCGCGGCTGCTGCGCAAGGTGGCGGCCCAGCACGAACTGGGCGAGCGGGAGCTGCCGTTCACGGTCGGCTCCGAGCAGCTGCGCGGCCTGATCGGACGGCCGCACCACGTGCCCGAGTCCGCGCAGGACCCGGCCGAGCGCCGGACGGCCGTGCCCGGCGTGGCCACCGGCCTCGCGGTCACCGGCGCGGGCGGCGACGTGCTGTACGTCGAGGCGTCGCTGGCCGACCCGGAGACGGGCGCGGCGGGACTGACCCTCACCGGTCAGCTCGGCGACGTGATGAAGGAGTCCGCGCAGATCGCACTCTCCTTCCTCCGCTCGCACGGGGCCGAACTGGAGCTTCCGGTCGCCGACCTGAAGGACCGGGGCGCGCACATCCACTTCCCGGCGGGCGCGGTGCCGAAGGACGGGCCGAGCGCGGGCATCACGATGACGACGGCGCTCGCATCGCTGCTGAGCGGCCGTCAGGTGCGTACGGACGTCGCCATGACCGGCGAGGTCTCGCTGACCGGCCGTGTCCTGCCCATCGGCGGTCTGAAGCAGAAGCTGCTGGCCGCGCACCGGGCGGGCATCACGACCGTCGTGATCCCCAAGCGGAACGAGGCGGACCTGGACGACGTCCCGGCGGAGATCCTCGACAAGCTGGAGGTGCACCCGGTGACGGATGTCCGCCAGGTGCTGGGGATCGCGCTCTCGCCGGCGGAGGTTTCGGTGGCTGCCGCGGCGGCCTGACCGGGGGTGCGGTGTGGGCCCGGCGGTGTTCCGGCACCGCCGGGCCTTCGCGTTGTCCGGCCGCTGCCCTTTCCCGGCCGTGGCCCTTTGTCCGGCCGCGGCCTCTTATCCGGCCGCGGCTTCGCCGTACAGCGCGCGGGCGCGGTCGTCGAAGAGGGCGGCCGTCGACTCGCTGTCCGTGTCGCCGCCGCTCAGTACGCCGATGAGCCTGCCCTGATGCCTGGCGTCCCGGTAACCGGCGAGCCAGGGCCCGCCGCTGGTGCCTTCCCAGAAGCCCGCGCACTCCATGAGCAGCGTCTTCGGCAGATCCGGGTCGGGGCGGGTGTCGGTGGTGCAGGCGACGGGGCGGTTGGTGGGGTTGTGATTCCGGTTCGGATACCCGACGACGGTGACCCGGCGCTCGGGCGGCGAGGCCCAGTCGGCGGTGGCGGCGCCGACGGCCTGCTGCACCTGACGGCCCTTCGCGTCCGGCTTCAGCACGAGGAACGCGTAGTCGGCGGCATCCGCGTCGTCGTCGCCGCCCGTCCAGCGCTCGTCGACGTGGATGGCACCGACCTTCCAGCGCCCGTACGGATACGTCCCCTTGCCCCTGCCCGAGAATCCGGGCGCGAACTCCAGCTCGCCCGGCCGGTACGCGTCCGCGCTGCCCGAGTCCTGGATGCAGTGCGCGGCGGTGGCGATGACATTGCCATGGGGGCTGGCCACGACGCTCGCGGTGCAGAAGTGCTCGCCGTCCGGGTCGATCAGCACCCCGACGGACGAGGCTCCGGCAAAGGTGGTGGCGGAGGCCCGCGGCGCGGGGGCGACGGCCCGCGCCTCGGCCGACCGGTCCGCCGCGGTGGCTTTGGGCGGCGCGGCGGAAGAGGCGGGCCCGGCGCACGCGGTCGCGGCGGTCAGCACGGCCATGGCGGGCCACACGAGCCCCCTGAACGTGCCGCTGGTTCTGTTCGTACGGCTGTGCCAACTCATCCGGACATCCTGCCCGCTCGTGGCTTTCAGTCCAGCCAGCCCCGCAACGTCGCCTGCGCCCCCGCCTGGAAGCGCGTCTCCGCGCCCAGCGTCTCCAGCAGGTGGCTGATCCTCCGGCGTGCCGTGTGCACGTGGACGCCCAGGCGGCGGGCGATCGCCTCGTCCTTGAGGCCCGCCGCCAGCAGGCCGAGCAATTCCTTCTGGGCCTTCGGCAGCGCCGCGCACGCCCGGGCCGAGCCGCCCAATGGCGTGGCCCGGTCCCAGACCGTTTCGAACAGCGGCACCAGCGCGTTGCTCAGCAGCGAGTCGCCGATCAGCAGCGCCGAGGCCTTCGGGTCCGCCGCGTCGGTCGGGGGGAGGAGGGTGATCCGGCGGTCAACCGCGATCAGTTTGGTGGGGACGGCCGTCGACACCCGTGCCCGCAGGCCCTGTTCGACGAGGCCGGTCACCGAGCGCATCCGGCCCGGGTAGGCGAGCCCGTCCCGGTCCAGGACGGTCCGCACCTGAACGCCGCGGTCGAGGAGCGCCTCGATGCCGAGACCCGGCTGCGCGGCGCTGCCGTCCCGCGGCCCCTTCACATACGGCGGGCGGTCCAGGATCGCGACCTCCCGTTCCGCCGACGCCAGCAGGTACTCCGCCCGTTCACCGATCGCCCGCGGGCCCGTCACCACCTCGATGCCGCCATCGGGCGCGCAGGGTGACCCGGACATCAGCCGGCCCGCCAGCTGGTCCGCAGTCATCCGTAATCGCTCCAACTCCGCGGACCGTAAGTGCAGTTCCGCCTGTCGGCGGTGAATGAGCGTACGGATCGCGGCGGCCGGAGCGGCCGGATGCGGCAGCCCGTCCCCGTTCGCGGGCAGCGCGAGCCCGTGCTCGACCAGATGGCCGAGCACCCGGTCCAGCCGGTCCCGCGGCAGTCCCAGCAGTCGTGCCAACTCCTCGGCCCCAGCGGCCTGTTCCTTGAGCAGTGCCTCGTAAGCGCGCTCCTCGGCCTCCCCCAGGCCGAGGGTGTGCAATTCCCCCTCGCTCATGCATCGGATTCTCACTCCGCCTTCACGAGGCACACAAGTGGGCATGTCCACTTGTCAACGCGCAGGCCACATTGATCGGTTGGCTTCCCACCGGTTGCATGGCCACGACCACCTTTACGGCTTGACCAGCACGTGGGAGGGGTACGAACTGTGCGCAAGGCCAGGACAAGCACACAGAGACCGGGCATATCCAGGGGGACCGGTCTCGCCGCACTGCTCGGAGCAGCCGGGCTGCTGCTCACCGCGGTACCGGCACAGGCGGTCACTCCGCCGGCCGCCGCACCGCCCGCCGATGTCATCCCGGGGGCCGAGACGGCCACCCCGTCGCTCGTCGACGGCATCAGGGAGGCGGCGGACGCCAAGGCCAGCCCTGCGGACGCGGCCCGCGGCCATCTCGACGCCAAGGACGGCCGCTACAGGATCGCCGACGCACGGCGCGACCTCGCGCCGCTGCAGACCGTCAGACACGGCGCGGAAGAGGTCGTGAGGCTTCAGCAGAAGCACCACGGCATCCCGGTGTTCGGCGGCCAGTACGTCGTACGCATGGAGTCCAAGGGCGGCGAGCGCTTCGTCACCGGCACCTCCGGCAAGTACTTCACCGGGCTGAAGACCGGCACGAACGCGACGGTCAGCAAGGAGACGGCGGTGCGCCGCGCGGTCGCGGCGACCGCGGCGCGCCTCGGCGGCAAGACGCTGAGCAAGGCCGACGCCGTACGCGGCAAGGGGGCCAAGTCCGCGAAGGCCGCCGCGCTCACCGGCGCCGCCGGCGGCCTGGTGGTGATCCCGCGCGGCGAGGGCGTGCTCGCGTACCACGTGACCGTACGCGGCTCGAACCCCACCACCGGCGAACCGGTGCTTCAGCAGGTCTACGTCGACGCCCGCGCCGGCTACCCGGTGCTGCAGTTCAGCAGCATCAAGACGCTGACCGCGACGAAGGCCGCCGCGTCCGCAGCCGCCGCGTCCGGCACGGCGCAGAAGGCCGCACCGCGGTCCGCGCGCGCGGCCGACGCCGACCCCGCCGCTGGCCTCAAGGGCACCGGCATCAAGCTGGACGGCGCCACGGTCGACCTCGACGTCCAGCTCGACGCCACCCGCGACCAGTACGTGCTGATCGACCAGTCGCGGATGGGGGACACCAGCAAGAACACCCTCACCACCTGGGACGCGCGGGACCGCGACGTGAGCGAGGTGGCCGGCGCCTGGCCGAGCGGGCTGAAGGAATTCGGCCACCCGGCCAAGGAATTCGGCAAGGACGCCACCGAGTCCGGCGCGGTCGACGCCCACTGGGCGGCCAGCAAGGTCTACGACTACTTCAAGAAGAACCACGCCCGCGACAGCCTCGACGGCCGCGGCATGACCGTCAACTCCCTGGTCGGGGTCACCTTCTTCGGCGGTCCGTACGTCAACGCCTTCTGGGACGGCCAGAAAATGGTCTACGGCAGCGGCGACGAGGACTACAAGCCGCTCTCCGCCGACCTCGACGTGGTGGGCCACGAGATGACCCACGGCGTCGTCGAGAACACCGCCAACCTCGTCTACGCCGGCCAGTCCGGCGCCCTCAACGAGGCACTCGCCGACTACTTCGGCAACGCGATCGACACCAGCGTCTCCGGCGCCGCCATGGACGACCCGGACTCCGGTCTGATCGGCGAGGACCTCTGCCGTACGACGAAGCCGCGCGAGTGCGCCTTCCGTAACCTCAACGACGGCGCGAGCACCTCGAAGAACTTCCTCGGCGTCGCCTTCGGCACCGACAACGGTGGCGTGCACCTCAACTCCACCATCTTCTCCGGCGCGCTGTGGGACCTGCGCCAGGACGTGGGCGGGGAGCTCGCCGACCGCATCGTGTACAAGGCGCTGGCCGAGTACATGACGCCGCTCGACGGCTTCACCGACGGGCGCAACGCGGTGCTCGCGGCGGCCAAGGACCTCGGCGTCACCGCGAAGCAGCTCACCGCGGTGAAGCGCTCCTTCAACGCCCACGGCATCGTCCCCGGCTGGGAGGACGCGCTCGGCGTCGACTCCGACCAGTTGCTGGGCAAGGTCAACACGTCCGGCACCGGGGTCCAGGCGGGCGGCGGCTGGTGGGCCGCGTCGCAGTCCAACGACGACGGCTCGGAGCCGTACTCCGTGTACGCGGGCCGTGCGGACGGCAAGGGTGCCCCGAAGCTGATCAGCCCCAACGACGGCCGCTACCACGTCTACCCGGCGACCGACGGCAAGACGGTCGTCTGGGCGGCGTACGGCACGACCAGCCTCGACATCCTCTCCCGGCCGCTCGCGGGCGGTCCGGTCAAGAAGCTCTACACCTCGTTCACGGACGTCGGTGGGCTGCGCGTGGAGAACGGCGTCGTCGTCTTCGAGAGCTTCGGCATCTTCGGCGACCGGCATGTGGGCCATCTGCGCCCCGGCGACCGTGAGCCCACATTCGTGGACGGCGGTGGCTTCGACATACTCACCGCGCTCCCGTCGATCAAGAACGGGAAGCTCGCCTACGCCAAGCTGTATCCGACCCCCGAGGAGTACAAGCTCGGCGTCGAGGTCTACGACCTCAAGACCGGCAAGGCCACCCTCGCGGGCCAGCTCGGTGAGCCGCAGATCCTCGGCCAGAGCGGGATCAACTCCACGCACGCCTTCTGGCTGGTGGACGAGAATCTGAACGACGGGGGCCAGATGGCCGTCCGCCGCTCGGGCCTGGACGGCACCGGCACGGTGGACATCAGCCCGGAGGCCAAGCCGACCGCGCTGCTGCCCTTCGACCTGACGGCCTCCGAGGACGCAGTCACCGTGAACAGCGCGCTGCCCGGCACGGCGTTCCGTAACGAGTCGCTGTCGAAGCTGTGGCAGCTGACGACGGACGGCTCGCGCCAGGAGCGGGTCTCCTGCAACCGCGGCGAGCAGATCTCCCCGGCCGCGGTCTCGGGCCGGCAGGTGGTCTGGATCGACGGCACGACGGGCTGGACCGACCTGGTCACCCGTGAGCGCCCGGCCGGCCTGTGCGGCTGACGACCCCGCGATGACCTCTCGGTGAGAGACGGACCCCCGGCGCCCGTGCGCCGGGGGTTCGGGGGTCCGGCGGTGGCGGCCCGGGAGGACACAGCACAATGGCTGGTGTGAACGACCAACGCGATGACCGGGCCCTGCGGGCGGACTGCGGGAGCTGCTTCGGACTGTGCTGCGTGGCACTGCCCTTCTCCGCATCCGCGGACTTCGCGATCAACAAGGACGCCGGAAAGCCCTGCTCCAACCTGCAGACGGACTTCCGCTGCGGCATCCACACGCGACTGCGGCAGAGCGGCTTTCCCGGCTGCACGGTCTACGACTGCTTCGGCGCGGGACAGAAGGTCTCTCAGGTCACCTTCGGCGGCACGGACTGGCGACAGGCCCCGGAAACCGCATCGCAGATGTTCGGGGTGTTCCCCGTCGTACGACAGCTTCATGAGCTGCTCCGGTATCTGACCGAGGCGCTCACCCTGCACCCCGCCCGCGCGCTGCACGGCGAGCTGCGGCAGCTGCTGGAGGAGACCGAGCGCCTCACGGGGCTCGGCCCCGACGCCCTCGAAAAGCTGGACGTGGCCACGCACCGGCAGGACGTCAATGTGCTGCTGCTCCGTACGAGCGAATTCGTCCGGACCGAAGCGGCCGGCAAGATGAAGGACCGTAAGAAGAAGGACCGCAAGATGAAGGACCGGAAGAAGGACCGCAGGGGCGCCGACCTCGTCGGTGCGCGGCTGCGGGGCGCGGACCTCAGGGGCGCCGATCTGCGCGGCGCGTATCTCATCGCCGCCGATCTCACCGGCGCCGATCTGCGTCTCGCCGACCTCATCGGGGCCGACCTCAGGGACGCGAACCTCGCGGGCGCGGATCTGACCGGCAGCATCTTCCTCACCCAGCCGCAGCTGAACGGGGCCAAGGGCGACCTGTCCACCAAGCTGCCCCTCGGGCTGACCCGCCCCGCGCACTGGTCGTGACCAGCGGGCGCGGGACGGGCTGCGTGCGCCGCTCAGCCGTTGGCGAGCGCCACGACGCGGTCCAGCGCGCCGTTGAACTTGTTGTGGTCGCCGACGATCGGTCCTGACGAGGTGTACTGCCACATCGTCTGGTACGCCCAGCCGGCCGGCAGGGTGCCCGGCGTGGTGTTGTACCGGGCGATCCACAGCGGGTTGGCCGCGCCGAAGCCGCTGTAGTTGCCGGTGCACTGCGTCCACCAGCTGGTGGCGGTGTAGATCACCGCGTCCCGCCCGGTGCGCGCCTTGTAGCGGTTCAGGAAGTCGCGGATCCAGGTGACCATCCCGGACCGGGTCTTGCCGAAGCAGGCGGCGCCGTACGGATTCCACTCGATGTCCAGCGCGCCCGGCAGGGTCTTGCCGTCCCGGGACCAGCCGCCGCCGTTGTTCACGAAGTAGTCGGCCTGCGCCGTCCCGGTCGCCGTGTCGGGCGTGGCGAAGTGGTAGGCGCCGCGGATCATCCCGATGTTGTACGAGCCGTTGTACTGCTGCGCGAAGTACGGGTTCTTGTAGTAGGTGCCCTCGGTGGCCTTGACGTAGGCCCACTTCACGCCGCTGCTCCACAGGCCGGACCAGTTGACGTTGCCCTGGTGGCTGGAGACGTCGACGCCTTCCGTCTGAGCGGCGCGGTTGACCGGCGGTAGGCCTCCCTGTCCGTCGTGGGCGATGACGCCCATGCCAAGGTGCGCCGAGCCGCGCGGGGGAGCGTCAGCGGCGCCGGCGGTGGCGGGGAGGGCGAGGAGGAGGGAGAGAACTGCGAGGAGAGTGCCGGCCGCTGTCGCGAGGCGTGAGCGGTCGGTCGATCCGGATCTGAGCACGGGCATAGCGTGCCTCCGAAGACCTCGGTGGGGGGAACTGACGATGTGTCGACATGTCGTGGCTGATTTTCATGGTGTGGACATGCCAGCTATGACGCTAGGCACGTAGAACCCCCTTGTGGAAGGGGGTCAGGGTGCTGCCGTTGGTCTACGCCTGCGAAATACTGGCCGAGCTGCGGCAATCGGTGCCGCCGAAAGAAACTTTCAGGATCCGGAAAGCGCGCGAGGGGTGCTGACGTGCACGAAAGCGGTACAGGGAGTGAAGCGGACCCCAAGGGTGGGAGTGGTGTGGACCACGAATTCCTCGCTCTGGAACGGGAGTTGGCCGTCTTTCTGCGCCGGGCCCGCGCGTCCTCCGGCGAGATGGCCCGCGAGGTCCACCCCGATCTCGAGCCCGCCGCGTACGGACTTCTCGTGCGTCTTGAGGAGGCCGGGCAGCAGCGCGCCACTGACCTCGCCGGCTACATCGGCGTCGGCAAGGCGACCATGAGCCGCCAGTTGCGTGCCCTGGAGGAGCTCGGCCTGGTGATCCGCGAACCCGACCCGGCCGACGGCCGCGCTTCACTCGTCCGGCTCACCGACGAAGGGCGCTCGCGCTTCCGCCGGGTGCGGGACGCGCGGCGCGACCGCTATATGAGCAAGCTGGCGGGCTGGGACCGCGGCGAGGTCGCGGAGCTGGCGCGGCTGCTGCACCAGCTGAACCAGCGGGCCGAGAGCGAGGAGTGACTCGGGTCAGAGCTCCGCGAAGACCGCCGCCGCGTCGTCGTGCAGCTTCCAGCGGATCACGCTCCCACGCTCCTGGGCCGAGTTCTCCAGCGCCCTGACCCGGTCGATCAGCCCCTGCGGCCCCTCCTTGCGCAGCAGCCCCAGGCACTCGGCCCAGCTGCCCTCCGCGAACATCTCCACCCAGCGGGCCGCACCATCGGTGAGCGCGGCCACGGCCCGCACCTCGCCGCGGGGCGTGCTGCCCGTCACCGCGCGGACCGCCACCCCCGGATCCGCCGCCGCGGTGAAGAACCCGCCCTCCGCATTGCGCAGCGCGTCCGCCGAGGCGTGTGTACGCAGGGACTCGCGGGGCAACTGGTCGATACGGTCGTCCAGCACCGCCCGCACCTCCCCGTCCGGCGACTCCAGCAGCAGCGTCGAGTCGGAGAGCACCAGATGCTCCACCGGCTCCGCCCGGCCGCCCCAGCGCACCATGACCACCGTGGCCTGCGGTGTACGCACGTGAGAAAGGTCACAGGTGTCCCGGTGGGCGTCCGCGGTGCGCCGGATTGCCTCCGAAAGGACCTCTGCCAGTGTCATATCCCGTCGCGAACCGGACAGTTCGACCAGCGCGCCGCCGAGCCTGGCGGTGAACCACGGCACCCCGTGCACACATCCGTAGTCCCCCGCGGGTGGCGTCACACCGTCCAGCACCACGAGCGTTCCGCCCTGGCCGGAGCCCGGCAGGGCCACGGAAGCCCAGTCCTCGTTGGGGCGTTCGGGCGTGCCGGGGGTGGTCGCGAGTTCGATACGCATAATCCCCAGTCTGCATGACACCTTCACGAAGCCCGCATGACCACGCAATTGGCCCGTACAAGCAGGTCAGGGCGTGTTCAGGGGCTGTGTGACGCGGGCCGTCCCGGCTGCGGGCGCGCATCCTGCCAAAGCCCGGCCGGAAGATCCAGCCGATGCTCCGCGCGTCGCCGTATCGGCCGCGGCGGCGACTTGTTCGCCAACTCCCGAGTGATGTTCACTCGTTTCCGTACCAGGGGTAGGCCCTCGCGTGTGAACCGGTCGTCATCTCTGGTCTGGTTCATGGGCGGACGAGTCAAGCAAGATTGCGAGCACCGGTGCAGATGAAGCGGCCTCGGGGCAACGGCGGCAGGCCCATTGAAACTCCGGACGGCTCCCCGGCCCCCCGCGCCGTACGGGTACGCAGCCGTCTGGTAGCAGGAGTCGCCGCCGTCAGCCTCGTCGTGATCGCGGCGGGCGCCCCCGGCGTCCTCGCCACCTCCGCCGAACTGACCGAGTCCCAGGACCTGGTCACCCTTTCCGCGCTGAACCGCCAGGCCGTCACCTTGGCCCACTCCCTCGCCGACGAACGCGACGAGGTCACCGCGTACATCGCGGCGGGCCGTGATGACCAGAAGGGTGACAAGGACGACCGGCGCGAGATCTCCGCCAGCCGCAGCACCCGCGTCGACCGGCAGATCGACGAGATGCGCGGCGCCATCCCCGGCGACCGGGCCGAACTGCGCCGCGACCTGTCCGCCGTGCCCTCTGTCCGCCGCACCGCCCTCACCGGCAAGGGCACGGCGATGGAGGCCTACCGGGCGTACTCCGCTGTCATCGCGAACCTGCACGCCCTCGCCGACGAGCTCGCCGACAAGACCCCACCGCGCGCCGCCGCGGGCACCCTCCCCCAGAGCCTTCGGCCCGGGGGGACCCCCAGCTCGCTGCGCGCGCCTGCCGCACTCGGCCTCGCCGTCGAGCAGGCGTCCGCCACCCGCGGGCTGCTGCTGGCCGCGCTCTCCGTGCCGCGCAAGGAGAGCAGCCCGAGCCTCGACCCGGTCACCGGACTGCCCGTCCAGGACGAGGGCGGGGACGACGGCGAGAGCGACCGTACGCGCAACGCGCTGAGCGCCGCCGCCCAGCAGTCCCGGGTGCGTGAACTCGCTGCGCTCGCCGATTTCGACCAGGCGGCAGGCAAGGACGCCCGCGACTCGCTGGCCGCCACCGTCACCGGATCCGAGGTCAAGGCCGCCGAGCGCTATCTCGCCCGGCTGACCGACCAGCCCGAGCTCTCCTCGGCCGACCGCAAGTCCAACCGCGAAAAGCTCGAATCCTCGCTCACCGCCCGTATCGAGCAGATGCGGGGCGTCGAGTCCTCCCTCGCCGCCGAACGGACCGAGCGTTTCGAGCAGCTGCGCGACGACGACGTCACCGCGCTGGAGATCCGGATCGCGCTGCTCGGCGGCCTGCTGATCGTTGCCATCGGCGTGTCCGCCGCCGTCGCCCGTACGCTCACCCGGCCGCTCGCCGTCCTGCGGATCGGCGCGGCCCGACTCGCGGCCGCCCCCGAGGTCGAGGAGCCGGTCCGCTTCACCGGCCGCAACGACGAGTTCGCGCAGGTCGTACGGTCCCTGAACACCCTGCACGACAAGCTGCGGGACCTCGGCGTGCGGGCCGAGCGGCTGGACAGCGACTGCGGCGACCTGGCCGACGCCCGTTACGCGCTGGCCGCCGAAGTGGCCGCCGGCCGCGCCGAACTCCAGGCGCACACCCACGAGCTGACCGCCGAGCTCGAACGGCTGCGGAACACCGTCCAGCACACCTTCGTCAACCTCTCGCTGCGCACCCTCGGCCTCGTCGAGCGGCAGCTCGGCGTGATCGAGAAGCTGGAGGAGCGCGAGCAGGACCCCGAGCGGCTCGCCACCCTCTTCAAGCTCGACCACATGGCCACCGTCATGCGCCGCCACAGTGAGAACCTGCTGGTCCTCGCGGGCGCCGAGCACGGCCAGGGGCACGCGAGCCCGGTCCCGCTCATCGACGTACTGCGCGCCGCCGTCAGCGAGATCGAGCGGTACGAGCGGGTGATCATCCAGTCCCTGCCGCCGCACGCGCAGGTCGCCGGATTCGCCGCGGACGACCTCAGCCATCTGATCGCCGAGCTCTTGGAGAACGCCGCCTCCTTCTCGCCGCCGGACGCCCAGGTCGAGCTGTCGGGCTGGCTGCTGGAGAGCGGCGAGGTCATGCTCTCCGTACAGGACACCGGCATCGGGATGACCGCCGGGCGGATGGCCGAGCTGAACGCGCGACTCGAGGACCCGGACGCGTACGAGACCCGGGCCGGCCGGGACGGCGAGGGCCTCGGGCTGCGGGTGGCCGGGCTGCTGGCAGCACGGCACGGCGTACGGGTGCAGCTGCGCGAGCAGAAGCAGGGCGGGATCGCCGCGGTCGTCGTTCTCACGCAGGCGCTGCTGCCGACCGGACCGCCGGCCGCCGAGGCGCACACCGTGCCGGTGGGGGGCACCGTCGGGACGCCGACGCAGCATCTGCCCGGGTCGGTGGCGGAGGCCAACTCCAATGCGCTGCCGGGCAGTTCGCGCCGGATTGACCCGTTGGTCGTGGCCGCAGAGCAGGCGATCCGCGCGGCGGAGCCGGACGCGCACGAGCGGACGGCCGACGGGGACCCGGAGAGCACCGGGGTCGACGAGGCGACGTTCGCGATGCGCGTGCCGGAGTCGGTCGCCGAGGAGTCCTTGGCCCAAGAGCCGGTGGCGGAAGAGCCGGTGGCCGCGGTGGAGCCCGAGCTGACCGCCGGATCCGTGCCGACCGCCGGATCCGTGCCGATCGCCGACCCTGAGCCGGTTGCCGAGCCTGAGCCCGTTGCCGAGCCCGAGCCGGTCGATGAGCCGCGGCCCGCCTGGGAACGCGTCACCGACAAGGGCCTGCCCAAGCGCACCCCCAAGGTCGTCAAGCCCGCCGCCGCGCCCGGCGAGCGCGCCGGCAGCATCGACGCCGAAGCCCTGCGCCGCCGCCTCGGCGGCTTCCATCAGGGCGCGAAGGACGGCCGCCGCGACGCCGAGGCGGAGATCGCTGAGATCGCGGACCGGACGGAGACGGATGCAGGCACCGAAGCAGCAGAAGCGGGGGACACAGTCGAGGAGGCACGCAGTTGACTGCGACCGGGACATTCGGCCTGAGCAGTGAAGCCCGCAATCTGCACTGGTTGCTGAGCAATCTCGTGGAGGAGGTGCCAGGGGTTCGCTCGGTCGCCGTCGTCTCGTCCGACGGACTGCTGCTGCTCTCGTCCGACCCCGCCCAGAATGCCGCTCCGGCCGCCACCGGCCGCCGGGAAGGCCCCAGGGGCTCCAGCGCGGATCTCGCCACCATCGTCTCCGGCATCGGCAGCCTCACCATCGGCGCCGCCAAGCTGATGGACGGCGGCGGCGTCAAGCAGACGATGGTCGCGATGGAGGAGGGCAGCGTTTTCGTGATGTCGATCAGCGACGGCTCACTGCTCGGCGTGCACGCCACCCCCGACTGCGATATGACCGTCGTCGCGTACCACATGGCGCTCTTCGTCGGCCGCGCCGGACATGTCCTCACCCCCGAACTCCGCAGCGAACTGCGCAAATCGATGGAGAGCGCTCAGTGACGCCCGCCGCTGAACCCGCCCGAAGGCTTCCCGTCCGCGGCGAGAGCCGACGCCCCGCCCGGGTCCGCCCCTACTCACTCACCGGCGGCCGCACCCGCTTCGGCCATGTGCTGCTCGTCGAGACGTTCGTCGCCGCGCTCGAAGCCCCCGAGGAGCGCAGGGAACTGGCCAACGGCGACCTCTCCTCGCGCGTCATGCCCGAGCTGCGGGCGATCGTCGAGCTGTGCCGCCGTATGCGTACCGTTGCCGAGATATCGGCCCTGCTGAAGATGCCGCTCGGTGTCGTCCGGGTGCTGCTCAGCGACCTGGCCGACCAGGGAAAGATCCGCGTGTACGGGACCGGGCACGGCGCCGGCCAGCCCGACCGCGCGCTGCTCGAAAGGGTGCTGAGTGGACTCCGCCGCCTCTGACACGCTGCTTGCCCGTCCCCACCCGCAGCCCGAAGAGGAGCTGCAGGCCTGGCAGTTGGACCACACCAGGGCACCCATCGCCACCAAGATCGTGGTCGCGGGCGGCTTCGGCGTCGGCAAGACGACCTTCGTCCACTCGGTCTCCGAGATCACGCCGCTGCAGACCGAGGCGCTGATGACGCAGGCGAGCGAGGAGAGTGACGATCTCGCCGCGACGCCCGACAAGCTCACCACGACCGTGGCCATGGACTTCGGCCGGATCACGCTCGACGACGATCTGGTGCTGTACGTCTTCGGCACGCCGGGCCAGCAGCGCTTCTGGTTCATGTGGGACGACCTGGTGCGTGGCGCGATAGGCGCGGTCGTGCTGGCCGACACCCGCAGGCTGCCGGACTGCTTCCCGGCGCTCGACTACTTCGAGAGCAGTGGCCTGCCGTACATCGTCGCCGTCAACCACTTCGAGGGTACGGAGCTGTTCGAGGCCGCAGACGTGCGGGAAGCGCTGACGGTGCCGCCCCACATACCCGTGGTGATCATGGACGCGCGCAACCGGATCACGGTGATCGAGTCCCTGCTCACGCTGGTCGCCCACGCCCTCGAAGCAACCCCCGAATAGCTACGCAACGGAGAACACCCGCCATGCGGAAGATACTCATAGTCGGAGCTGGCCAGTCCGGTCTCCAGCTCGCCCTCGGACTCCAGTCGCAGGGCTACGAGGTCACCCTCATGTCCAACCGCACGGCCGACGAGATCCGGTCCGGCCGGGTCATGTCCACACAGTGCATGTTCCACACCGCGCTGCAGCACGAGCGCGATCTGGGCATCAACTTCTGGGAGTCCCAGGCCCCGCGCATCGAGGGCCTCGGCGTCTCCGTCGCGGCCCCGGACTCCACCCGCGCCGTCGACTGGGTCGGCAAGCTCGACGGCTACGCCCAGTCCGTCGACCAGCGCGTGAAGATGGCCGGCTGGATGGAGACGTTCGCGCAGCGCGGCGGCCAGCTCGTCATCCACGGCGCGGCGGTCTCCGACCTGGACTACTTCTCCCGTACGTACGACCTGATGATGGTCTCGGCGGGCAAGGGCGAGCTGGTCTCGATGTTCGGCCGTGACGCCTCCCGCTCCCCGTACGACGCACCGCAGCGCGCGCTCGGCGTCGCCTACGTCCACGGCCTGGGCCCGCGCCCCGAGCACCCCGGCTATGACGCGGTCCGCTGCAACCTGGTCCCCGGCGTCGGCGAGCTCTTCGTGATGCCGACGCTCACCAACAGCGGCCGCGCGGACATCCTCTTCTGGGAGGGCATCCCGGGCGGACCGCTCGATGCCTTCCAGGGGGTGAAGGACCCTGCCGAGCACCTCTCCCTGACCCTGGAGCTCATGGAGAAGTTCACGCCCTGGGAGTACGCGCGCGCCACCAAGGTCGAGCTGACCGATCCGAACGGCACGCTCGCGGGCCGGTACGCCCCCACCGTCCGCAATCCGATCGGCCGCCTCCCCGGCGGCGGTCTGGTCCTCGGCGTTGCGGACGTCGTCGTCGCCAACGACCCGATCACCGGGCAGGGCTCCAACTCGGCGTCCAAGTGCGCCGCCTCGTACCTCGCCTCGATCACCGAGCACGGTGACCTGCCGTTCGACGAGGCGTGGATGCAGTCCACGTTCGACCGTTATTGGGACACCGCGCAGCACGTCACCAAGTGGACGAACGCGATGCTCGGCGTCCCGCCGGAGCACGTGCTCAACCTGATCGGCGCGGCCGGCGGGCTCCAGCCGGTCGCCGACCGGTTCGCGAACGGCTTCAACGATCCGGCCGACTTCGAGAACTTCTTCTTCGAGCCGGAGAAGGCGAACGCCTACCTGGCCGAGGTGGCCGGAGCTTCCGCCGTGGAGTAGCCGTCGTCCGGCCCCGCCGCGGCGCCCTCCGGGAGCCGCGGCGGGGTGTACGCGCTCAGCGGACTGCCGCCCGGGTCCGGGCGGACCGCGCCGAGCAGCGGATTCGCCGCGATGGGGGAGACCTTGACCTTGGTGCCCGGGCGGGGCGCCTGGACGACCAAGCCGTTGCCGAGGTAGATGGCCACATGGGTGGCCTTGGGGAAGTAGATCACCAGATCGCCGGGGCGCAGTGAGCGCAGCGAGACCTTCGGGAGCTGGGCCCACTGCTCCTGGCTGGTCCGCGGGATCTCGCGGCCTGCCTGCGCCCAGGCCTGCGAGGTCAGCCCCGAGCAGTCGTACGATCGCGGGCCCTCCGCGCCCCAGACGTACGGCTTGCCGATCTGCTCGACCGCGTACTCCAGCGCCCGCCCGCCCTTCTGCGTCGGCGTGCGCTTACCGTCGAGCACACCCGAGGCGAGGAGCTTCTCCTGGGCCTTGGCCGCGTTGGACCGCTCCAGCGCCGCCACTTCGGCGATCTCGGCGGCGGAGAGCGAGGCGAGCATTTTCTCGACGTCCTTCAGCCTCGCGGTCGCGTTGTCGCGCGCCTCCTTCTGCTTCGTCGCCAGCGTCAGCTCCCTGTCCAGCGCCTTGCGGGACGCGGCCGCCAGCCTGGCGGCCCGCTTCGCGCCCGCCTCAAGACCGGCCATCGTCGCCAGCCGGCCGGCGGCCGCGCGCTCCATCAGATGGTCCTGGTCGAGGGCCTGTTTCGGATTCCGGGCGAGCAGCAGCCACAGATACGAGGAGAGCTCGGACTGGCCCCGGTACTGCTCGCGGGCCAGCCGTCCCGCTTCGCCGCGGGCCGCGACGACCGCGTTGCGCGCGCCGGCCAGCTCGCGGGCGAGCCTCGCCGTCTTGGCGCGCTGCTTGTTGAGCTCCTCCTCCGTCGCGTTGTACGTCTCGCCGGCCTCCTCCACCTGGCGGTACAGCGTCTGAAGCGCGGTCAGCATCCCGGAGACGGTCGTAGGCGGTGCGGGTGCGGGTGTGCCGGCCGCTGGGTCGCCGGCCGCGGGTGCGGCCGGTACCGCCGCGACGGTGGTCGCGGCCGCCAGTGCCGCCGTACAGACAGAGCGGAGCAGTCTGCGTGACACTTCATCACCTCCGGCTGCGGGGAGGGCGGGCCGTCCACCCCACGGCCGATCATGCGAGGGCGCGCGTGGGAGTGCCCCGCGAGTGGTCGGATCAGCGCAATACGGTCACTCGTCGGGGCGGAGTGCGGGGTCGCCTCCGGCGTGTCAGTCCACCGGCAGCGCGTAGAAGGTCCGCTCTCGCTGGACGACGAGATTCCGGCCGCCGCCACCGGACAGGGGCACATAGCGGGGGCCGCCCGGGACGTCCTTCACGCCCGCCTCCTGGAACTTCCACAGCCGCCTGCCGTCGCGCGCGGCGAACGCGGTGAGCTGCGCGCCGTCGCCCGCGAGCACCGTGGCGCCGCTCGCGCTGAGGGCGGTGCCGGGGACGCCGTTCCAGACGGGCGCCTCGGTGGAGCGCCGCCACTGCTGGCGGCCGGTGGCGGTGTCGATCGCGCACACCTGCTGGTAGCGGTTGGCGACGTACAGCACCGGGCCGCGCAGGATCCCCTTGCCGAAGGGGAAGATTCCGGTTTGGCCGGCCGCCGGGGTGGCGGCGGCCAGCCGCCACAGCCGTGCGCCGGTGCGGCTGGTGAAGGCGTGCACCTCGCCCGCCGCCGCGGCGAACAGCCTCCCCGTCGTATCGCCGACGACCGCGGCGGCAGGCACCACGCCGGGCAGCGGCAGCGACTGGCGCAGCTTGCCCGTCTTCCGGTCGAACGCGAGCAGCACCGACGCGCCTTTGGACGCGGCGCGCTGCGCGGGGGTGAGGGACGCCGCGTCCTGCCGTACGACGATGTCGGCGGGGCGGACGGCGATCAGGTCGTACCGGGGGATGCGCGGGGGGAGGCCGTTCGTGACCGGGGTGCGCCACAGCCACTTGCGCGCGACGAGGTCGTACGCGAGGAAGTACGCGGCGAGCGCGGCGCCCTTCTTCACGTGGCCGGTCATCCAGAGCGTGCTGCCTTCCCAGCCGGTGATGCTCCCGAGGGTCAGGGTCTCGCCAGGGCCGGCGAGGGTGGTCTTGGCGACCCGGTGCCTGATCTGCCCGTTCAGCGCGGAGATCCACAGGAACTGGGTGGGGCCGTCGACGAGACAGAGCGCGTCGTCGACGGGCACGGCGCGGGAGAGCGAGGCGGCTTCCTTGAGCTGCCAGAGCCGGCGTCCGGTGCGCAGGTCCACGCCGACGGCCTGGTCACCGCCGGTCAGCACGAGCACGCGGTCGCGCCAGACGGTGGCACTGGGCGGCGCGTCGCCCTCCTTGCCGGGCTGCTCGTACCGCCACGCGGGCTCCGGCGGCATTCCCGTGACGCGGGTGCGCCGGGGAGCGGGGCGGGCGTTGGGGGCGGCCTCTGATTCCCCGTCAGCGACGGCGTACACCCCACCGCCGCCGAGGGCGATTCCGGCGAGCCCGGCGGCGATGCCTACGAGCAGGGCCCGCCGGTCGGGCTTGGCGGAAGCGGGGGCGGAGGCGGGGGCAAGGGCGGGGATGGGCGCCGGTGCGAATGCGGGTACGGGCATGGCCTGCGGCATGGGCGGAGCGCTTCGCGCGGCGGGCAGCGCGAGGGCGGCGGTCATCCGGTCACCGGGCGTCGCGTTCGGCACGGGGACGCTGCCGTCGGCCTGCGGGTGCCCGCCGAACGGGTGCGGGCCCGGGGCCTGGCCAGGTACGCCGACGCCCACGGGTTCGGCCACGGCGCCTGCCGTGTGCTGCGGCACCACCACACCGTGCGGAACGACCACACCGAGGGTGAGCCCCTCCACCGCTCCCGCCTGTGACTCCACCGCCTTCACCAGGCTCGGTGGCAGCCAGCCGTCCCTGGCCAGTGCCGCCGCGCCCTCCAGAGCCAAGGTCGCCGCCGCAGTGCTCGCCGACGGGCGGTCCTGAGGGAGCTTGGACAGGCAGCTCGCCACCAGCGGGCGCAACTCGGCCGGCACCCCGCCCAGCTCCGGCTCGCCGTGCGCGATGCCGTCCGCGTCGCCCAGCGGGGTGGTGCCCGTCGCCGCGTACGCGAGAAGCAGACCCAGGACGAAGATGTCGGACGCCGGGCCCGGCTCCGAACCCGTCGACTGTTCCGGGGTCAGATAGCCGAGCTGTACGGACAGTTGCCCGCCCGGGCCCGCCTGGGCCACCGCCGCCGCGCCCAGCGCCCCGAAGGCCGTGAGCCGGGGGCCGTCCGCCGCCAGCAGCACGGTGTCGGGGGCCAGGCCGTGCAGCACCGCACCCGTGGCGTGCACCCGGGACAGGGTCTCCGCCAGCGCCGCGCCCAGTATCCGAACGGCCCGCTCCGGCAGCGGGCCGGCCAGCGCGATCGCCTCGCGCAGCGTCAGCGCCGGGATGTACGCGCTCGCCGTCCACAGTTCTTCGTCGGTGCCGGATCCGAGCGGCTCGGGCACCCACCCGCCGGCCAGCCGTTCCGCGGTCCGCGCCTCGGCCTGGAAGCGGCGCCGGAACGCCGGCACCGCGGCCAGCTCGGGCCTGGCGGCCGAGACGATCACGGTCGTGCCGTCTGGCCCCTGCGCCAGATAGCGGACGCTGCTCGCCGACTCCCACAAGCGCGCCAGCGTGGCGTAGGGGCCGAACTGGCGCGGATCGTCCTGCTGCAGCGGCTCCATGGCGAGCATCCCCCCTGGCGAAACGGTCCTCGCGATCTTATGGCGCACCGTTCGGCTTCGACCAGGGCCACTTGAGCGCGCGTCGCACCGCGCCCTCGGGGGCGTACTCGTACTTCCAGCCGCGCCGCAGACCGAGCCGCTTGGAGTAGCCCGCGGGGACGCGCCGGTATGCGTACACCGTCGGCGGCGTGCCGTCGTCGTTCGGCACGGGGACCTCGTACCACTTCGGGGGATGCCCGGTCGGCCCGACCAGAACCGGCAGCACGCGCCCGTCCAGCGGCCCGCCCACGAAGGGGGTGTTCTCACTTCTCACACCATCAGTCTCACGCAGGCCCGCCGCGCCGCCGGCACCGGGCGCGCCGCCGTCCGGTGGATGGAGCTGAATGGCCATGACGTGGGCCCGTTGGAGTGCTGTCCCGGAGCCGCTCGGTCGGCGCCGTTGACGCCCCACGGGGGGTGGCGTATCACTTTCGGCTAGTGCCGTAACTCCCGTTCCTTTCGGAGGTGTTACCCCTGTGACGACGCGACGAGCGTTTCTCGCCGGCTCGACCGCAGCACTGTCCGCCTCTGTACTGTCGTTAGCAGCTCCGAGCACCGCGTCCGCCGAGGAGGCGCTGATGCGCGACCCCGTATCGCTGGGTGTACCGCTCGCCGACGTCCTGCTTCTGGGCGGCACCGTCGCTCCGGGGCCGGGCGGCAAACCGGCCCTGTGGAACGTGTCGACGGGCAAGCCCGCCTATCTCAACGCCATCAACCCGGCCACCGGAGAACAGCTGGTCAGCGCGCCCCTCACCGGAGCCGACGGCTCCTGGGCCGTCGCCGCCGCGCCCGACGGGGTGTACGCCGGGACCTACGGCAACGCTCATCTCTACCGCTGGCGGCCCGGCGCCGGCGACGTCGCAGAGGACCTCGGCCTGCCGATCGCCGCGCAGACCTTCATCTGGTCGCTGACCTCCGACGCCGACGGCAAGATCTGGGGCGGCACCTTCCCCGGCGGAAAGGTCTTCCGCTTCGACCCGGCGACCAAGGAGTACACCAACTTCGGGCAGGTGGTCGCGGGTCAGACGTATGTGCGGAGCATCGCCTGCGCCGGCGGCAAGGTCTACTCCGGCTCGTACGCCGCGGCACACATCGCCGAGCTGGACCCGGCGACCGGCTCGGTCACCGAACTCCCCAAGCCGCCCGGCCTCAGCACCATAGAGGGCAAGGCCGTGTACGACCTGGACGCTCTGGGCGGACGGCTGTACGCGCGGATCGGCTCCGACCTGCCGGGTCCGCTCTTCGTCTACGACCTCGCCGCGCGCGCCTGGACCGATGAGATCCCCGACGCACACGGTCTGAAGATCGCCCCGCCCGACTCCGGCGGCGGCATCCACCTCATCCAGCGGGGCGAACTGCGCCGCTACGACCCGGCCACCAAACAGCTCACCGGCACCGGCCTGACCCTCACCGGCAAGGTGCAGAACACCCGGTCCATCGGCTGGGCCGAGCTGGGCGTCGCGGACTATCCGGGGCGCAGCGTCGTCGGCACGCTCTGGCGCGGCGAGATGTTCCGCTACAACCCCACCACCGGAGCGCACGCGATCCTGGAGACCAAGGTCCGCAAGGAGCCCATAGAGATCCTGGCGGTGGCCGGGGGCGGGCGCAGAACCGTCTACGCCGGCGGGTTCCTCAACGGCGGCCTGGGCGCGGTCCGTACGGACACCGGGGCCTCTTCGTTCCACCGCTTCGCGCAGATCGAATCGATCCTTCAGTCCTCGGACGGCTCGGTCTGGCTTGGCGTCTACCCCGAGTCCAGGCTCTACCGCTACCGGCCCGACAAGCCCTGGAACAGCCCCGAGTACTCACCCGGCGGCCCGCCGGGGACCACCCCCAACCCCGAGCTGATCTTCAACCTGGGGCCACAGTTGCAGGCCCGCAGCAAATGCCTCGCCGAGGCGGATGACGGGAAGGTCGCCGTGGGCACCGTCCCGTCCGGCGACCGGCTCGGCGGCGGGCTCGCCATCTACGATCCGTCATCCCGGGACTGGCAGTTCACCCGCAATGTCTCGCAGGACCAGAGCCTCTTCGCGCTCGCCGCGTACGACGGTGTGGTCTACGGCGGCGGGTCCGTGACCGGCGGGCTCAGCACCACGCCGCCCACGAGGAAGGCGGGTGCGGTCTTCGCCTGGGACGTGGACCGCGGCCAGAAGCTCTGGGAGTTCGAGCCGGTCAGCACGGAGGGGACGGTCAGCGCGCTGGCCATCGGCCCCGACCGGAAGCTGTGGGGGCTCGCCGGGCACACGCTCTTCGCCGTCGACCGGCAGAGCCAGCAGATCGTTCACCGCTATGAGCTGGGCACCAGGAGCACGGGCGGCTCGATAGTGGTGTCGCGCTCGAAGCTGTACGTGAGCGTGGACGGCGGCTTGATATACCGCATCGATCCGTTCGCCCCGCATCGCGACCCGGTGCTGATCGTCGCGTATCCGCACCGGCGGCTGACGGGGCATCAGGACGGGCGGTTGTACTTCAACCGTGTCGCCGAGCTGTTCGTCGTCGATCCCCGGCACTGATCTCCCGGTGCTGATCTCCCGGCCGGATCACACGATCTGATCGCCAGATCTGAACCCCGGTCTGACCTCGCGACATTGACCCCCCGTCATCAAGGCATTGACATGCCAAAACCGCCCGGCTAGTTTCGGCCCAGGCCGAAACTAGCCGGGCTCTGGCTCCCCTTCTCAGGCCTTCCGGAGGCCCCCATGAAGACAGGCTTCAAGCGCGCCGCCGCACCACTCGCGTTGTTCACGCTCGCCGCCCTGATCACCGGGTGCGGCGGCGACAGCAGCTCGGGGTCGAAGAAGGTCACCGTCTGGATGTACCCGGTGATCGCCGACCCCAAGGCCAACTCCGCCTACTGGACACAGATCGAGAAGGACTTCGCCAAGGCCGAGCCCGGCGTGCAGCTCACCGTGGAGCAGCAGCCGTGGGAGAACCGCGACGAGAAGCTCGCCACCGCGTTCAGCAGCGGCAAGGGCCCGGACGTCGTGCTGCTCGGCCCCGACCAGATCCCGCAGTATCTGAGCAACGGAGCCATCAGGCCGGTCGACGGGGCGCTCAAGGGCACCGAGGACAAGTTCCTGCCGGCCGCGCTCGAAGCCATGAAGCAGGACGGCAAGGTCTACGCGGCGCCGATCTACCACACCGTCACCACCACGCTCTACAACAAGAAGTTGCTGGACCAGGCGGGCATCACCAAGCCCCCGGCCACCTGGGACGAGATCAAGACGGCCGCCCCCAAACTGAAGCAGGCGGGCGCCGCGGCCCTCGACTACTCCGCGGGCAACGAAGCGACGCAGAACCTCAACTTCTACCCCCTGCTCTGGCAGGCGGGCGGCAAGGTCTTCGCCGACGACGGCAAGAAGGTCGCCTTCAACGGGCCCGAGGGCGTCGCGGCCCTCACCTTCGTCACCGACCTGTACAAATCCGGCGCGATCCCCAAGTCCGCCCTGACCAACGCCAACGTCGTCGCCGACCAGGCGCTCGGCAAGCAGCAGGCGGCGATGGGCTTCTCCAACACCCCCGCGGACGCCGCGACCGCGGCCCAGGCCTGGGGCGCGGAGAACGTCGTCGTCGGCCCGCCGCTCACCGGGGCCAAGCAGGTGACCTTCGGCATCCCAGGCGGGCTCGGCATCAACGCCAAGTCCAAGAACGTCTCCGGGTCGGAGAAGTTCCTCGCCTTCATGACGAAGCCGGAGCAGCTCCAGAGCATGGGCAAGGCAAGCGGCTTCCTCTCGCCGCGCACGGACGTCACCGTGCCGAGCGACGCCCCGCACGCCAAGGAGTTCCAGGAGGCGCTCGCCAACGCCTACCCCGGTGAGCCCAACCCCACCGCACGCCAGCTGATGTCACTGATCGCGCCCGAGATCCAGGCCGCGCTGACCGGTAAGAAGAGCCCCAAGGAAGCCCTCGACGCCGCGGCGAAGCAGGCCGACGACCTCCTGGCACGGCAGCGTTGAGTCAGACGTCCCTGACCAAGATCTCCCCGGGCGAGGTCCCTCCCCGCAAGGCCTCGCCCGGCAGGAGCTCTTTCAGCAGGGCCGTACGACGGCGAGAGGCCCGCGTCGGGCTTCTCTTCGTGGCCCCGATGCTGCTGCTGTTCATCGTCTTCCGCTTCGGACCGACCCTCGGCGCCGCGTTCCTCTCGCTCACCGACTACCGGCTGAACGGCGAATGGCAGTTCATCGGGGCCGAGAACTACACCCGTCTCCTCGACGACGACGTGTTCTGGTCCAGCCTCGGCGTCACCGCCCTGTACACCGCGTTCTTCGTGCCGCTGACCGTCCTGCTCTCCCTGGGCACGGCCCTGCTGCTGCACCGCACCGTCTGGGCGCGCGGGTTCTTCCGCGGGGTGTTCTTCCTGCCGTACGTCACCAGCATCGTGCTGGCCGCCGTCATCTGGAAGTGGATCTACGAGGTCCAGGACGGCCTGCTCAATGCCGCGCTCGGCGTCATCTCCCTCGGCCCTGTCGACTTCCTCGGCAACGAGCACCTCGTCCTGCCCTCCATCGCCGTCACCTCCGCGTGGAAGGGCTTCGGCTACTCGATGCTGATCCTGCTGGCCGGACTCCAGTCGATCCCGCAGCACGTCATCGAGGCGGCCACCATCGACGGGGCGAACGGCTGGCAGCGGTTCCGCTGGGTGACCCTCCCGCTGCTGCGGCCGGTGCTGTTCTTCGTCCTCGTCATCGAGGCCATCGGCTCCTTCCAGGTCTTCGACCAGATGTATGTGATGACGGCCGGCGGACCCGTGCGCTCCAGCTACTCGCTCGTCTATTTCCTCTACGACTCCGGCTTCAAGTTCTTCGACTTCGGCTACGCGAGCGCGATCGGCCTGGTGCTCTTCCTCGTCGTACTGATCTTCTCGCTCATCCAGCGACGGCTCATCGGAAGGGACGCGGACTGATGGCGCGGCTGCGACTGCCCGTCCTGCTGGTCCTGGTGGCGCTCGTGACCGTCATCCCCTTCGTGGTGATGGTGCTCGTCGCCTTCGCGCCGCCCGGCGGGCAGACGCTGCCGGGCGCGTTCGACCTGACCCGGGCCACCTGGCAGAACTTCTCCGACGTGCTCAGCAGCGCGGACATCATGCGCTGGGCGGTCAACTCACTGATCTACTCGGTGGTCTCCGTCGCGCTCATCCTGCTGTTCTCGTCCATGGCCGGATATGCGTTCGCGAAGAAGCGGTTCCCGGGCCGTGAAGTGCTGTTCTGGTCGTTCCTGGCGACCCTGATGGTGCCGTTCCAGGCCACCCTCATCCCGTACTACATCCTCGTCTCGGAGCTGGGCGGCGTCGACACGTACTGGGGAATGATCGTGCCTACGCTCGCCAACTCCCAGGCGGTCTTCCTCATGCGGCAGTTCATCCAGCAGCTGCCCGACGAACTCTTCGAGGCCGCGAAGATCGACGGCGCCTCGGAGTGGCGCATCTACACCACCGTCGTCATCCCGCTGATCCGGCCGGTCCTGGCGACCCTGGGCGTCTTCGTCTTCCTCTGGCACTGGAACGACTTCCTGTGGCCGCTCGTCATCGGCCAGTCCGCCGAGATGCGCACGCTCACGGTCGGCCTCGCCACCCTCGAAGGCGAGAACGTCGCGGTTAACCAGATCATGGCCGGGGCCACCATCACCGTGATCCCCTGTCTGCTCGTCTTCGGACTGCTGCAGCGCTATCTGACCGACTCGATCGCCACCACCGGCCTCAAGACATGACCGTTGTCGACATCAACCGGCTGCTCGGCCCGCTGCCGTACGACGAGGTGGCGAGCCGGGACCCGGCCGGGCTCGTCGGCGAACTCGACCGGCTGCGCATCGACAGCGCCTGCGTGGTCCACACGCATGCCGTGTACGGCGACCCGCGCGACGGCAACGAGGCGCTCACGGCCGTCGAGGAGGCCGACGGCGTACGGCTGCGCCCGGTGCCGGTGCTGATTCCCGGGCCGCTCGGCACACCACAGTGGCAGGGCGGCGCCCGGCTGGTGCGGCTGTGCCCAGGCGAACACCGCTGGTCCCTCACCGGCGGGTACGCCCTCGCCCTCGCCGCCGCGCTGGCGAAGACGCGCACCACCGTCCTGCTCGGCTGGGAGACCGTGACCGCCGCCGAGATCCATCAACTGGCGAGCGCCCTGCCGACCCTGCGGATCATCCTCACCGGCACCGGCTACCGCAGCCTGCGCGAGCTCGCCGAACTCATGGACTCGCACGTGGAGTTGTACGTGGACACCTCGACGCTCGCCGGACATCTGCAGGTCGAGTGGTTCGCCGGACGGTACGGAGCCCGCCGCGTCCTGTTCGGCACGGGCGCGCCCGTCACCGACGACGCCGGACCCCGCTACCAGCTGGACACCCTGGCGCTGCCGGACGCCGACACGGCCCTGATCGCGGGCGGCAACGCCCTGCGGCTGCTCGGCGAGGGCGAAGACCCGTGACCGTCATCGACGCCCACGGCCACCTCGGACGCTGGTCCGACTTCGCCATCCCGGACGGCTCCGCCCGCAGCCTCGTCGAGGTCATGGACCGGTGCGGCGTCGCCACCGCCTGTGTCTCGCATCTGCTCGCCGTCGGCCCCGACGCCCGCGCCGGAAACGCCCTGCTGCTCACCGAGCTCGCACAGCACCCCGGACGCCTCCTCGGTTACGCCGTCTTCAACCCGCACGATCCCGAGGCACCGGCCCGGCTGCGCGACCTGATGGACGCGCCCGGCGTCATCGGGGTCAAGCTCCACCCCGAAGTCCATGAACTCCCGCTCGACCACCGCGCCTACACCCAGGCTTTCGACATCGCCGCCGACCGCGGCCGCATCGTGCTCGCGCACAGCCAGCAGGCATCCGCCTTCTCCGAGCCGGTGCGCTTTTCGGCCGTGGCCCCCCGCTACCCGGAACTGCCGCTTCTGATGGGTCACTCGGGCCTGTGGACCAGCGGCTTCGCACCCGCCGCCGAAGCCGCGGCCCGCTGCCCCAATCTGGTCCTGGAGACCTGCGGCTCCCGGATGACCGCCCGCCATCTTCTGCGGCTGGTCGCCGAGACCGGGGCCGAGCGCATCGCCTTCGGCTCCGACGCCGTCTTCCTCGATCTGCGGGTGGGGCTCGGGCGCGTACTGCTCGCCGACCTCGACGAGGCCGACCGGGCGCAGATTCTGCACGGCACCATGGACCGCCTGCTGAAGGGCCTGAAATGACGCCCGTGCGCACCGAAGGGTGGCCGCAGTGGCCGCCGCCGGCCGGCGAGGAGCAGCGCGAGCGGCTGCTGCGGGTGCTGGAGAGCGGAGAGTGGGGAGCGACCGCGGGCAGCGAGACCGAGTCCTTCGCAGCGGCCTTTGCTGAGAGCGTCGGCGCTTCTTACGGCGTCTGCACGGTCAATGGCACAGTGGCGCTCTTCCTGGCGCTGCGCGCGCTCGGGGTGCGGCCGGGTGACGAAGTGATCGTGCCCGCCTATACGTTCGTGGCCAGCGCCACCGCGGTGGTGCTGGCGGGGGCCCGGCCCGTTGTCGCCGACGTACTGCCCGAGACCCTGCACCTGGATCCGGCGGCGGCGCGGCGGCTCGTGGGACCACGGACCCGGGCCGTCATGCCGGTGCATCTGGCGGGCGCGCCTGCCGACACCGAGGCGCTGCGCTCCTGGGGTATCCCGGTGGTGGAGGACGCGGCCCAGGCGCACGGTGCGCGGCGGCACGGACGGGCGGCCGGGAGCCTCGGGGACGCGGGCTGTTTCAGCTTCCAGTCCAGCAAGGCGATGACCGCGGGGGAGGGCGGCATCGTGGTGACGGACGACCGGCGCACGTACGAGCGGCTGTGGTCGCTGCACAATGTCGGCCGCCGCCGGGACGGGGGCTGGTACGAGCACCCGGAACTGGGCTGGAATCTGCGGATGACGGAGTTCCAGGCCGCTGTGCTGTATCCCCAACTGCCCATGCTCGACCAGCAGTTGGCGCACCGGGCGGCACGGGCGGCGACGCTGGGGGCGGCTCTGCAGGAGGTAGAGGGCCTGGATCTGATCGGGTCCCCTGACGGCACCACCCGGCACACCTGGCATCTGGCCATGCTGCGTTATGACCCGGCGGCCTTCGGCGGCCACCCCAAGGCGGCGCTCCTGGAGGCCATGACCGCTCAGGGCATCCCGCTGGACGCCGGCTACCGCTCCCTGTCGCGCGAGCCCTGCACCGGGGGCGGGCCGTGCCCGGTCGCAGAGGCGGCCGAGGACACGGTCGTCTGGGTGCGCCAGCCGATGCTGATGGCCGACGACGCGGCCATGGCGGACATCGCACGCGCCGCGCTCCTGGTCCAGCAGGCTTTCCGGCAGCGCCCGTTCAGCCGTTGAGACGCGGCAGCACCTCGGACCCGAACGCCTCGATCGCGCTCAGGGCGTCCTTCTGCGGCATGCCCGGCGGCTGGATACGCAGCACCACACCGTCGGCGCCCATCTCGCCGTAAGCCCCCAGACGCTGGACGCACTGGTCCACCGAGCCGATCACGGAGCGCGCCTCGATGTCGTCCCACTGCTGCGCGTAGCGCGCGGCATCGGCGGAGGTGCGCTTCCAGTCGCCGTAGGCGTCGTACAGACCGCGCAGCGGGGCCTCCAGGGCGGAGCGGGCCTGCTGCGAAGAGGGCGCGGCGTAGCCCTCGCGGCAGATGATGACCTCCGCGCCCAGACTCGCCGCGCCGCGCGGGTAGGAGCGGTACTCCGCGATCTTTTCCGGGAGTTCGGAGTCGAGTTCGTTGAAGGAGGTCGTCCAGCCGTCGCACATCCGGGCCGTGCGCTCCAGCGCCGCCGACACCCGCCCGCCGTTCCAGATCCGGGGGCGCGGGGACTGCACCGGACGCGGCGACAGGAAGGCCTCGTCCACCGAGGTCCAGCGGCCGTGGTGGGTGACCTCGTCCTCCGTCCACAGCCGGGTGACAAGCTCCAGGCACTCCTCGAAGCGCGACACGCGCTCGCGCGGCTGGGTGCCGTACAGAGTGAACTCCTCGGGCCGGTATCCGAGTACGAATCCCGCCGTGAGCCGCCCTCCTGACAGCACGTCGATGTGCGCGAGGGTCTCGGCCAGCCACACCGGCTGGTAGACGGGCGCGATCAGCCCGGCCGTCGCGAGGCCGATCCGCTCGGTGTGCGCGGCGAGATACGCCAGGGAGGTGAGGGCCTCGTGGTATCCGGGCCGGTGCAGATGCCGTTCGCCCAGCACCACCCAGTCGAATCCGGCCTGTTCGGCAAGGAACACCTGTTCCACCGCGTCGGCGAGCCGGGGCCGGTCGGCCTTGTCCGCGTAGAGATTGACGTACAGGCCGAGACGCATGGCGCGCTTGGGCATTCTCGCTGGCCTTTCCTTTACGGTCCGGGCCGTAAAGGCTAGCGTGTCGACAACGACCGCAACAGACGGGAGAGATCGCTCATGTCTGCGACGGAGAACCTGGTGCGCAGGCTGCGCGGTGCCGTACTGCCCGCGGTGGCCACACCCATGGATCTCCGGGGAGTCGTGGACCTGGACGCGCTGCGCGGATACGCGGAGCGGATCGCGGCCGCCCGGATCGGCGGCGTCGCGGTATGGGCCCATACGGGCCGCGGTCTTCATCTCTCCGAACCCGACCGACAGCAGGTGCTGAGCATCTGGCGGGAGGCGGTCGAAGGGCCGATCGTGGCAGGCGTGGGGGTGCCACGATCGGTCCGCCCCAGGACCCTGCAGGAGGCCGTGTCCGCCACGGTCGCCATGGCCGTGCATGCGGCGGAGGGCGGTGCGGACGCGGTCATGGTCTATCCGCTCGCGCAGCTCGATGGGGACGACGACGAGGCCGTACGGCTGCACGAGAGCGTGGCCGCGGAGAGCGGGCTGCCCGTGCTCGGCTTCTTCCTGCACGGCGAGGCGGGAGGCTATCCGTATCCGCCGGCGCTGATCCGCCGACTGATGGCCCTGCCGTCGGCCGCGGGGATCAAACTCGCCACCCTGGACCGGGCGATGGCGTGCCAGGACGCGATCCGCGCGACCGAGGAGAGCGGAAAGCTGGTGGTCACCGGCGAGGACCGGATGTTCGGCCCGTCCCTGATGTGGGGCGCGGACTCGGCACTGGTGGGCATCGCGGCGGCGCGGGTCGGCCTGACGAGCGCGGTGCTGGACGCCTGGCGCGCGGGCGACCACGCCGGTTTCGTGCGCGCGTCGGGTCGCCTGGACCGGTTCGCGGAGGCGACGTTCCTGGCGCCCATCGAGGGGTATGTGCAGCGGATGCTGTGGGCGGCGGTGTGGGAGGGGCTGCTTCCGGAGTCGGCGGCGTGTGATCCGTACGGGCCGGGGTTGGCTGTGGGGGAGCGGCGGGTGGTGGTGGACTGCCTGGAGGAGCTGGCAAAGGAGCCGGACGAGGCCTGAGGCGGGGGCCGCCTGAACCGGTGCTCAGCCCCGGGCCCCGCGCCTCAATCGCCGGCGGGGCTGTTTCGGGCTCGGCCCCGGACCCAGCGCCTCAGACGCCGACGAGGCTTGTTTCGGGGCTCCGCCCCGGACCCCGCGCCTCAAACGCCGGCGGGGCTGAATTTCGCGTCCGGGACCGCGCCCTCAACGTCGGCGGGGCTTGATTTCGCGTCCGGGTCCGCGCCTCGAACTCCCCCCGGACGAAGTCTGAGATTGAGGACAAAGCCCGAAGGGCGTACGGGGTCCGGGGCGGAGCCACGGTTACGGGAAGGGGCGGGGTGGGGAAAGAACCCCCTCCAAGCCGAACAGCCCCACCGCGTTCCGCCACAACACCCCCTCCCGCTCCTCAAACGAAAAGCCCGCATCCCGGACCACCCCCAGCGACACCGACGGATCGATCAGCGTCGAGTCCGTCCCGAACAGCAGCCGCTCCACCGGCACCCCCGCCGCCCGCGCGTAGTCGATCCGGCCGGCGTCCGTGACCGTACGGCAGTGTTCGAGGTAGAGCCGGTCGCACGCCGCCGCCGCGTGCGCGGCCTCGCGCCAGGCGTCGCCGCCCGCGTGGCCCATGATGATCCGCAGCCGCGGCCGGCTCTCCAGCAGCTCGGGCAGCAGCGCGACCTCCGGGCCCCAGGTGTGCAGCAGCAGCGGCACCCCCGCCTCGTCGACAACGTCGAAGGCCTCGGCCATCTCCCGCGTGCCGATCAGCCGCCCCGGATAGTGGGTGTGGATCTTCGCGCCGACGAACCGGCCGGTGTCCAGGCAGCGCCGCAGATCCTCGGCGCTCTCCTCGATACGGTTCGGGTTCACCACGGCGTAGCCGAGCAGCCGCGGGTGCACGGCCAGCACCTCGCGCAGCGCGGCGTTGCCCGCCACGGCGTCGTACACCACCGCCTCGGCGGCCGACACCAGTTGCAGATCGATGCCGTACTTGTCCATCAGGCGGATGTTGAACGCCGCGTCGCCCGTGTCCATGTGGAACGGCCACGGGCCCACATGCCCATGCACATCGATGATCGGCATCAGCCCAGCAGCTCCTCGACGTTCCCGCCCGCGATCGCCGCGCGCTCGGCCTCCCCGATGCCCGCGTAGCGCAGCCGCAGCGTCTGCGGGGAGATGTCCATGAAGGGGGTGCGCGAGCCGAAGACCAGATGGCGCGCGCCCGCCGTGTCGACGACCCGCTCGATCGCGTCGGGGGCGGAGAGCAGCCGGGTGGTGGCCCGGAAACCCGGTTCGCTCCGGGCGAGGAGCAGGAAGTCGGCCAGCACATACGAGTGCACGTCGAGGAAGACGACATCCGCGCCGCGTCCGGCGAGCACCGGCCCGTAGTGGCGCGGGTCCCCGTCGTGCAGGAGGACCAGACCGCGGGCGACGGCCTGCCCGATCACATGCCGGTAGCCGGGGAAGTCCGGTTCCACGTCCTGCTGCTCGGTGAACAGCCGCAGGAAGCGCACGCCCTCCGCGTCCAGGGCGTCAAGACGATCGTCGGCGGCGAGCGCGTCCCGCAGATCCACGGTGCCGACCGGCAGCAGCTCGGGGCAGTCGGCGAGGTCCTTGACCGTACGGATGTTGCCCGCGGCGTCGTCGAAGAGCGCTCCCCGCGTCGACATGGCCAGCGCCCTGGAGACGGGGGAGCGGGCGAGGCGGGCCCTGACCTCGGCGAGGCCGATGTCGGCGTGGTGCCTGGGCCACGGGCCGTACAGCACGTCGACGTCCCAGCCGATGAGTTCCTCGGGCGCGGTCCGCAGCCAGTCGTAGTCGGTCACCGCGGTCACCGTGCGTGGGCCCGGTCGTGGACGGTGCGGATCGCGCGGGCGATGTGCTCCACGTCCGCCTCGGTGTATCCCTCGTTCCAGGGGAGGGCAAGCAGGGTCCGGCCGATCAGCTGCTCCGCCTGCGGACACAGCCCCGGCGGGTACCCCGGCAGGGCGGGATTGGCGTATAGCGGACGTTCGAGATAGCCCGGCATGGTGGGGACGCCCTCGGCCTGAAGGTCCTTTGCCCAGCGGGAGTTGTCGTCGACGAGCAGCGGGAAGAGCCACCAAGCGTGGCCCGGCAGCGGCTCGGGCACGGTGACCCGGTCGAGCCCGGCGAGCGCGGCGACGAGCTGCCCGGCCCGCTCCCGCCGCACGCGTACGACGTCCGCCACCTTGGCCAGCTGCGCGCGGGCCACCGCCGCGGTGAGCTCGGTCATCCGGTAGTTGAGGCCCATCTCGCGGTGGATCCGGCCCTCCGTGCGGTCCCAGCCCTTGTCCATGAACAGCCGCATATGGCGAGCGAGCCCGGGGTCGTCGGTGAGCGCGAGGCCGCCGTCGCCCGCGGTGATGTGCTTGTACTGCTGAAGGCTGAAGCAGGCGATGTCCCCGACCGTGCCGAGCAGCCGGCCGGTGCTGTCCTCGCCGAGCCAGGCCTGCGCACAGTCCTCGATGAGCACAAGTCCGTGCCGGTCGCAGATGGCGCGCAGCGCGTCGATGTCGGCGGCGGCGCCGAAGAGATGCACCGCGATGACGGCCTTGGTACGGGGGGTGAGCGCCGCCTCGACGGCGCCGGGGTCGAGGTTCCCGTCCTCGGGACGTACGTCGGCGAACACCACCCGGCCGCCCTGCGCGACGACCGGCGCCACCGTGCCGAAGTCCGAGAGCGGCGTGGTGATCACCTCGTCGCCCGGGCCGACCCCGGCCGCCGCGACCGCCAGATGCACCGCGGCCGTACCCGAACTGCAGGCGACCGTTTCCCCGCGGGACGGGCGGGACGGGCGCGACGGGCCGGACCCGCGGGACCCGCGGGAGTACAACCGCGTCATCTCGGCTTCAAGGGAACGTGCTTCACTGCCGAAGGCGCTGCACAGCACCGCGGAGTCCAGGACGCGCAGCACCGCGGCCCGTTCCTCCTCACCGAAGGTGCGGCCGCGCGGGCCGAGAACTGTGGGCAGCGGCATTTCCCGTTCGGGCATCGGGGCACTATCCTCTCCGCAAGCATGCGGTTATGGCCTGGGCCGAAATTAAAGCCGCGGTTGTCGGGCGTCAACCCCGTCCAGAAGTACCCCAGAACCACTCCAGAAGAACGGAGACCGGCCGATGGCTCTCACGGTCGGCGTCATCGGTCCCGAGGACCTCGTGCACAAGGTGGTCGCGGTCGGCGGCTCGGCCGGGGCGGACCGGCTGGTGCCCCTCCCGTACCGGCACGAGGACGAGACCCTCGACGTGGTCGGCAGGGCGCAGGCCGAGGTGGACGCGCTGCTCTTCACCGGCGTCGTGCCGCACACGCTCGCCACCGCCGCCGGAATCGTCGACCGGCCCGCGATGTATGTGCCGTACAGCGGCGCGACCCTGCTGCGTGCCCTGGTCGAACTGCTCCGCCTCGGCCACGACGTATCCCGTATCTCCATCGACACGCTGCGCCGCAGCGAGGTGATGGAGACGCTCACCGAGGCCAAGCTGCCCACCGACCATGTGCATGTACTGCCCTACCGGCCCGGGCTGACCTCGCAGGACCTGGCGGAGTTCCATCTCGCCGCGCGGGACAGGAAGCAGACGCGGGTCGCCCTCACCTGTCTCGGCTCGGCCTTCCATCTCCTCGACCACGAGATGCACGCCGTACGTCTCGCGCCGTCCCGGCACTCCATACGCTCCACGCTCCAGGCCCTTGTGCTCGCCACCGCGGGACAGCACAGCGGCGACGCCCAGGTCGCCCTCGGCATCATCGATCTTCCGGCGGCCGACAGTGAACTGGCCGCGGATCTGCGAGTGCTGGGCGGCAGCCTCGCCGATCTGGCGGACGGGCAGCGTCTGGTCGTCACCACCCGGGGCGTCCTGGAGGAGGTGAGCGGGCAGTTCACCCGCCTCCCCTTCCTCGACGACCTCGCGGCCCGGCACGGCGCCGCTCATGTGGGCTTCGGCCTCGGCCGCACCGCCGCGGAGGCCGAATCGCTGGCCAGGCGCGCGGTCAACCGGGCCCGTTCGGTGGGCCCGGTGGCCGGAGTCGTCTCCATGACCGACGACGTCGACATCGTGATCGACGCGGAACGCTCCGCGTCCACGCTGTCCGCGGCGGCGGCCGGGCCGGAGAGCACGGTCACGCTCGCCCGCCGCGTCGGGCTGAACCCCAAGACGCTGGACCGGCTGCGTGAACTGGCCGCTCAGGAGCAGGACGAGGGCATCACCGCGCACCGCGTGGCGGAGCACCTCGCCGTCCAGCAGCGCACGGCCCGCCGCATCCTCAAGCGCCTGGAGCGGGCGGGGGTGGCCGTACCGACGGGCAGCCGGCAGCTGGGCCAGACGGGCCGCCCACCGATCGTCTACCGCGTACGCCTCTAAGCCCGCCCTTACGGTCCGGGCCGTAACTCGAAGGAGCCGTGCTTGAAGATCGTCTCGGTCCACACCCGCGTTGTCAGGGCCCCTTACCGGCGGCCCTTCGTCATCAGCAGTGGAACCAGCCCCGAACTCATCAGCCTGGTCGTCGAAGTACGTACGGCGGACGGCGACTCCGGCTTCGGTGAGGCCTCCCCGATGACCGCGTACACCGGCGAGACCCTCGCCGGCCTTGAGGCGGCGCTCACCGAACACGCTGCCCCGGCGCTGATCGGCCGCGACGCCCGCGACCTGGCGGGAGCGCACGCCGCCATGGACGCCGCCATCCGCGGCCAGCAGCTGGCCAAGGCGGCGCTGGACATCGCGCTGCACGATGTGGCGGCGCGGGCGGCGGGCTGGCCCGTGCATCTGCTGCTCGGCGGCTGTGTCCGCCCGCGCATCCCCACCACCTGGGTGGTCGGTCTCGGGACGGTCGAGGAGATGGTTGAGGAGGCGGCCGCGTACGCCGCACGCGGCTTCACCCACATCAAGGTGAAGGGCGGCGAGGACCCGGAACTGGATGTGCGGCTGGTCCATTCCGTGCGCGGTGCCGTGCCGGACTTTGTGGAGCTCAGCCTCGACGCGAACGAGGGCTACGACCCCGGCATCGCGGGCCGGACCGTCGGCCGGCTCACCGACGCCGGGCTCGACCTGATCGAACAGCCGCTGCCCCGCTGGGACTTGACCGGCATGGCGGCGCTGCGCAGCCGCGGCGGTGCGCGCGTCATGGCCGACGAGAGTGTGCACTCGCTGCACGACGCCCTGGAGATCGTCCGCCGAGGGGCGGCCGATGTCCTCAACATCAAGATCCTCAAGGTGGGCGGGCTGTACAGGGCCCGGCAGATCGCAGCGCTCGCCGAGTCCGCGGGCCTCGCCGTAAAGATCGGCACCATGCCGGAGTTGGGCGTCGCCACTCTGGCCGCGGCCCATCTGACCGCCGCCCTGCCGCACGCCACGGTCCCGGCGGACCTGGTGGGCCCGCTGCTGGTGCATACGGAACCGCTGGCGCCGACGGCGTTCGCGGCGACGGGGGAGACGGGATGGGTGGACGTACCGGTGGGTCCGGGCCTGGGCCACGACCTGTAACCCGCGGCGCTGGCCCCCCTCTGGGGCTCCGCCCCGGACCCCGCGCCTCAAACGCCGGCGAGGGCGTTGGGGGTCCCCCCGGACGAAGTCTGGGGGAGATTGAGGACAACGCCCGAAGGGCGTGCGGGGGTCTGGGGGCTTGCCCCCGGTTCGGGAAGGGGCGGGGTGGGGAACAGGCCCGCCGCAGGCGTAACCCCAGCCCGACGCCCGCTACCGCAGGCCCGCCGCGTCCCCCGCCACCGGCCCCACCCGCCGCGCCAGCACCCCCACCGGACCCGCCGCCCGCTCCAGCGTCAGCAGGCCCCTGACCGCCTCCGCCGTCTCCTCGTCGCTCGCGGCCGTCGCCGCGAGCAGCGCGATCAGATGGTCGACCAGCCAGTCCCGCAGCTCCTCCGCCGGCGGCTGCTTCCCCTCGTCCAGCCAGATCAGCGACGCCGCCTCGACCGCCGCGATCCAGGTGCGCACCATCATCCGCAGCCGCGGTCCCGGCCGCGCAACGCCGATGTGGACGACGATCTGCTCGGCCGCGGCCCGCCGCACCTCGTCGACGATCGCCGTCGTACGGGAGGTCTCGGCGACGCTGCCCCCGCGCAGCAGCGCGCTGAACCCGGCGTCGTGTTCGTCGACGAAGGCGAGATAGCGGTCGAGGACCCGGGAGACCCGCTCCGTCGGCGGTCCCGCGGGCGGCTCGGTGAAGCACAGTTCCAGCTGGTCGGCGGCGGAGCGGAGAGCCGTCTCGTACAACTGCTGCTTGCCCCCGGGGAAGTAGCGGTAGACGAGGGGCCGGGAGACCCCGGCCGCCTCGGCCACGTCGTCGAGGGACACCTCGTCCGGCGGCCGGTGCGCGAAGAGCGTGAGCGCGGCGGCGAGGAGCTGCCTGCGGCGCTCCTCGACGCTGAGCCGTCGGTAGGCACGGGTCGCTGGAGCGGGACTGGTCATGCTCGCAGCGTAACTGCCCCGTTCCTGGATTACGCGAGGAGGCCGGAGCTCTTCCAGAGCCTGCGGCCCGGACCCCGCAGGACGCCGATGTCGTCGAGGAAGTCCGTCAGCCGCTTCGCGCCCGACTGCATCACCTCGCGGCGGTGGCCGCTCGCCTTCACCTGGGCGACCGCCTCGCGCCGGTCGAGGCCGACGTCCGTGTACACCTGCGGATTCACGAAGCAGACCGAGAAGACGCGCGCCGCCTCCCCGCAGCTCAGGCGCGTGAGCTCCTGCTCCCAGCGCGGCGCTGTCACCATCTGCCGGCGCAACTCCTCGCGGGCGTATCGCACATGACGCGCCTCCTCCACCACATGGATGCGGGTCACGCCGCGCACCAGGGTCTGGACGCGCTCGTCCGGGAAGGTGAGGCGCTGCATCCAGTCGAGGATCTCCTCGCCGAGCAGCGTCGCCGCGAACGAACCCGGTGTGGTCGAGACGGTCTTCAGGACGCGCGCAAGATTGTGGTAGAGCCGCGGTACGGGATACGCCGGCGCCCCGCCCTTCTGGATCAGCCGGGCGAACATCATCGAGTGCCGGCACTCGTCCGCGATCTCGGTGAGCGCGTAACGGACATGGCTGCTGGTCACGGGCTTGTCGTAGATGTGCCTGACCAGCAGCTGCATCAGGATGATCTCGAACCAGATGCCCAGCGAGGCGAGTGACGCGGACTCGCGCCTGGCCAGGTCCAGCCGCTGTTCCTCGGACATCCTGTGCCACAGCGGGGTGTCGTAGAGGGAGAGCAGCTCCGGCGGCCAGAACCACTTGCCCTCCTCGACCGGGGAGTCCCAGTCGAGCTCCTTGTCGGGGTCGAAGGAGTGCTTGGCGGAGGACTCGAGGAGACGCTGGGCGACCTGCTCCCGGTCCCGGAGCGGGCCGAGTGCGTCGCGGAGCTGCTGCACGTCGCTTTCGGTCACTGTTGTCATGGCTGAGGGCACCTCGCGGGTGGGGTGAGCAACGTCAACTCTTATGAGACTGCCTGTCAGTAAGACCGTCAATCCCTTGCGTACGACTTGTTGACTGGACGTCTACCAACGTGTGAGCCTGCCAACAGTCCGTAGTGGTACGGGATATGAGGCGAAGGAGCCGTCAGTGTCGACTCACGACCGCTACACGCACGCCCCGGAGAGCTTCCACTGGCAGGTCCCGGCCTCCGGCGCGGCCCGCTTCAGCTGGGAGTACGAGGACGGCCGCGACCGACTGCTCGCCCTGTACCAGAAGGGCAAGGACAAGCAGTGGGACGGCGCAAAGCGCATCGACTGGGACCTTGAGGTCGATCCGTACGACCCGCTGGGCACCCCCGACGAGGCGCTCACGCTCTACGGCTCGCGCCACTGGCCGAAGCTGACCGAGAAGGACAAGGGGGAACTGCGCAGGCACTACACCTCCTGGCAGTTCAGCCAGTTCCTGCACGGCGAGCAGGGCGCGATGGTGTGCGCGGCGCGGATCGTGGAGTCGGTGCCCGATCTGGACGCGAAGTTCTACTCCGCCACCCAGACGATGGACGAGGCCCGGCACGCGGAGATCTACAGCCGCTTCCTGCACGACAAGATCGGGATGCTCTACCCGATCAACGACAACCTCCAGGGGCTGCTCGGCGACACCCTGCGTGACTCCCGCTGGGACATGCCGTACCTGGGCATGCAGGTCCTCATCGAAGGGCTCGCGCTCGCCGCGTTCGGCCTGCTCCGGGACACGACGGACAAGCCGCTGCCGAAGCAGATCCTGGCTTACGTCATGCAGGACGAGGCCCGCCATGTCGCCTTCGGGCGGATGGCGCTGCGTGACTACTACAAGGAGCTCAGCGACGCGGAGCTGCGCGAGCGCGAGGATTTCGTCATCGAGGGCTGCTACTTGATGCGCGACCGGCTCAGCGGGGTCGAGGTGCTGGAGAACTTCGGCATCCCCAAGGCCGAGGCGGCGGAGCTCTCCGAGCAGTCCGAGTTCCTGCAGCTGTTCCGGAAGCTGCTGTTCAGCCGGATCGTGCCGTGCGTCAAGGACATCGGGCTGTGGGGTGAGCGCCTGCAGAAGGCCTATCTGGACATGGGCGTCTTCGAGATGGGCGACGCCAACCTCGACCTCCTCATGTCCCAGGACGAGGAGATCGCCGAGCAGCTCGACCGCGAACGCTTCGCGACGGAGGAGCAGGCGCGGGTCGCGGAAGTGGAGCAAGCGATCGCGGAGGGCGCGCAGGCGGCGGGCTGAGCCGAGGGGCCGGGGGGTCGGGGGGCCGAGGGCCGAGGGGGCGAGGGGCCGAGGGGCGAGGGGGCGGGGGCCGGCCGACCCGTGGCGCAGCAGCCGGGCTGATCACTCCGCCGTCGGCGCCGGGAAGCTCGTCCGCAGTGTGAACGCCCGTGGCGTCGGGCCGTGTTCGCGTACATGGACCAGGCGTTCCTCAGCCTCCTGGACCGTCGGACGGTGGCCCCGCTCCACCCACCACAGCGTGGCCATGACCTCCTGGACACGTTCGAACCACTCGTAGCGCCGTCCCAGTAGCTCCCGGTGCTGTCCCTGGTACATGAACGCGGTCAGGGCGTTGATGTCCCGCCACACCGACATGTTCACGATCAGCCACTCATCCCCGAAAACCGGCACATCCATGGCATTTCCGGTCTCGCTCTGGAGCCGCCAGATGAAGCCGTCCGCCGCGTCCGCGACGGCGTTCACCGGGTCCAGGCCATCGACGAAATCCTTCAACTCCGGGGAATCCAGCGGGAATTTGAGCCGGGCTATGTTCACCTGGGCGAGCTCGTAGGTCATGGTCATGGGCGCACCATAGTCGTGTGCCGCTCCGCCGCCACCGCCATTTCGAGGAGCGAGATGTCCGCGCCGCGCGCCGCGACCAGTTGCAGGCCGGCCGGGCAGCCGTCGCTCGTGAAGCCGGCCGGAACGCTTGCCGCCGGGTGGCCGCTGAGGTTGAACGCCCAGGTCAGGGCGGTGGAGTAGAGCTCGCCCGGCCCTTCGTGGCCGTGCGGGCGGTTCGGGGTGGCCGGAGTGAGGAGCAGCTCCGCCTCCGCGAACAGCGCGCCGAGACGGCGGTTGTTCTCCGCGCGCACCGCCGACCCCGCCGAAGGCTCCCCGCGCCGTACCGCCTGCCAGGCGTCCCTCGGGTCGAGCAGCGCGAACGGCCGCTCGTCGAGACGTACGACTCCGGCCGTGACCAGCCGCTCCACCGCAGCCCGCGCGACCGACTCCACCTCGGGATCCGTCCGCGCGAAACCCAGGTCGGGTGACCAGCGCGCCCGTACCGGGAACGGCGGCCGCACCTCCGCGTACCCGTCAAGGACGCAGCGCAGATACGCCCGCGCGTCCGTCGCCGTGCGCGTCAGCACCCCCGCCGTCGCCAGGCCGGTCCGGTCGGGCGAGGGCAGCAGGCCGTTCGTCGTCTTCAGGCCGAACACCCCGCACCAGGCCGCCGGGATGCGCACCGACCCCGCCCCGTCGCTGCCGGTGGCCAGGCCCACCATCCCCGCCGCGACCGCCACCGCCGAACCGGCCGACGAGCCGCCCGGCGTACGGTCCGGGCGCCAGGGGTTGACCGTGCGGCCGTGCGCGCCGAGGCCCCAGGTCTGCCAGTACGTGCCGGGGCCCGGCACCGCCGTCGAGCCGACCGGCACCGCGCCCGCCGCGATCAGCCGCCGGGCCGCGTACGAACGGATACCGAAGGGCCCCTTCACCGCGAACGGCAGCCCGGCAAGGGGGAGTTCGGGCGAAGCCTCGCATGCCGACGCCGCCGCCTCGCCCCACACCTCGATGAACGCGCACAGCTGCGGGTCGAGCCGCGCGATCCGCTCCAGGGCCTCCTCCACCGTCATACGGCTCAGTCTCGCAGCGCCGCCTCCATCACCGCCCGCGCGATCGGCGCCGCGCTGCCACCGCCGCTGATCTCGCCGCGGTCGGCCGACACGTCCTCCTCGACGACCACGGCGACCGCGACCGCCGGCTGGCCCGCGTCGGCCGCCTGCGCCCAGGAGATGAACCAGGCATAGGGCCGACCGGTGTTGTCCAGGCCGTGCTGCGCCGTACCGGTCTTGCCGCCCACCGTCGCCCCATCGATCGCCGCGTTCTCACCGGTGCCCTCCTCGACGGCCTGGACCATCATCCGCTGGAGCTGCTGCGCGGTCGCGGGGTTCATCGCCTGCTGGTACGACTGCGGGTAGTTCCGTGCGATCGTGCGACCGTCCGACCTGGTCACCCGGTTGACCAGATAGGGGCGTTTGAGATCCCCGCCGTTGGCGACAGCGGCTGACACCATCGCCATCTGCAGCGGCGTCGCCGTGGTGTCGAACTGCCCGATCGAGGAGAGCGCCAGCTGATCGACGGTCATATGGCGGTCGAAGTTGGACACGGCGACGCCCGAGGGAATCCGCAGCCTGCGGTCGTTGAAGCCGAACTTGCCGACCGTGTCCAGCATTCCGGCCAGGCCCACCTTCACCCCCAGATGCGCCATCACGGTGTTGCAGGACCACTGGATGGCGTACGCGAGCGAGGCGTCGCCGCAGCCGTCCGTCGCGTTGGGGAGAGTCGTTCTGGTGCCCGGCAGGACATACGGATCGGGCGCGCCGGACGGCGCGTCGATGTCCGTGACCACACCCGCGTCCAGCGCGGCCGCCGCCGTCACGATCTTGAACGCGGAGCCGGGCGGATACGTCTGCCGGATGGCCCGGTTGAGCATCGGCTGGCTGCCCGAAGCATTGAGCCTCGCCCACTCGGTCTTGACCGGCGGCCCGGTACCGGAGAGCAGCCCGGGGTCGTACGAAGGGCTGCTGACCAGTGCCAGGATCTTCCCGGTCGACGGTTCGAGCGCGGCGACCGCGCCCCGCTTACCGCCGAGCCCGTCGAACGCGGCGCGCTGCATCGAGGGCCTGATGGTGGTGACGACGTCTCCGCCGGGCTGCTGGATGCGGCTGATGTCGTTCCAGAAGGGCAGCGGCGCGAGCATGGCATCCGTGCCGGTCAGGACGCCGTCCTCGGCGTTCTCGACGAGGGTGGTGCCGTACGTCTGCGAGGCGTAGCCGGTGACGGGCGCGTACATCGGGCCCTGGGTGTAGGTGCGTTCGTACCGCAGTTGCTGGCCGGTGTCCTTGGAGCCGGTGACGGGCTTGCCGCCGACCAGGATGTCGCCGCGGGGCTCGTCGTAACGGGCAATGGCCAGGCGCCGGTTGGCCGGGTTCTTGTCGAGCGACGAGGATTCGATGATCTGCACGCGGGCGGCGTTGACCAGCAGCGCGACCAGGAGCAGCAGACACAGAGCGGCGGCGCGCCGGATGTAGCGGATCACCGTTCGTCCTCCAGGACCGGCGCGATGACGCCGGTAACGACCACGTCGGGATGCGGCGCGCGGGCCGAGTCGCTGACCCTGATGAGCAGCGCCACGATGATCCAGTTGGTGACGACGGACGAACCGCCCTGAGCAAGGAAGGGCATCGCCATGCCGGTCAGCGGGATCAGCCCCATCACGCCACCCGCGATGACGAACACCTGGAGGGCGATGATCGAGGCGAGCCCGATGGCGAGCAGCCGTCCGAAGGGGTCGCGCAGGGCGAGCCCGGCGCGGTAGCCGCGCGCCACCATCAGCGCGTACAGCATGAAGATCGCGGTCAGGCCCACCAGGCCGAGCTCCTCGCCCGCGGTGGCGAGGATGAAGTCCGACTTGGCGGCGAAGCCGATGAGGATGGAGTGCCCGAGGCCGAGACCCGCGCCGAGCATCCCGCCGGCGGCGAAGGCGAAGAGCGACTGGGCGAGCTGGCTGGGGCCCTGGCCCGCCCTGATGGTGGCGAACGGGTCGAGCCAGTCCTCGACCCGGCTGTGGACGTGCGGTTCGAGGGCGCCGACGGCGAACGCGCCGGCCGCCGCGAGCAGCAGGCCGACCGCGATCCAGCCGGTCCGGCCGGTCGCCACGTACAGCATGATCACGAAGAGTCCGAAGAAGAGCAGCGAGGTGCCGAGGTCGCGTTCGAGGACCAGTACGACGACGCTGAGCAGCCAGATCGTGACGATCGGGCCGAGCACCCGGCCGGTGGGCAGCTGGAGCCGCCAGATCCGGCGGCCGGTGTAGGCCAGGGCGTTGCGGTTGGCCGCGAGATACGCGGCGAAGAAGACGGCTAGCAGAATCTTGGCGAACTCGCCCGGCTGGAAGGAGAGTCCGCCGATCCGGATCCAGATCCTGGCGCCGTTCACGGCGGGGAAGAGGATCGGCACGATCATCAGGACGAGGGCGGCGACGACCGAGAGATACGCGTAGCGCTGCAGGACCCGGTGGTCGCGCAGGAAAACGACGGCCACGATGAACAGTGCGACACCGAGGGTGGACCAGATCAGCTGGGCGGGCGCGGCCTCGTCGAGCGGGGTCTCCAGGTCGAGACGGTAGATGAGCACCAGGCCGAGGCCGTTGAGGAGGACCGCGATGGGCAGCAGCAGCGGGTCGGCGTAGGGGGCGCAAAAGCGCACGGCGAGATGCGCGAGGAGGGCCAGTACGCCGAGGCCCGCTCCGTAGCGCATGGCGTCCGGCGGAACCGCGCTGTTCTTCGTCAGGCCGACGTCGATGTAGCCGTAGACGCACATGAGGACGGCGCAGACGAGGAGCGAGAGCTCGACGCCCCGCCGCTTGGTGAGGCGTAGTTCGGGCGGAGGGGCGTCCCCCGTCGTTGCGGTCATGCCACGCAACGTAGCAAGACGCAGGCCTTTTTCCCTTTATGTCATAGTGCGCCAAAAATGAGCCGACGGGCCGTAAGCCCCGGCTCGGGGTTGTGTCAGTACTGGTACGGCTGCTGGCCGGGCTGCTGCTGAGGCTGCCCGTACGCCTGACCGCCCGGCCCGCCCGCGCCCTGGAGCTGCAACTGCTCCGCCTGCTCCTTGGTCACCTGCTGCTCCATGCCGCAGAAGGTGCACTGCGTCGCGTACTTCGTCGAGAACGGGAACAGCGGCACGAAGAACAGCGTGAACTTCGTGACGCGCTTCCTGAGCGTGTGCGCGGAGGGATTGCCGCAGCGCCCGCACACCAGCGTGAGTATCGCCAGCTGGTAGAGGTAGCCCTTGGTGCCGAAGATGATCATGCTGTTCTCTCCCTCGTCAGTGCCCGCCGGCACAGGGCCAGCAGCTTCTCGTCCGTAAAGATGTCATGGCTGCCGTATCCGCCGTCGATCGCGTTGTGACGTCGTACGGCCGCGAGCTCGTCGCGCAGGATCCGCTCCGCGCCCTCGGCCGTCAGCTCCGCCAGGCACTCGGCGATCGGGACCCGGGTGTTCGGCAGCCCCTCCCAGGCCGCCAGCAGCACCGGCCATGCCCGCCCATGATCTCCCGTCACCCGCCAGAGCGCGATCGCCCCGTCCACCCGGGTCCACGGCTCCGCCGCCCTCAGCAGTTCACCCAGCGCCCCGGCGGCCTCCTCGCCCGCCGGCCCCAGCGCGCCGAGCGCCCTCGCGGCCGACCGCCGGGCCCCGGAGTCCGCGCCGGACAACGCCGCACGCATCACCGGCAGTACGGGCTCGGCGTCACCCTCGATCGCCCACAGCGCCCCCGCCGTCCGCGCCGCGAGGGACTCCGAGAACCCGGAGCCGACGCCCACGCAGCGCAGCAGCTCCCGCAGCTCCGGAACGGCCTCCCGCGCGCCGGGCCCGAAGGCGGTGAGCGCCCGCAGCGCCGACTCGGCCACCCATTCCCTGCAGTAGTCGGGCGCGCCCCGCAGCACCCGCAGCACCTCGGGCACCGCATCGGCGGCCCGCAGCGCCGTCAGCCCGTACAGCAGCGGCCCGGCCCGGTCGTAAAGCCGCTCGTCCAGCTCGATTTCGCCGAGCCGGTGGCGCAGTGCGGGCGCGAGCGACGCCGCGGCCGCGCCCAGATGGTCCAGCACATAGCCCAGATCGTGCGGCGCCTCGGGCCGCTGAAGCGTCCGCGCGAGCACCGGCACCGCGCGCCGGTCGCCCGCCCGAGCCAGCGCGGCGAGCGCGCTGCCGAGCGTGGGCGGCCCGCTCTCCCACTCCCGGACCCAGGCGCCGGGGTCCGCGGCCACCCGGTCCGCCAGCGCGTCCGCGGCGGGCGCGGCGAGGCCGAACAGCTCCCCGAGCGCGTCGGCGGCCGCGTCCGCCAGCCGTTTCTCCGGGTCGGCGAGCTGCTCCCCGATCAGGCCGACCAACTCGTCGTACGCACCGCGCCAGGTCCGCAGCAGCCCGCTGCTCATCCGTACGGCATCGATCCGCTGGCTCCAGTCGGGGCTGCACAACTGGTCGGCGAGCAGGGCGATCCGGTCGTCGACGCGGTCGCCGAGTCCGGAGTGGAGCGTACGCAGCAGATCCGCCGTCCAGGGGGCGCCGCGGCCCGCACGGTCCGCCTCGTGCATCTCGCGCAGCCGGCCGAGGAGCGTGGGCGTCGACGGCCGCTCGGGCACGGGTTCCGTGGCGGGTGCCGCGGGCTCGGCGCAGGAGCCGACCGACTCCGTGCAGGAGCCCACCGGTTCCGCGACGGGTGCTGCGCGATCGGCGCCGGGGCCGATCGACTCCGCGGCGGTGCCCGCCGACTCGGCGCAGGGGCCCACCGGTTCCGCGGCGGGGCCCGCCGACTCGGCCGCCGGGCTTGACGTCACCGGCTCGGCGCGCAGTTCGCGCAGCAGGCCCGTCACCCCCGGCACGACATCGGCCGGCAGCGTGCCCGGCGCGCAGCGGGCGAGCTGCGCGAGCGCGGCCAGCCGCAGCCCCGGGTGGTACGGCGCCCGGGTCAGCCCCGTGAGCCACTCCACCACCTCGGGCGCCAGCTGCCGGTGGCGCAGCGCGATCCGGCCCGCGGCCTCGACGCAGGCGAACCGCACCTCCGCATCCGGCTCGACGCCGAGCCGCTCCCGCAGCAGTCCGAGCACCAGCTCGGGATCGTCGTGCAGCGTGGCGAGCGCGAGCGGAGCCGTGAGCCGCACGCCGCGGTCCTCCGCGTCGACCAGCGCGAGGAAGACGTCCGCGCCCGCCGTCACGGCGGACGAAGCCATCGCGTAGTTCGCGGCGTACTCGAACTCCTCGTCCTCCGGGTCGAGTTCGTCGTCGCCGTCCAGATCGATGCTGCCGATGCTGGTCAGCAGCTCGACGATGCCGCCCCGGTCCTGAACCGCGGGATCCGCCACGAGCTCGATGAGGAAGGGAATGCAGGCGAGCGTCGAGTCGTACACATCGCCCTGGTGGTGCACCGCTCCGTACATCCCGTCGAGCGCCGTCTCGCGCTCCGCGGGATCCGCGGACGCGAGTCCGAACAGCATGTGAGGCACATCGTCCGCCGGCCCATAGGCGTGCGCCAGTGATGCCCAGTCGACCTCGTCGATCCCCCCGAACACGCTTGCCCCCTCCCAAGAACCTTGCGCTTGGGGAGAGTGTGCACTACGGCTCCGGCATCGCGCGGTTATTGCTCCGAAGGCCCCGCGGCTGTTCCCATGGTCGAGGGGTGGTGGCATGACGGGACTGCGCGTCACACCGGCACGCGAGCAGGGCCGGGACCGGCTGTACGTCAGCCTCCCGGACGGCCGCAACGTCGCCTGGTACGACAGGGACAGCGGCCGCCTCAGCCTGGTCTCCGAACGCCACCGCGCCGATGCGCTGGCCGCCCTCGCCCCGTATCTGACCGGCGAGGTCACCGTCGGACCTCCACCCGTGCCCACCTCCGCCGATCTCGCCAGACTGGCCCTGCACCCGGACGACGACCTTGCCCCCAACCGCCCCGGCGAGGCGCTCCACGCCGAGCTGGACCACCTCCCCGCCGGGCGCCGCTTCCGGCAGGACCCGCGCCGCGCGGAACTCGCCGCCCAGCAGCTGCTCGGCGACGGTCTCGACCGGCTGGAGGGCGCGGGCTGGCGGATCATTCACTCGGTGCCGCTGCCGGGCGCCGACCGCATCGACCATCTGGCCGTCGGCCCGGGCGGGGTGCTGGCCGTGCACACCCTGGCGGCCCGCCGGCTGCGGGTGCGGATCGCCGACCCGATGGTCCGGGCCGGCCGCGGCGTGCCGGGCCCGCTGCTGCGGCTGACCCGCCGCCGGGCCGAGCGGGCGACCCTCGCGCTGACGGCGGCGGTGCGCCCGGTCCTCGCCGTGGTGGGGGCGGCGCGGCTGGATGTGCTGCCCGCGCCACCGGACGTACGGATTCTGCGGGAGGCCGAGGTGCCCGCGCTGGCCAGGCTCGGCGGCGTACTGAAGCCCGCGGACATCGAGGCGCTCTACGCGGCGGCGCGCGACCGCCGCACCTGGCTGCGCGCGTAATCCGGCCCTGCCGGTCGTGGTCCTCCAGTCGTGATCCTCTAGTCGTGGTCCTCGGGGAGCCGCAGCCGCAGCACCGTGGTGACCGTGTGCCGTGTCGTGCCCTGCTCCACCTCGGCCGTCAGCCCGGTCTCGACGGCCCGGTACTCGACCTCGCCCACGCCGACCGCCATCGCCGTCCCCGTCCCGGTGCTCGTCCGGTCGGCCAGCGCGGCCGCCGCCTGTGCCCGCAGTGCGGGTGCCAGGGGGCTCGATACCAGCGGCGTGTCGTCGTCCGGCAGTACCAGTACCAGCGTGCTCGGCCGCGCCTGCGGCCCGGTGAAGCCGACGACCGCCGCATCGCGCGCGGAGGTGTGCCGAAGTTTCTGCCACGCGCGCGTGCCGCTCCGATACGTCTGGTCGAGGCGCTTGACCACAAGGCCCTCGACGCCTATCGCGGGCAGCGACTCGAACCAGGTGGCCGCCTCCCCGGCGTCCAGGGTCATCGGCACGGGCTGCAACGGCGGCCCGAGCGGGCCGAGCAGCGCGACCAGCCGCGCGCGCCGTTTCTCGTACGCCGACGGCCGTAGATCCTCACCTCCCTCGGCGAGCAGATCGAAGGCGGCGTACGAGGCGGGCAGCCGGCGTGCGAGGGCGGGTGCGCGCCCCGGAGTGGCGGCCGCGCGCTTCTGTACGGCGGCGAAGTCGATGCGCCCTTCCGTCCAGACCACCACCTCCCCGTCAAGCACCGTGCCGTCGGGCAACTGGCGTGCCGCGTCCGCGAGATCGGGGAACGCGGCGGTGATGATCCTGCCCGAACGGGCCTGGAGCAGCACCTCGCCGCCGAGCCGGAAGATCACCATCCGGTGGCCGTCGAACTTCGGCTCGTACGCCAGACCGCGCCCACGCGGCAGGACGCTCACCGATTCGGCGAGCGCGACCTTCAGGGGCGGCCTGGGCGCGTTCATGGCGGCCCGTCCGGCAGCCGCCCGGCCCGGTTGAGATTGATGAGCGGGCCGAGCAGATCCCCGTACCGGTCGAGCCGTGGCGCGATGTCGCCGATCCGGAAGACGAGGTTCTGGTGCGCCTCGATCTCCTCCCAGGTGACGGGCGTCGAGACGGTCGGCTCGGTGCGGGCGCGCAGGGTGTAGGGGGCGGCGGTGGTCTTCGCGGCGGCGTTCTGGCTGTGGTCGACGAAGACCTTGCCGGGCCGCAGGGAGCGCTTCATCCGGTGCAGGATCAGGCCGGGCAGCGCGGCCTCGCCCTCGACGGCGAGGCTCTTGGCGTACGCCGACACCTTCTCGGAGGGGGTGGGCTCCACCGGCACGAGGACATGCAGTCCCTTGGAGCCCGAGGTCTTGGCGTAGGCGTGCAGTCCGTCGGCCGCGAGCCGCTCGCGCAGCCAGAGCGCGACGGAACAGCACTCGGCGATCGTCGCGGGGGCGCCCGGATCGAGGTCGAAAACCATGCGGTCGGCCATCGCCGGCTCGTCCGCCTGCCATTGCGGCGTATGGAACTCCACGACCAGATTCGCCGCCCACATCAGCGACGCGAGGTCCTGTACGACGACCTGCCGGGCGTTCTTGTCCTCCGAACGGGGGACGGCGACGGTCCGGACCCAGTCGGGCGTTCCTGGCGGCGGGTTCTTGGTGAAGAACAGCTGGCCGTCGGGCCCGTCCGGGTACCGGAGGAAGGACAGCGGACGGTTGTGGAGATGGGCGAGGATCGCACCCGCCGTGGTGGCGTAGTAGTGCAGGATCTCGCCCTTGGTGGTCCCGGTGGCGGGGTGGATGACCTTCTCCAGATTGCTGAGCGCCAGGCGCCGCCCCTCCACCTCCGTGATCGGCGTCATACGATGAGAATCCCACGAATCCCGAAGTTTCGGATGAAAGGGATGAAACGTGCGATCCATATGGAACGGCGCGATCTCCTTCGGTCTGGTCAGCATTCCGATCAAGCTGGTGAACGCCACCGAGAGCCACTCGGTCTCCTTCCGGCAGATCCACACCGTTGACGGCGGCCGGATCCGCTACCGCAAGGTCTGCGAGCTGGAGGAGAAGGAAGTGCCGGCCGCCGAGATCGGCAAGGGGTACGAGGACGCGGACGGATCGATCATCCCGATCACCGATGAGGATCTCGCGGCCCTGCCGCTGCCCACGGCGAAGACGATCGAGATCGTCGCGTTCGTGCCGGCGGAGCTGATCGATCCGCTCCAGATGGACGCAGCGTACTACCTGTCCGCCAACGGCGTCCCGGCCGCCAAGCCGTACACGCTGCTGCGTGAGGCGCTCAAGCGGAGCCAGAAGGTCGCCGTCGCCAAGTTCGCCCTGCGCGGCCGGGAACGCCTCGGCATGCTGCGCGTCGTCGACAATGTGATCGCCATGCACGGGCTGCTCTGGCCCGACGAGATCCGCTCTCCGCAGGAGGCGGCCCCGGACACCGAGGTGACGGTCCGGGAGGCGGAACTCGACCTGGCCGACGCTCTGATGGACACGCTCGGCGACGTCGACCTGGATTCGCTGCACGACGACTACCGGACGGCGGTGGAGGCGATGATCGCCGCGAAGGTGGAGGGCGGCGAGGTGGCTCCCGAGACCGCGCCGGCCGAGCGCGCGGGCGGCAAGGTCATCGACCTGATGGCCGCGCTGGAGAAGAGCGTTCAGGCGGCGAAGGAGGCGCGCGGGGAGGAGGGCGAGGAGGTAGCCGAGGTCGCCGAGGTCACCTCGATCAAGGGACGCAAGCGGGCGGCGGCTTCGCCGAAATCGGCGGGCGGTGCGGGCGCGGGCGCGAAGAAGTCCACCGCGAAGACGGCGAAGAAGACGGTGGCGAGCGCGAAGAAGACCACGGCGGCCAAGCCGACGGCGAGCAAGTCGACGGCGAGCAAGTCCACTGCCACGAAGTCCACGGCCACGAAGTCCACCGCGGCGAAGAAGACGACGAAGAAGGCCGTGGCCAAGAAGGCGACCCCAAAGAAGCGCGCCTCGGCGTGAGGCTGACTGTGCAGCCTGCGCGCCACGCGCAGCTCGCCCGCCGCGCCTCGCGCTCGCGCCTCGGGCGGAGGCGGCCCGTTGCGGCCTCCAACGGCGCCTCGCAGGCGCAGGTGCGGCGGCTGTTCTGCCTCGGCGGCGCCGTCTATGCGCGGCGCAGCAGGTTGTCCAGCACGGACTCCAGATAGTCGGCGCGCTCGGCCCCGACGGGCAGCGTCTGCGGCACGGCATGGCTCAGCTGCGTGTGCCCGAGATAGCTGGTGTAAGCGAGCAGCCCGCGCTGCCGCGCCTGGTCGGGCGGGAAGCCCAGCTCTTCGAAGAGATGCGCCACATAGCCGACCCGGCGCTCCGTCACCCGCGCCAGTACGGCGGCGACTTGGGGATGGTCGGCAGTCGCGAGCAGCGAGACCTCGAGGGGATCGTCGGCGGCGGACGCCGTCACCTGCGCGAAGAGGGTGCGCAGCCGCCGCTCCGGGTCCGGCTCGGACTCCATCGCGGTGATGATCTCCTCGGTGCAGATCTCTTCCCACCGGGCCAGCGCCGCCTCGATCAGCGCATCCCGGTTGGTGAAGTGCCAGTAGAAGCTGCCCTTGGTCGTGCCGAGCCGGGCGGCGAGCGGCTCCACCGCGACGGCGGCGAGCCCGCGCTCCCCGATGGCGGCGAGCGCCGCGTCGGCCCAGTCGCGGGCCGAGAGCCTTTTGCGGCCCTGCCCCGGTCCTGTCTGCCGGGCCTCTTCTGCTTGCACCATGTCCATACGCTACCGTACGGTAAAACATACGCCACCGTATGGAGGTGCGTGATGAACACGGTACGGAACGTTCACGAGCGGCTGATCGACGCCCCGGCGGAGGTGGTCGGCGCCCTGCTTGACCGCATCTCCTCCCCGGACGACCCGCTCAGCCCGAGCCCCGTCTGGCCCCCGATCCGGTTCGACGGCCCCCTCGGCGTCGGCGCGGACGGCGGCCACGGCTTCGTCCGCTACTCGATCGGCGCGTACGACCCGGGGCGCAGCATCCGCTTCGACTTCAGCCCGCCGGGCAACGGCTTCCACGCCCTCGCGATAGAACCGCTGGACGCCGACCGCTGCCGGGTCCGCCATGTCCTCGAACAGGAACAGGGCCTCAAGGCATGGCTGCTGTGGACCCTGGCGATCCGCCCGATGCACGACACGATGATCGAAGAACTCTTCGACAACATCGAGCGCGCCGCGTCCCCCGCCGGTCTGCCGCGTCCCTACCGCTGGACCCGCTGGGCGCGCCTGATGCACGGCCTGGTCCGGGACCGCCCGACCGCAACGAGCGTCCCACCGCAAGCCGCACTGGCCCACCAGGCATTCGCCGCCCCGGACTTCGCCGACGCGTACACCCTCCCCCTGGGCCCGGGCATGCCCCGCGACCCCCAGGCCTGGCGCAAGGTCCTGCCCTTCCCGGTCCGGGCCACGGCCCCGGACGAACTCCTGCTCGGCGAGGACGGCGGCCATCTCGACTTCCGCGCCTCGGTCCTGATCGCCGACGACAAGGTCACGCTCACCACGGTGGTGAAGTTCCACAACTGGCGCGGCAGGCTCTACTTCGCGGCGGTCCGCCGCCTCCACCCCCTCATGGCCCGCAGGATGCTCCGCCGCACCCACTGCCGCCTGGCCTTCGCGGCCCCGCCCGCGCCTGACCGGACACCGTCGCCGCCCGACCTGTCACCAGCACGGATGGACGAAACAGCCGCCCAGTAGAGTGCGCCTTCGTTCCTCTCTCCGTTCCCGAGGTGTCCGTCCGTGAGTTCCGCGAGTTCCGCGTCCCCCAGCACACCGGCCGTGACCGTCGTAGGGATCGGAGCAGACGGCTGGGACGGAATTCCCGCCGCCTCGCAGCAGGCGCTGCTCGGCGCCGAGGTCCTCGTCGGGGGGCCGCGCCAGCTGGAGTTGCTGCCGCCCGCCTGCGCGGGGGAGCGGGTGGCCTGGCCGTCGCCGCTGCGGCCCGCCGTGCCCGGGCTGCTCGCGGCCCACGCCGGGCGTCGTGTCGCCGTGCTGGCCAGCGGCGATCCCATGTTCTACGGGATCGGGCGGGCGCTCACCGAAGTGCTCGGCGCCGGTGTGCCGCGGGTACTGCCGCACCCGTCCTCGGTGTCGTACGCCTGTGCGCGCCTGGGCTGGCCGCTGGAGGACACCGAGGTCGTGACGCTCGTCGGCAGGCCCACCGCGCGGCTCGGCGCGGCGCTGCACGACGGGCGGCGGCTGCTCGTCCTCAGCGCCGGGGCCGCGACGCCCGCCGACGTCGCGGCCTTCCTGCGCGAGTACGGGTTCGGCCCCAGCCGGATGCGGGTGCTGGAGCAGCTGGGCGGGGAGCGCGAACAGCGGGCAGAAGGGACCGCCGACACCTGGGACCTGCCGCCCGGCGATCCGCTGAACGTCATCGCCATCGACTGCCGCCGCGCCCCGGGCGCTCTGCGCCTCGGCGCCGTACCAGGGCTGCCGGACGCCGCGTACGAACACGACGGGCAGCTCACCAAGCGCCATGTGCGTGCCGCAACGCTCGGCGTGCTCGCCCCCGCCCCCGGCGAACTGCTGTGGGACATCGGCGGCGGCTCCGGCTCCATCGCCGTCGAGTGGATGCGTACGCACCGCTCCTGCCGGGCCGTCACGGTAGAGCGCGACCCCGCCCGGGCCGAGCGCATCTCCCGCAACGCGGACCGGCTCGGGGTGCCGGGGCTGCGGGTCGTCACCGGCGCCGCCCCCGAGGCGCTCGCCGGGCTGCCCACGCCGGACGCGGTGTTCGTCGGTGGCGGGCTGACCGTGCCGGGACTGCTCGAAGCGTGCTGGGAGGCGCTGCCTCCGGGCGGGCGGCTGGTCGCCAACACCGTGACGCTGGAGTCCGAGGCGCTGCTGGCCGACTGGTACCGGCGCCGCGGCGGCGAGTTGGTACGGCTCGCTATGGCGCACGCCGTCCCGGTGGGCGGCTTCACCGGCTGGCGGCAGGCCATGCCCGTGACGCAGTGGGCTGTCACCAAGTCGGGCGACGAACGATGACCGGCGCCCGATGCACGTACTGATACTCGGCGGGACCACAGAGGCCCGCCGCCTCGCCGAGTCCCTGCAGCCGGCTGCGCGGGTCACCACCTCGCTCGCCGGACGAGTCGCCGGCCCCAGGCTGCCCGCGGGCGAGGTACGCATCGGCGGCTTCGGCGGGGCCGAGGGCCTGGCGCAGTGGCTGCGGACGCACCAGGTGGACGCGCTCGTCGACGCCACCCATCCCTTCGCGGAGACGATCAGCTTCAACGCGGCGTCGGCCGCGGCCACGGCCCACGTTCCCCTGCTGGCCCTGCGCAGGCCCGGCTGGGTCGCGGGCGAGGGCGACGTCTGGCACATCGCCGGCTCACTGGAACAGGCCGCCGGGATGCTTCCCGCCCTCGGCCGGCGGGTCTTCCTCACCACCGGTCGGATGGGCCTCGCCGCCTTCGCGGGCCTCGACGAACTCTGGTTCCTCATGCGGTCGGTGGACGCCCCGGAGCCGCCGATGCCGCCCCGGACGGAGGTGCTGCTGGACCGGGGGCCCTTCACGCTCGACAGCGAGCGCGAGCTGTTGCGCCGCCACCGCATCGACGTCCTGGTCACCAAGGACAGCGGCGGGGCCGCCACCGCCCCCAAACTCACCGCCGCCCGCGAGGCCGGACTGCCGGTGGTGGTGGTCCGGCGACCGCCGGTCCCGGACGGGGTGGAGGTGGCGGTCACCGTGGACGAGGCGGCCGCCTGGCTGCGTCAGTTCTCCGGATAGCGGCGAGGCCCCGGCCCGCTCGCTGTCCCCGTCACCCGTCCTCTCACTCCTCCTCGCTCGCAAGAGCGTTGACCGCGGCGGCGGCGATGGCGCTGCCGCCCCGGCGTCCGCGCACCACCAAGTGATCGAGACCCGAGGGGTGTTCGGCAAGCGCGTCCTTGGACTCGGCCGCCCCGACGAAGCCGACCGGCACTCCGATGACCGCCGCCGGGCGCGGTGCGCCCTCCTCGATCATCTCCAGCAGCCGGAAGAGAGCCGTGGGCGCGTTGCCGACGGCCACCACGGCGCCCTCCATGCGGTCGCGCCACAGCTCCAGGGCAGCGGCGCTACGAGTGGTGCCGAGCTCGGCCGCGAGGCCCGGGACCGACGGGTCGGACAGCGTGCACACCACGTCGTTGTCCGCGGGCAGCCGCTTGCGGGTCACCCCGCTGGCGACCATGGAGACATCGCACAGGACGGGCGCTCCGGCGCGCAGCGCCGCGCGGGCGCGGGCCACCACGTCCGGGGTGAACGAGAGGTCGCGTACCAGGTCGACCATGCCGCAGGCGTGGATCATCCGGACAGCGACCCGGCTGACATCGGCGGGCAGCCCCGCGAGATCCGCTTCCGCGCGGATGGTGGCAAAGGACTGGCGGTAGATCTCCGCGCCGTCCTTCTCGTACTCGAACACTGTGCTCTCGCTCATCTCTTCAACGCGTTACGGCCGGAACTGGCCGACTGTATCGGCCACCCAGATCAACCGCGGTATCGGACGGTCGACTCGGCTTCCTGCGCGAGGCGGCGCAGGGCCATCAGCGTCGGCTCCAGGAGAAACGTAAGCAGTACTGCGCGCTCGGCCTTTTCGAGCGGATCGTCCGGCCCTTCGAGCTGGTCCAGGTCCAGGGTGGCGGTTTTCTCGGCGAGCTGCGCGTAGGGAACGAGGGAGTGCCAGTCGTAGTCCACGCCGAGAGAGCGCAGGGTGTGCAGCGTCTGTGTGATGACGTCACGGGCGGGATTGTGCTCTGTGACCTCCCAGCCCATCTCCGCCAGCAGCGCGCTCACTTCGGAGTCGTCCGCCTCGCCGTCCTCGTCCTTGGCGGCGCCGGAGGCAGGCCAGACACCGAATACGAGGCCGAGCAGCTCATGCAGGTCGGTCGCGTGCTCGGAGACGGCTTCCAGTACGTCCTTGGCTGCACTGACCGACAGTCCTCGCACGCCGATCAGAGCGCGGATCAGCCGGAGGCGCCGCACATGCGACTCTCCGTACTCCGCCTGGGTCGCCGCGGTTGCGCGGCCCGGCGGCAGGAGCCCTTCGCGCAGGTAGTACTTGATCGTCGCTGTGGACACCCCGCTGCGGCGGCTCAACTCAGAAATTCGCATCCCGGTCCTGCTTCCCTGCTTCCAACTGGCCATTGGGTAGCGGTACTGTCTAATATAGATACTGCTACTCACCAACTGTGGAGGCGAGACTATCGTGCCGACTCTTCCCTGGACGAAGCCGAACCCGGCTCAGCCCAACACCCGCGCCTTCGTCATGGCTTCCCGCCTTGAGGTGAAGTCCATCAAGAACGTGCCGGGCTTCTTTCTGAAGGCGCTCTCCGCCTGGGGTCAGGTGCGCAAAGCGCCGGGCGCGCTGGGTGCGTCCCTCGAAGCCCAGCTGCTGAAGGGTGTCTTCTTCACCCTGTCCGCCTGGGAGGACAAGGAAGCGCTCTACACCTACGCGAGGACCGAGCCCCACAAGAGCATCATGATCGGCCTGCGATCCACGATGCGCAGCTCGACCTTCACGTTCTGGGAAGTTCCGGTGGAGGAGCTGCCGATCGCCTGGAAGGACGCCAAGGCGCGCATCGACGCCCAGGCCCGCGCGGACGCGGAGGGCGCCCGCTGATCGCAGGACCCGAGTCGGGCGCGGCCCCGGGCGCCGCCTTCGTCGTCCTCATCCTCATCCTCGCCAGCCGCATCATCCGCAGCTACGACGTCACCCCTGGCCGCATGAGCGCGGATGATCGTGAACGCCTCGCGGTCCGCGCTCAGTTGACCGGCACCCCTCCCCGCAACTCGCTTCGTCGGCTCCCACGTGGAGCCGAGTGGTCGCCGAACCCGCCCGTGAAGGATTCCGCTCCCCGGCGGTCCGTACGGCGGTGCCCGGACGCAATCGGCGCCTCAACTGGGGTGACCCGCGGTAGCGTCGCCAGACGGCCGCTGTCAAGTGGTGTGACGCTCACGAATCTTTAACGAATCGCTGACTTTTGCGCCGTCGTGCTGTCACAGTGACTGAAGAGGCTGGAGTTACTGACCAGTTGGACCAATTGCTGAGGACTGAAGTCGGGGAGGGACCGTGACACGGCGTATCGCAGCAGCGGACGCACTCGCTGCGCTGTGCACCCTGTTGCTCGCGGTCCTCCTGTTCTGCCAGGCGGCCGTAGACGCCGCCGGAGAAGTGGCATTGGACGCCGGAGGGACTTCCCGAGAGGCCGACTCCATACCTGAGTCGCCCGGCGAACCCGAGCCACCGGGCTCACCGGGCCCACCGGAGTCATCAGACTCAACGGGCCCACCCGGTGAGCTCAACTCACCCAACGAACACGGCTTGCGCGGCTCACACGCCGACTCGTCCCGGGACGATCCGAATCCCCTGGACAAGCCGCCCCCCTACCGCAACGGCGGCCGGCCCAACAGCCTGCTGACCGCCCAAGCCCCGCCCACAGGCGATCGTCCCCCCTCCGCCCGACCGGTGAGGGCGACCCCGCCGCCTCCCGGGTGCTCCACCGACTCCTGGTGCACGGGGCACAACCCCGGTCCACCCGGACAGCGCCCCGCAGCACGGCCTGCCGTGCTTCAAGTGTTCCGCCTCTGATCGATTTGTCGGCTCCCGCACGGCTTCCCCCACTCAGCACCTGCGATCCGACATGACGACTCACCACCGCGCGCCTTGGGCGCGCTGGAGGAACACCCCCATGCACATGCTCATGAAGAATGCCCGCGCCTTCCGGGACCGGGCCGCCGCCCGCGCCGACGAGTTCGGCCGCCTCGCGGAAGGTCAGTCCCCACAAGCGCTGTTCATCACCTGCTCCGACTCGCGGGTGATCCCCTCGCTGATCACCGGAGCCCGCCCCGGCGAGCTCTTCGAACTCCGCACGGCAGGCAGCATCATCCCCGAACACGACCCCGAGCGGCACTCGAGCGAGGCGGCCACCATCGAGTACGCCGTCGAGGTGCTCGGCGTCGCCGACATCGTCGTCTGCGGCCACTCCCACTGCGGTGCCGTCGGCGCGATGGTGCGCCGCGAAGACCTCTCCGCCGTTCCCGCGGTTCGCGGCTGGCTGGAGAGTGCGTCACCCCCGCCCCTCTTCGCCGACCCTTTGTCCCCAGCCATCGCCGAGGCCGTCCAGCACCATGTGCTGCGCCAGATCCGGCAGTTGCGCGACTACCCATGCGTCTCCCGCCGGGTCGCGGAAGGGCGCCTCAGCCTGCACGGCTGGTTCTACGAGATAGACACCGGCTCCGTGCTCGTCCACCGGCCGCACGACGACGCGTTCCTTCCGCTGTGAGCGCCGCCGACACCCGCGAACGCGGGAACCGCGGACGCCACCGGCGGGCGGCGCCGCAGCGCGCGGAGCGACCCTCCGCCTCGACGCTGCGAGCCGATCTCACCGCGTCCGTCGTCGTATTCCTCGTCGCCCTGCCGCTGTGCGTGGGCGTGGCCGTTGCCTCCGGCGTCCCGGCGGAACTCGGCCTGGTCACCGGCATCGTCGGCGGACTCGTCACCGGGCTGCTCCCCGGGAGCAGCCTCCAGGTCAGCGGACCCGCCGCGGGGCTGACCGTCCTCGTCCTCGAAGCCGTCAACGAATTCGGACTCGGGGCCCTGGGCGTCTTCGTCCTCACGGCGGGCGTGCTCCAGCTGGTCATGGGCGCGCTGCGGCTGGGCCGCTGGTTCCGCGCCATCTCCATCGCCGTGGTGGAAGGCATGCTGGCCGGGATCGGCCTCGTACTGATCGCCGGTCAGCTCTACGCCATGGCCGACGCGAAGGCGCCCGGCTCGGGCCCCGCCAACCTCGCGGGCCTGCCAGAGATGCTCATCCGTACGGCCCGCACGCCGGAGGCTCTGACCGCCTTCGCTCTCGGCGCGGTCACCGTCGTACTGATGGCCTTCTGGAAGCATCTGCCGCCGAAGGTCCGCGTGGTCCCCGCACCACTGGCCGCCGTGGCTTTGACCACCACCGCAGTGGCGCTGTTCGCTCTGCCCGTGAAGCGGGTCGAGGTGCAGGGGCTGCTGGGCGCGATCCGGCCACCATCCACCGACGACCTCGGCAGGATCACGGATGCCGGAGTGGTCGGGGCGATCGGCACGGTCGTCGCCATCACGCTCATCGCGTCGGCGGAGAGTCTGTTCAGCGCCGCTGCCGTAGACCGGCTGCACAGCGGACCCGGCACCGACTACGACAAGGAGTTGATGGCGCAGGGCGCGGGCAACGCGTTCTGCGGAGCCCTCGGGGCGCTGCCGATGACCGCGGTCATCGTGCGCAGCGCGGCCAATGTGCAAGCGGGCGCCCGGACCAAGGCGTCACGGGTGCTGCACGGCGTATGGCTGCTGCTCTTCGCGGCACTCGTACCGGCCGCGCTCGGCCTCATACCGGTCGCCGCGCTCGCCGGAATCCTGGTCTTCTCCGGCTGGAAGCTCATCCCACTGAAGGAACTCGGGCCGCTGTGGCGCGAGCACCGCGGGGAGGCGCTGATCCTGATGGCCACCGCGGTCGCCATCGTCGCGACCAACATGTTCGAGGGCGTGCTGGCCGGGCTGCTGCTCGCCGTCGCCAAGACGGCGTGGGAGACGTCGCACGTCCAGGTGCACGTCGACGAAGACTCCGACCGCAGCGGCCCCCTCCGTGTGGTCGTCTCGGGCAACGCGACCTTCCTCCGGCTGCCCAGGATCCTCGACAGCCTCGAGGGACTGCCGAAGGACCGGCACATCGAGCTCGACCTGCTGGACCTGCGCCATCTCGATCACGCGTGCAGTACGGCCCTCGCCAACTGGGCCGACCGGCACAACAAGCACAACAAGCACAACAAGGAGGAAGGAGCCACCCGCGTCCTGATGCCCACGGGCTGACCGGCCCCGGACGCCTCCGCTTCGCCCGTTTCGCCGCGGCGAGGTGGAGGCGTCCGGTCTGTCAGCTGTGACTGGTGTCGATGACGCAGAAGCGATTGCCCTCGGGATCGGCAAGTACGACGAAGTCGGCGTCGTCCGGATAAAGGTCCCAGTCGACGCGCTGGGCGCCGAGGGACACCAGCCGCTCGACCTCGGCGGCCTGGTCGGCCGCGTCCCCGGCGTACAGGTCGAGATGGATCCGCGGATGCTCCTGCACCGGCGTCTCGCTGAGACCGAGCGCCAGCTGGGCCCCGACCCCATCCGCAGGCACCAGCACCACCCAGTCGTCTTCCATCTCCTCGCGCGGGACGTATCCCATGGCCTCCATCCAGAACGCGGCCGCGCGCGGCACATCCGAGACGCCCAGAACAACGGATCCGATTCTCAGCATGCGCCGATTCTGGCGGACAGCTACAGACCCACGACATCGACGCCACTGACGTGCTGCTTCGCGATGCTGACCAAGTCGTTGATCCCTTCCCGGGTGCGCTCTCTTCGTTCGTCGAGTTCAGACCGGCTGTCGGTCTTGTGCAGATTGGCAACCGCGTCGAGGACCTCCTCCGCTGCCCGGCCAAGAGTGTCGTCATCTGTGAGCATTTGGATGCGGAAGAGCGCTTCTTGGGCCGCGGACCGAAGGTCGTACGCGCGGACACGCACCTGGTCCGGGTCCTCGTGCGGTGGCTGCTCGTGCAGGCAGAACCACAAGTGGACCAGACAGCGCCGGTAGTTGAGGAGGGCGCCGGCGTAGACGCAGTAGGCGTCCAGCCGTTCTTGTCGCAGGCTCTCGCTGCGGGTGAACTTGTGGCTGTTCTCGGCTGTGCGCCGCTGGAACGCGAGTGTGAGCCCTGATCCAAGGAGGGTTCCGAGTACGGCGATCCCGCTCGCTATGACTGCTTCCACCTGCCTAGGGGATCATCCATCGGCGGTGCTTGGCAGGCAGATCGCCACGCGGATGTTGTGGGGCATCGCGTGGGAGGCGGACGGACGAGCAAGGCGTGCCGGCCTAGGACACCGGAGCGTGCACAGCGATTACGTGCCCTTGCGCATCGACGGTCAGGGCGACCCGCTCGACCCTGTTCGTCGCCATGAGAACGACCCACACGATGGCCCACAGAAAGCAGGTGACGAGGCTGAGGATGGCGTGCAGCACATGGTTCACCGGCTGACCACGGACCAGCACCGCCTGCGTCTCTGAACGGGACTCCACGCGCCATCCGCTCGCGATCCGCTGGCTCACCGCCCAGTCGAGGATGAGGCGTCGCTGCGCCTCATCGGGCACGCTCCCTTCGGGGCCGAAGTAGCCCGGTGGTGGCTGGAGTGGTTCCCCCCACCCGGCTGTCACCTTGCGGAGCCTCATGAGCTCACCTCCAGACGTGGGGCCCTCCGCCTCGCCATTCAATGAGGCCGCGGATCTCGCCATCCACCCGCACACGTCGTCCACCCGCCGACGACGGCGGGTTCACGGAGACAGGCGAGGCCATGTGTCCAGGGTGCGTCGCGTGGCCGGTCACGGCATGCCGAGATCGGTGTCGGGTGGCAGTACGGGCACGGCGGGATGCAGTCCTCCGTGATTGCACGGAGGGGGAGCAGGCGGATTTCCGACTTCATGTGACAGAGCGTGGCCGGGTGCCCGTACGCTGACCGGAAACCATCGGCACGGAGAGTGTACGTGCCAGTACGTTCGGTTGTCTGTTCGGGGTGGCGGGTGGTCGTGGTACTGAACGAAGCTCAGCAGGGGGACGCCGAGAGGCGCCCGGATCCGCCGGAGGACGCGGACGGCGCGGCGGATCTGTACCGAGCCGTCGGCAAGCAACTGAAGCTGTTGCGGGAACGGGCCGGCTGGACGCAGAAGGAACTCGGGGACAGGCTGGGGTACGGCGAGGACCTGATCTCGGCCTTGGAGCGCGGGCGCAGGACGCCACAGCCGGAGTTGCTGAACGCGGCGGACGATCTGCTGGGCGCGGGCGGCCTGTTGAAGGCAACCAAGGAGGACGTGGCGCGAGCGAAGGCGAGGGCGCGGGTAAGGCATCCGGCTTGGTTCCGCGACTATGCGCGACTCGAGGGAGAGGCAGTCGAGGTCAACTTCTACAGCACGCTGACGGTGCCGGGGCTGCTGCAATCGGAGGCCTACGCACGGAACCTGCTGGAGGCCCGACAGCCTCCACTCGACGACGTAACGATCGAACGGCGAGTCGCCGCCCGGCTCGAACGGCAGGAGATTCTGACGCGATGGCCCGCCCCCATTGTCAGCGCAGTCATCGATGAGTCCGTCCTCCACAGGTTGATCGGCGGCCGAGAAGTTCAGCTTCATCAGTTGAAGCAGCTCCTGCGTCTGGGGCAGCTACGCAGCACCACTTTGCAGGTACTGCCGACAGCGTGCGAGGAGCCTGCGGGGGTAGACGGCCCGTTCATTCTCCTCACGCCCAAAGGGCGCCAGCAGGTCGGCTACGTAGAGGTCCAGAGCGTCAGTCGGCTCATCACAGATCCTGAAGAGGTCCGTATCCTGGCGGCACGCTACGGAAGCATCCGGGCCCAGGCTCTCACCCCTCGCGAGTCCCTGAGCCTGATCGAGAAGCTGCTGGGAGAGCAATGAACACCGAAAAGCCTGGACAGGGTAAGGCGGATCTCGCCTGGTTCAAAAGCAGCTATAGCGGTGCTGAAGGCGGTGAGTGCATCGAGGTCGCCGTCGACACTGCCATGGTCTACATCCGTGACTCCAAGAACGTTCGGCGACCGCACCTCTCGGTCCGGGCGTCCGAGTGGGCGGCGTTCGTGGACTTCGCAGCTGGGCGCTGACCCCTCGGTCCGCAAACGCTGAGGGCGCTGGGGTGCGACAGTCCGCAGCGCCCTCGCGCGAATAGCGCAGCCGCTAACTCGCAGGTCAGTCAAGCACCTTGGCGATGGCAAGGGTGATCCGCTCGATCCAGTCGATCGCGTGGGTCACGAGAGCGCGGCTCTCTGCCTGGCCAGGCGAGTGTGACCTCGCGTTGGCAACAGGGCGGGCAACGGCTCTCATGCACGATACGGCTGCAACCACTGGCGGCAGCCCTTCCCCCAGACAGCCTGACGCCTCAACCTCAAATCCCGCTCTAAACAACCCACTTCATTGCATGTCGCACATCGGGTGAGGACATCATCCCGCCATGACGCCAACGACGAAGCGCAAACTCGTCTGGGGAGTAACTGGTGCTGCGGCCGGAGCCCTCCTCCTCGCTGCCCTCGTCTGGGGCCCCTGGTACTTCGAAGGCCACCACGTCCGCGACGACAAGCTCGCCCCCAGTGCCGGCATCATCGTCACCGGCTTCCGAACCATGCTCGTCGCCCTCGCCGCAGGCGCCATCGGAGCACTCGGCCTCTACTACACCGGCAAGAACCACCGCCTCGCTCGCAAGCAGTTCGCCCAGAGCCAAGACCAGTTCAGCCTGGCGCAACAGCAGTTCGAGCACGCGCAGGAACAGTTCAGGCACACCCAAACCAGGGACCGAGAGCAAGCGGAGTTGACACTCGAAGCCCAAGTAACAAACCGATACGTCGAAGCGATCAAGATCCTCAGCTCCGACAACATTACCCAGAGGCTGGGCGGCATTTACTCACTGGAACGCATCATGCGCGACAGCGTTAAGGACCGCCGAACCGTCCTCGAAGTACTCTCCGCCTTCATCCGCAACCCGCCGCGCACCGAGGAAAAGGACAAGGGGGAGCCCGCGAAGCCGGAGGACCCATGGATGGAACCCCCGGACATCACCGTGGACGTCCAAGCCGCCCTGACGGTGATAGCGCGACGAGACTATGCAGAAGGAACCGAGAGCATCGACCTAACAGCCTCCTCCCTGCGACGAGCCAACCTGCAGCGAGCCCGCCTCGCCGGTATCAACCTCCAGGGCTCTGACCTCTGCCTAGCGCAGATGGACCAAGCGGATCTAGCCGGCGCTGATCTCAGTGACGCAGTTATGAGGGGCGCTCAGATGCAAGGCGCGGTGCTCCGCAAAGCAAGCCTGAAGGGTGCAGACCTGAGGAATGCGAATCTTGCCAATGCAGACCTCGCAGAGGCAGTACTGGCGTCGGTCCAGCTTGAGGATGTCAACGGCCTGAAGGTTCCACAGCTCGTCAGGGCACTGATCGACAGCAGTACGGGACTATCGGAAGATCTCGCAAGCAACGGCATAGTCAAAGATCGCATCGCCAAGCTCGAAAAGGGGCGCAAGCGAGCCACCTAGCGCGGCTTCGAACGCGCGGAATCATTCGGTGCGGTCTGTCCGCCGATGAACGGGCCAGGCGAAAGCAAGTGCGGTTCGAGGCTGTCGACATGTGCGCTGAGGATGCGACGGAACGGGAGGTGGCCCGGCCCTTTAGCGTCTCGCGGATCTCGGCGAGGCGCGCCCACCGCAGCCTGCGGATGAGGCGGCCAGTCGCAGCTCGCGACCGGCCGCACGTCTACTACCTGCCGCACTACGCTCCGAGCTCAACCCCGTCGAGGTCGCGTGGGCCCACCTCAAGACGTCGTTGGCCAACCAGCAAGGCTGGTCAAGCCAGGACCAGTTGCCCCGCGTCAGCCGCCTCAGTCCCCGCCCACACAAACAGGACGATGGGGAGCCGCCACACGACGTGCCGCCGTCGGACGAACCGCCGGCGCAGGGAGAACGCACTGCCTCCGCCGGCGGCAAGGGCCACCGACACGATGAACACGAGCACAACGAAAACCACGAAGATCCCGATCACTACCGCGAAGTACTCCACCGTCCTCACGACCCCCTTCTGCCCGAAGCGTCCCCCGAAGTGACGCCCCCGCGTCTTGCGTGTGAGGGGGATGCCCCCGGTCCCCGCGGCCCAAAGCAGACTTGTCGGTTCCGTCCCTCGCCACCGGGGCAGACGGCTGGTGGCGTTCTGCGACTGCATCCTCTACGCCGCCACGCGGCCGGTGGAGGCTGTCTCGGGCTCGGGAAGCAGCACTGTCACCTCCCCGAGGCGGGATGGGGCACGCTCACGTCGCGGGAGACGAGCCCGGTCTCCGGGAAGAAACCAGATCGGCGCAGCGCAGTAGCACCTGTTCGACTCACCCTCTGGACCACTGCGCCATGAACTCGTAGTCGACGGGACTGCCGGTCCCGGCCTACGGGGATGTCTCATCATCGAGCGATGGGCCCGGGAATCCCAAGCGCGCGACCGGCTGCTCACGGAAAAGGACTGGGCAAATTAATCATCTAGAACACGGCCCAGAAATAAGGGAAGTCACAAACGACAGGGAGCCGGACCCAGTGAGACTGGGTCCGGCTCTTGAAGTCTGGCACTTCTGCAGGCCAGCGGGATGATCACGCTGGTCCCGATGAAGTGCCCCCGGCAGGATTCGAACCTGCGCACACGGCTCCGGAGGTGGCTCGACGGGTCGGCAATTCCCCGGAGGTGATCCACCGCCGGTGTCACGGCTGCATTGACGGCCACGGCCGGGTCCGCCGACCGCTCACTGCGCGACAGTCGGACCCGCTGACGTGTGGCATCGATAGCGTAGGTGGCCAGCGCAAGTGGGACGAAAACCGCTGTAAATGGATCATTGCGGACGAAGGGTCCGTCGATCATAATCCGCGTGTCAGGTTCGAGTCCTGCCTCCGGCATCCGGCCGTCGGCACGATCGAACCTGCGATACCGCTCGCCGTCCCCGGCTCGTTACGTTCGAGTCCCTCCTCCGGCATCGGGAAGTGGCTCCGGAGACCACGTAAGTACAACCGCCCGCCCCAACGCCCTGACCAAGGAAAAGAGCTGACTAGGTTGCTGAGCAGTGGTGGGTACTCGGCCATGTCCAGGACTGCCTTCGCGGTGGCGCTGCTCGTCGCCGGCTTCGCAGTCGCCTCGTGTGGCGGCGACGGCAACAAGGCTGCCGCGAACGGCAAGGTCACGGTCGTCTACCAGGACAACGCGATCAAGCCGAAGGACCGGCAGGCCGTAGCGGTGATCCGGAAGTCCCGCGTGCTCGAGCAGGTCGCCGACTGGGTGAACACGTCGCTCGCCCTCCCGCATGACCTGGTCGTGAAAGTCACCGACAAGGTCCCACCGGGGGTTACGGATGCGGTCGCCCAGCCCGACGGCAGGACGATCTTTGTGCCCCCGCCGTTCCTGACCCAGATCGAAGGGGTCCTCAGCAACGTGGTCAAGACCGTCAAGCGTCCCGCCCTGTTCCCCAGGGCCAGGTTCAACGCCGACGACCTGACCGCGCTGTCGACCCAGTTCATCTTCGGCCACGAGATGGGCCATGCCCTGCAGCGTCAGCTTCTGCTTGCGAACCTCGGCCTCGAGGAGGACGCCGCCGACGGGTTCGCGTCGTTCTACACCGTCAACGAGGTTGGACCGGATCCGTCGCTGGCAGCCGCAATCCTTTTCGACGAGCTCGCCCGCAAGGAGGGCAAGCTGACGCTGGAGGGGCTCTCGAGCGATCACCCCGTCACCCAGCAACGGGTCTTCAACTTCCTTTGCTACCTCGAGGGGAGCGACCCGAAGAGGTTCCGCGGGCCCCTGGTCGGTGCCGGTTACCTGCCGAAAACCCGCGCCCCGTTGTGTCCGCAGGCATGGGCGATGCTGGACTTCGGCTGGTGGACCCAACTCAAGCCACATTTCAGCGGGGCATTCAAGGACCAGGGCAACAAGACGCAGGAGAACGCACGCGACCAGCTGATCGCGGAGACGAAGGCCTTCGCGAAGGAGCTCGACAAGATCCGCAGCGGGCAATGAGCACTCAGAGCCATCGGCCCGCATCTCCGGCCACCCTTAAAGACACGGTCTTCAACGTCGGCGTCGCCGACGGGCTGTAACGCCCGGGGTGTTACACCCTCTCTCCTCGGACAGCCCGGAAAGTCACGCTTTCAGCTGTGTGGCGCTGGACGCCAGAGCGCTGTGGTACGCACCTCGGGATGCAGAAGTGCACCAGCACGTGACCCTGACCGTGGTCGGCCAACGGCTTTCCCGCTCCTTCTCGCACGGCTGTCGGGCGTATTGGGTGGTGCTGCGCAACGGAAGCACTACCCTGCCGCTCATTCAGAGGCCCGCTCCGCGATGAGGTGACGGCACTGCCGCGCGCGGTCTGCTGGTTCGTCGCCCAGGGCGGAGAGTTCGGCCAAGTAGTGGAGCAGGTCTGTGACGGCGTCGTGGTCCGGGCCTCCTGAGAGGAACACCTCGGTTGCCTCCGCCACGTTGGCTTCCGGTTCAAGGAGCAGCACCCGGAGCAGGCCAAAGAACCTGGTGGCGTCAGCCTCCGGTGATTCCGTCGGGGAGGTGAGCAACTCGCTCCACTGCTCCACGCATCCCGCGAGCCCCGACTTCACCGTGTCCAGCATGATCTTCTCGAACAGAAGACCAGGGTCATGGGGCTCGGATGTGACAGCCCGCTCAAGATCTTCACGCGCCCGCGAGTAGTGGCCCGCTTGCCGGCTAGCGACGCCTCGTTGACCAAGAACCCAGGCGTAGGTGGGGTCGAGGTCGAGAGCGGCGGTGAAGTCGGCGATGGCTTGGTCATATTGGTGGGCCTGCCGGTGGGCTTCTCCGCGAGCGCCGTGGGCCCAGGCGAGCGTGGGGTCGAGGTCGAGAGCGGCGGTGAGATCGGCGATTGCCTGGTCGTAGCGGCCCGCTTCCCGGTGGGCTTGCCCTCGTGAGCCAAGGGCCCAGGCGTAGTTGGGGTCGAGGTCGAGAGCGGCGGTGAAGTCGGCGATTGCCTGGTCGTAGCGGCCCGCTTCCCGGTGGGCTTCTCCCCGTGAGCCAAGGGCCCAGGCGTAGTTGGGGTCGAGGTCGAGAGCGGCGGTGAAGTCGGCGATGGCTTGCTCGTAGCGGTCGGCCTGCCGGTGGGCTTGCCCTCGTGAGCCAAGGGCCCAGGCGAGCGTGGGGTCGAGATGGAGAGCGGCGGTGAGATCGGCGATTGCCTGGTCGTAGCGGCCCGCTTCCCGGTGGGCTTGCCCTCGTGAGCCAAGGGCCCAGGCGTAGGTGGGGTCGAGGTCGAGAGCGACGGTGAAGTCAGCGATGGCTTGGTCATAGCGGCCGGCCTGCCGGTGGGCTTCTCCCCGTGAGCCAAGGGCCCAGGCGTAGGTGGGGTCGAGGTCGAGAGCGGCGGTGAAGTCGGCGATGGCCTGGTCGTAGCGGCCGGCCTGCCGGTGGGCTTGCCCTCGTGAGCCAAGGGCCCAGGCGAGCGTGGGGTCGAGATGGAGAGCGGCGGTGAGATCGGCGATGGCCTGGTCGTAGCGGCCCGCTTCCCGGTGGGCTTCTCCCCGTGAGCCGTGGGCCCAGACGTAGGTGGGGTCGAGGTCGAGAGCGGCGGTGAAGTCGGCGATGGCCTGGTCGTAGCGGCCCGCTTCCCGGTGGGCTTCTCCCCGTGAGCCGTGGGCCCAGGCGTAGGCGGGGTCGAGGTCGAGAGCGGCGGTGAGATCGGCGATGGCCTGGTCGTAGCGGCCCGCTTCCCGGTGGGCTTGCCCTCGTGAACCAAGGGCCCAGGCGTAGGTGGGGTCGAGGTCGAGAGCGGCGGTGAAGTCAGCGATGGCCTGGTCGTCGCGGCCCGCTTCCCGGTGGGCTTCTCCGCGGCGAGCGAGGGCCCAGGCATCGTCGGGGCTGAGGTCGAGTGCGGTCGTCAGGTCGCTGATGGCCTGGTCGGTGTGGCTGAGCCAGCGGTGAACGTCGCCTCGGTAGGCCCAGGCACGAGCGTTGTGCGGGTCGGTGGCGATGGCACGGTCCAGCTCGGCGATAGCTTCCTCATCGCGATCGGCGAGGTAGAGGTGCCGGGCGCGGTAGGTCTGGGCCCAGGCTCGGGCAGTAGCGCTCATATGGCCGTGGGTCAGCAGCGCGGTGAGGGAGGCCAGGGCGGGCTCGTCGCCGGTGACGGCGTTCTGAAGGCGGTCGGCCCAAGACAGGAGGGCAGGATCCGTGGTGTCGTTGGCTGCTTGTTCGAGGGCGTCGATCCACTGCCGCAGGATCGACGTATCCGGTCCGGCGGCAAGGACGGCCTGCTCCAGCGCGGGTGCTAACTGGGCTGCGGGGTGTGCGCACAGCCGGTGGTAGGTCTCGTCCAGGCGGTGGCGACGCCACCGGGGATCGCCCCACCGCTTCTCCTCGAGAAGGCCCTGCTCGGCGGCGGTGCGCCAGGTGGCGTGAGTGTCGGCGAGCCGGAGGTGTGCTGTGGTCCAGCGCTGCGGGGAGTGGGTGCGCTGCTGGCGTACCATGCTCGCGCGTACCACTGCGTGGTACTGCTTGAAGTCGCCGCGGCCACTGACGAACGGCTGCCCGCACAGCCACCCCCACAAGCCCCGCGCCTCCTGTGGTGCGGCGGCGGCGAAGACGTCCTCGTTCAGCTGCGGCGCCAGCGCGCATGCCAGGACCGTCTCACGCTGGCGCGGATCCGTGATCCACTGCACAAAACGCTCGACCGCCGCGTCAACCACGTCCCCGTCCGCGTCCACGTCCTCGGCGGCCCCAGGACGGGCAAGGGCAAGGAGTTCCACGAGCAGCGGCAGTCCCATCGACAGCTGCAGCACCGCCTCCACCACCCCCGGCTCCGTTACCCCCCGCGCGGCCAGCAGCGCCCGCGTCTCCGCGTCGGTGAACACCTCCAGCGGCACGTCCGCCACCAACGCCCGCAGCGGCGCCCACTCCCGTTCCGCGAGTTCGTCCCGTCCGGCCAGCACCACCATCACGTTGACCGGCACCGGCCCCAACGCATCCTCCAGCAGATCCCGCAACCACCCGTCCAGGTAACGCCCGGTCTGCTCCCACGTGTCGAAGAACAGCACCACCCACTGGTATCGACCACACAACCGGCCGAGCTCAGAGACAAACGCCCGGCTCACCCCGGCGACGTCACCCCCTCGTGCCCGACGGCCTCGGGCTCGAACACCGGCCCGCAGCCGGTCCAGGCCCTGGGCCGCGGCGTCCGGGTTTGCCATCGAGGTCACCACCCCGGCCCCCGGGATCAGCGACGCCGCACCCAGCGCGGCTTGCGTCACCACCCGGCTCGACACCGACACCTCGCCTTCCGCCGCCCCGGCGCCTTCCGCCGGCACCGGCTCGGCGGCCGCCTCCTGCTCCCGGCGGAACTGCTCGGCTGCCCGGTCGAATTCCTTGAGCGGGCCTGCCTGCTCGGCCAACTGCCGGGCCAGCTCGGCCAGGGCCTGCTGCACGCCGTGCACGTCGCTCTCGTTCACCACCGCGGTCACTGCCCCCGCCCGCCGCGCCACCTCCTGCCACTGCCGCAGCAGCGTGGACTTCCCCACCCCACCCACCCCGCGCACATGAAACAGAAACTCCGCCGGATCCCCCTCCGACTCCGGATCCTTCGCCAGGTTCTCCGCGAACAGCGACAACTGCGCCCGCCGACCTACGAACTGCGACCGCGTACGCTGCCGGATCAGCTCACCACGCGACCGGCTCCGATGCCCCGACCCCGACATGCCTCCACCCCTCGCTCGGCCTGCCATGCCCACCGTTCACGGCGCTGGTCCCGCCAGTAGTATCGCCACTCACCACGTTGTGGAGGACGTCTTTGGTGTCCGGTCCCGTTCTCAACGCCCGTCTATGCTGGGTACGCAGCCGCGTATTTGCCTGAGCCCGATCGGGCGTACGCCGACACCCCTCGCAATTCGCCGCCCACGTGTGGTCGGCTCCGCTGATGGGCTGCCCCCGGTGTTGCAGCTGGTCTGTGACCGGACAGCCCGGACAGCGGCACTTTGAGCTGTCCGGCTCGTTTCCTCAGATCGCAGGCTTAACCGGACAGTCGGACAGCTGGGACACGCTTGGAGCGCGTGTCCGGGGCTTGGTTGGGTCTAGGCGCTCTTCGGCTTGCGGCTGGCGGCCTTCTTCGCGGGTGCCTTGTTGGCCGCGGTCTTCTTAGTGGCCGCAGTGCTCTTCTTGGCTGTGGCCGTCGTCTTCTTCGCGGTGCGCTTCTTCGGCATCTCGTGGACCGTGGCGTCCTCGCCGTCCTCGGCGCGCGCTTGCTTTGCTGCCTGGACGGAGGCGTTGAGGGCGGACATCAGGTCGACGACCGGTCCGGCCGGTTCCTGCCCGCCGGTTGGGGCGGCCTCTTGCCCGCGGCCTTGGCTGCGATGACCTCTTCGAGGGCTTCGCGGTAGTGGTCCGTGTATCCGGAGATGTCCTCGGTCGCCATCGTCTCCATGAGCTGGATCGCAGCTTCGACTTCCTCGTCGTCCAGCTCGATCGGCTGCGGGGTCAGCTCGGACGGGTCGCGGATCTCGTCCGGCCACCTCATCGAGTGGAGGACGAGCGCGTTCTCCTTGATACGGAGCAAGTCAGGCGTTCGCGGCCACGCCAAGCAAACTTGGCCACCGCGACCTTGGAGCTCCGCTCGACCGTCCCGGCTCGGCGCCCCAGAACGGATGCACGGCAAGACGGCAGGACAGCTGCACCAGACGGCGCCGCAGCGCCGTGTACGGAGCCTGATGCCCGGCAAGCTCCGCGTAGGTGCGGTTCCAGTCGCGATGGGCCTGCACCAGGTCGGGCGGCCAATCGATGGAAGCCATAAGCGGCAGAAGCTTGAAAGCCACACCCGACGCCCCTGGGTGGGCCAACCATACGAAGGGCTCGCCCTGTCCGTAGAAGAACGTAGGGAAGCTCGAGTGACGACACCCTGGCCAGGTGCTTGGAACAGGAGCAATCCGCGCTCAGGCTGACCGCTGATGCCTCATCGTTCATTCCGTCGACGAGCCACATCACTTCCCTCACCAGGCGTTCAACGACCGGCGGGGAAAGCTCGCCGAAGGGGAGAACCGAAGGAACAGCCAAAGGTGGGGTCAGTGGCGTCACCTGGCGACGACCGACCAGAGTCCCCAGACGCAATTCCTCGGTGTCGTCATTCACCTGTGTCACCCCTCATCATGCGGGCGATCGGCTGCGGCTGGTTGCGCTTGACCACCAGGATGTAGTGGGCGTTCTTCTCCTCGACCAGGTAGCGGGCCTGTTCGCGGAGGACTTTGAATCAGCGCTGTCCCGTGGGGGGCTTGACCAGCGCCGCGAACGACTCCCGTACCGTCCCGCTGTACATCCAAAACAGACCGTAGCTTTCGGAGGTTTCATCCCATTCGAGTGCGCTGGGCTCACGCCCCTCTTCACCCTTCAGCGAAATTGTCGCAATTATGTTGCTGTATTCATCGAACTTGACGTCGGGCGACTTATGAGCCACCCGCCAAAGAGTGACGTACCGAGGGCGACGGGTCACATTGAGAATCTCGGTGCTGTAACGAAGTCGGGCATGAAATTTAATGTACTCGTCCCCCGCCTGAGCCACCCACTTGGGAGCATCTTCCGCGTGGGAAAGATCCTCATACCACGATGCAGTCGCCGAGTCGGCGTAGTCGCTGCTGAGCGTTCCCCGATCCTTCCTCAAGACCACAGCCTGAGCAGAACCATCGATCGAATCGAATTCGGAGGTTGCGGAGATGCTGACGATCTTAACTTCGCTAAAATCGTCACCCGGCTCCAAAAAGGAACCGCTTTCGTCGGCTATGATCGCACCGGAACTAATCAATTCACGTCCCAATACCTTGATATTACGTTCCACGTCGCCACCAGCCTGAAGGTCACCCTTCCAATCCTTCATCCCCCTGGCCTTCTCGGTGAAATCAGCCGAGCGCCCGTAGACCTCATAAAGGCTACCCAGAATATAGAAGGGCACCTTTCCGCTGTTCTTGACTGACACGGTCATCGGAAGATAAAGGACCGTGCGCTCGGCGTTGAGCTGCGGTTTTCCAAACTTGACCACCATGCGCACGGTAACGGGATTGCTGTACGGTATATACACCTGCGAGTAGATCAAGTTGGCGATGGCGATGAGCGCCGTTACTGCTGCACCGATCGCGACTTTCTTGGGATGGGGTGATTGCCTCCATATCTGTTGAGGGTTGACCTTCCACAGTGCCCAGAAAGACCAGAGCAGGAGAGTGGGCCAGATCCAAGCGTAATGAGTGTATTCTCCGGCATCGATCTGCATGAATAGCAGCAGAGTATTCACGGCCAGTGCGATCACGACGCCTATGAGAACCGCCGCTCCAGAGTAAACCCAGCGCCGCTTCCCCAAGTAGTCGAAGACAGCAATTGCCGCGATCAGCTCCACAGCACCTGCGAAGAGAAACGTGGCGCCCGCCACGCGCCCCCCGTACGTCAGGGCCTCCGAGATGTCCGTTTTCCCTATTCTGCCGAGCACGCCTGCCGTGATGAGGAGACCTGCAGCCATGAGGACGGATATTGCTCGCCGCCTCCAAGAACGGTCCGGCCAGGCCTCGAATCCGCCGCCACGCCAATGGATAAGCTCACTGTCCTCGAGGTCCAGGTCCTTCGGGACTCCGGCACGGCGCAACAGATTGCGTAGGTCTTGCAGAGACCAGGCCCGGCCGACGACCTCACCGCGCACGCGGACGTCCCGCAATCCACGGCTGTCCGGCGGCTCCACCACTATCAGGGGTTGGCTGTTCACGGCACCAGGCTGACCCGGAAGGAGACGCGAACGCATGTGGGGCACCCCGGGTGCGCAGCGGTTCAGCGCTGGAGTGTCCAGGTCAACGCGCAAGCCTCGGACAAGCTGAGCGCTACGCCGTGCGGGTTACTGGCTGCACGGGTTCTGGGCGCCGCTCACCCAAGCAGACGCCCACCCCATTCGGCTCACGCCGCGCCGTGGCAGTCCGCGATCGCCAAGCTCGCGACAGGGATCGCGGACAATCAGGCGCTGACCCAAGTGGGCGAAGCCATCGGGACGCTCGGACTTCCTGTCGTGGTCTTCCCTCGGGTGAATGCGGCGCATGCACGGCATCCTGCGTGGCAACGACACCTACACACTCCGAGAGGCAGGCGTGCGCCTCGTGTACGGGCCGGACGTCGGGCCTCTGTACGAGCCGCGCGACGCGCCGCCAGGCAGAGAGCTGCCCTGGTCGGCTGTCCTCGACGCCGTGGACGAAGTCACCAAGTGATGCATCGTCAACATGCCTGACCTGCAAGGAAAGAGGACCCGAACATTCTGTCCGGGTCCTCTGCTGTTCGCGGCCACATGCTCGTTGGCATGCCAGGGATCAATGAGCGCGCGAACGAGCAGGGGCCTCACTCCCGCAGAACTCGCAGTGATCAAAGCGGGTTTGCGTGAGGCGCGCTCCTCGGCCGAACGGCTGCTGAGGCGCGCGGTTGAAGTCACCGCGAGGCTGGAGAGTCGTTGCCAGCCGACTGCTCAAGGCGGTCGAGACGCTCGCCGAGTTGACGGAGAGCGTCATGAATGCAGCTGAGCTCTTCCGCCAGGGCAGCGAAAGCGGGACTGCTGCCCGGCTCGGTGCCGAGGGGTGCCTAAGGGTCGCGGACAAACGTCCCGCGTCCCTTCTGGGTGAGCACCAGGCCCTCATCGCGGAGCTGGCCGCCGTTGTGGGGCGGGGAAAAAATTTCAACCCCCCCAGGACCGTGAGGCTGGGCAGGCCGTGGAATAGGATGTCTTTCAATGCGAGTGTCTGACTGCGCCCGGCGCCACGTCATGACCGAGGCGGCTTACCCAATGCCACGACGAGTGACCGAAGACGAAGCTGTCAAGGCAATGCTTGACCGAGGAGCGCGCCCGCTGGAACCCTTTCCCGGCACACAACTGCCTTGGAAATGCCGCTGCTTGACCTGCACTGAGGTGAGTTCCCCACGCTACAACGACGTCGTCAACAAGGGGAGCGGCGTCTGCAGCAAAACGTGTCGGTCGCGCAAGATCGCAGCCAAACTCACTCGCGATGGGGCGACGGCTGCTGCTGTCATGCTCGAGTGGGGTTGGGATCCACTGGACGAATACCCGGGCGCCGGAAAACAGTGGGCTGCGAGGTGCGTCCACTGCGGCGTCATCAAGCCGAAGAAGCTGGCGCACGTCCAACGAGGCCGCGGCGGCTGCACCAACTGCGCTGGACGCGATGTCACCGACGAAGCGGCGCGGCAGCTGATGGGCAAGGCCGACCTGGAGCCTCTCATCGACTATCCGGGATCATTGCAGCCCTGGTTGTGTCGCTGCCTGCACTGCGGACACGTCGGAACCCCCACCTACGCCAAGGTCCGCATCCGCGGCCATCAATGCTGGTCGTGCCGCTCGGAGAAGATCGCAGATGCCCTGCGGCTCGATGAGGAGGAAGCCATCGCCAGCATGCTGGGGAAGGCGCTCGATCCGCTCGTGCCCTATCCCGGCAGCACAGAACTCCCCTGGAAAGCTCGCTGCATGACCTGCGAAACGGTCCTGGATCCCGGGCCGACGCTGCACAACATTCGTGGCACGCAACGCGGCTGCCCAACCTGCGCTGAGCGTGGCATCAATCCCGCCAAGGCCGGCTACCTCTACCTCGTTGTCCACGACGCCCACCAAGTCCTGAAGTGGGGTATCGCCAACATCGAACAACGACTGACCCAGCACGTCTCCCAGGGTTGGGAGCTGAGCGCACGTTGGGACTTCGACCTCACCAGAGATGCATGGGCCTTCGAGCGCCAGGTAAAAGCCTGGGTGCGAGGCCAAGGGATCCCGAGAGCGCTGAAAGCCGACGAGATGAAATACGGCAGCCATACAGAGACCGCTTGCCTCTCCGACATCAGCCTTCAACTCGTCCAGAAGTACATCGAGTCTTTGATAGGCCGCAGCCCAGACGCGCCGCCAAAGGCGTAGTTCAGACAACGGCACCACCCTGCTGCGCCAGTACATCACGCGCAGTCAGCCCTCCCGGATGGCGTGCCGGCCGGGTAACCGCCGTCCACCTGCATCAGGCGCCTGTCCGCAGAGTGGGTCGAGGCCCACGCGGTGCCGGTTTCCCGGAGTCGGGCGGCTAGCCGTACTGCGCTGCATCGTACGGCCCTCGCTCAGTGTCGCTGTCAAATGAAGCTGCCCCCAGTCAAGGTCAAACGAGCCTCGGGGGGAGTCGGCGTGGCGTGAAAGCAGGGAGCGTCGGGTGGACACGGAGCGGTTCACGCCGCAGGTGCGTTCAGTGAGGGATCGGCCCTTTCGTGTTCGTGTCAGGGCGTCCCCGTCGGCATCGCCGCCGCCATAACCGCCGCGTACTCGTCGGCGAGCACGGACGCGATCTCCGGGGCCGGGCCGCCGTTGTCGAGCACGACCGGCCAGCCGCCCAGGCGCAGTGCCTCCGCCCGGTACCGCCGGGCTCGGCCGGGGTCGGTGGCGAAGACCCGGGCCAGGGTGGCGTAGGCGTTCCTGCGCTGGAAGTCGTCGGTGACGGTACGGACCAGGCGGTCGGCTCCGTCCGGGTCACCCACCAGGGCGAGGGCCTCGGCGAGCTGCACGAGGATGAAGCCGCGCCGGCCCGGATTGCCGATGCCGCGGGCGGCCTCCTCCGCATCGGCGATCAATCGCAGGGCCGTGGCGGTGGCGGTGTCCCGGTCCGCGCCGTCACGGTCCGCGACGCCCGCGGCGACCGCGGCCAGGCACTGTGTCCGCAGATGGGTGTCGGTCTCCGAGCGCGCGGCGCGTTCGGCGCGCTCCCCGTCACCGCAGCGTGCCCGCTCGCACAGCAGGTCGGGCAGCAGCGAGGTGCGCTGTACCGGGATGGCGAACTCGGCGATCAGCGCTTCCGCATCGTCCAGCAGCGCCCGGGCCCGCTCGGGGTTTGCGTTGGCCAGGGCTGTACGGGCGAGCATGAGCCGGAGTCCAGCGGCGGAGAACGGATCTGTGAGCGCGTCGCACGCCGTCACGGCCTGGTCGATGAGCCGCGTCGCCTCGTCCCGGTCGCCCGCGTCGGCACAGACGCGTGCCCATCGGGCGAGTGACTGTCCCCGCGGGCCGGATTCCTCGACGGACCGGGCCAGCCGCTCCGCGCGCTCGGTGTCGCCCGTCAGAGCGGCTGCCTTCACGATGCCGATTACTGGCCAGGCCCGGCGCGCCGGCTCGGCGACGCCGTCGGCCGCCTTCTCCGCGTCCCGGGTCAGGGCACGGGCGCGCTCCTGGTCGCCGACCACCGCCAGGGCACAGGCCAAGCTGGTGAGTTCGCGGGCGTGCGTGACGAGGTCGACCGTGGCCCGCACGGCGGTCTCGGCCGTCTGCGCCAGTCGGCGGGCGCGCTTCGGCTCCCCGGCCTCGATGGCGGCTCCGGCGGCCGTCGCGAAGCCTTCCGCCTTGCGGTGTGGGTCGGTGACGCCCCGCAGCAGCGTTTCAGCCCGAGCGGGTTCGCCGAGCAGGGCGAGAGAGCCAGCGATGTCGGCGAGCGCCCGCTCCCGCTTCTCGCCCTCGGGTAGTTCCGCCGTCGCGCGCTCGATACCGGGCACCAGCTCCCGTATCCACCCAGGGTCGTCTTTCTCAGCCGCCGCCAGGGCCATGCCGTGGAGTGCGCGGGCACGTCCCTCGGGTGAGATGACTCGGTCCAGCAACCGACATGCCGGGGCACGGTCGTCGGTCATTGCCAGCGTGCCGGCGAGCGAGGCGAACGCGCTGTCCCGCTGGCCCGTGCCGGTGAGGGCTTCCGCTTCGCGCTCGGCCTCGTGCGTGAGCAGCCGTACCTCATCCGGGCCGATCGCCTCGGCGGCTACCGCGGCCGTCAGTCCGAGCGTGGTGGATCGCGTCGGCGCGTCCGCTTCCTCTCGGGCGGCTGCCGCGGCATCCTGCGCCAGGCGGCGGGCCCGTTCCTGCTCACCCAGTCCCACGACGGCGGCGGCCGCACCGGCCCAGCACACCGCCCGCTCCGCGGGACGCGACAGGACGCGGCCCATCTCCTCCAGCTCGCGGGCCAGGTACCGGGCCTGTGCGGTCTCCCCCATCTCGGCGGCGCCGACGGCGAGCACCATCAGCAGCGTCGCCTGCTGGCTGGAGTGCACGATGGCGCGGGCGTTCTCCTCCGCGGCGTACATCAGGTCCCGGGCCCGGTCGCGCTCGCCGGTCTTTGACGCGGCCTCAGCCATCATGGCCAGGCCCTGGCACTGCTCGCCAGGAGTGGTCAGGGAGCGCGCCAGGTTCTCTGCGCGGACGGGGTGGCCAAGCCGCTCCCATACGGCGGGCAGGACGGTCGGCATATGGCTGTTGCGCGTCGTCAGGTAGTCCTGGTGGACGGCGAGCCTGGCCAGCGCAGCCAGGTCCAGGGTGGCGCGGGCAATGTGCGCCTCCTGCGCGGCGGAGATGTCTGCGAGGGCGACCGCGTCGCCGCCGGAGATGTCGAGCAGACGGTCCTGGCGTATGCGGTCGGTGGCGACAGCGGTGAGGCGCTCGGCCTCGTCGGCTGCGGCCAGCATGGCGGTGTAGCCGCGCAGCAGGTATTCGGGGGTGTCGGCCGGCCAGCCGCGGTCGTGGTAGGAGTCTGCCCAGGTGTGCAGCCGCTGCCGGTGCCGGGAGAGGAGCTGGGAGCCAAGTCCGTCATTGGCCGCCTGCTGGAGTTCCTCGTGTCCGAGGATGTGCAGTGTGCCGGTGCCACGCGGGGCGAAGTGGCTGTCGCGGAGGCCGAAGGTCCTGCCGGAGACGGCACGCAGCAGGTTGTCGATCTCGAAGGGGCGGCTCGACGTCAGTTCGGTGAGGTCGGCACTGCTCAGTCCGCCGCCGGCTGCGGTCAGCAGGCCGAGCAGGTCCTGTCCGAGACCGCCGCCCTCCAACAGTCCGCGCAGTTCGCGGCGGGCCTCGTCGCGGACGACGAGGGCGTGCGGCGAGGCGGTCAGAGGGCGGACGACTCCCTCGGCGCGCAGCGGGTGGCCCGCCGGTACATCCTCGGGGATCGGCGGGTTGGGGCGCCCGGCGACGACGATTCGCATTCCGGCCGGCGGCCGGGCCGGGAGCAGGGCAGCGATGCTGTGAGCGTCGGCGCCGGTCACGGTGCCCCGGTCCTCGTCCAGCCCGTCAACCACCAGTACCAGGCGGGACCCGCGGTCGCGCACCACCTGGGCCGCGTCGTGGTAGAGGGCGAACAACTGCTCCTGCTGACGGCGCTCGCCGACCGCGGGCGGCACCTCCTGGCCGGCGAGGACGGCCAGCTGGTCGATGGCTTTCTCCAGGAACGCCTCGCGGTTGTTCTGTCCCGCGTAGCGGGCGGTGATGAAGAACGCGGCGACCTCGATCCCCTCCGGCGGGTGTAGGACGAACCACGACAGGAAGGCGGACTTCCCCGCCCATGCCTCGGCCCGCCACCACATGTAGGCCGGTTGGACGCCGTCGCCTTCCGGGTCGCCGGGCGAGTCCGCGGCGATGCAGAAGGTCGCCAGCTCGGCGAGTTCGGCTTCCCGGTCCAGCAGGGCGGCGGGGGCGATCTGCCGTACTTGCTGCGTGTAGCGATGCCGTGCGGCCGGTCCGTGCGGTGTGCCAACGTGTCCGGGACGGGGATGCGCGACGGCCCATCGGTGGTCGGCGTCGGCGGGTGATACGGCCGTGCCTGAGGTGTGCGGCGGGCGCACGGTGCGGGGGCCGGTGGAGGCGGCCGGGAATCCGTTCAGCCCTGTGTCGGTCCCGGCTGCAGAGGGCGGGGCGCGTGCTCCCCCTCCGGCGGGGTGGTTCTCTCGCCGAGCGCCGGCGCGGACCCGTCGTCGCCGGGCCGGGCTTCCCAGAGGAGCCGCTTCAGCGCGGTGTACGAGCGGTGCGTGACGCTGTCGGGGCGGATGATGGTGAAGTGGTCGCCAGGCAGTCCGCCGATGTCCGGGAAGACGGACCGGGCGGAGGCCGGGGTCACGATCCCGTCGCTTTCCCCGGCCAGGGCGGTGACAGCGATGGGGCAGGTGGAGCCGGTGACCTTGCGCGCGTGGACCACCTGGTTGAGCACGATGCGCTGGGTGTCGGTGACCACGGCGTCCAGGGGCCTGAGCTGCCTCTCCTGTGGGTTCTTCCACAGCCAGCGGCGGCGCAGGGACAGGGCGAACTGTGATCCGTTGTTGGGGCAGGCGAACAGCACCACCCGCAAAATGCGCACCAGATCGGGGCCACGTCCGTTGCCCAGCATCCGTGCCAGGTAACGCTGGACTACGAGTCCGCCTTGGCTGTGCGCCACAAGGGCAAGGCGGTCGAAGCGTTCCGCCTCGGTCTCCAGGTAGACCTTGAGGCTCTCGGCGATGTCGTCGATCTCGGGCACCCGCCGCCAGGCTACCCGGGGCAGCGCCGGTGAGGCGTAGGCGAAGGTCAGCGGCTCGACGAAGGCCAGATCCGGGTCGGCGCCGACCAGTTGGACGAAGGGATCCCAGGTGGCAGGCCCAGATAGGAAGCCGTGGACGAACACCACTCCGAGACGCTGCGCTGCCGACACCATCGCGGGCCCCACCCCCCATCCTCACCCGTATCGCGGCTGTAACCCTATCCTCAAGGGCCTTGCCGGACGGCCCCGATTGAGCAGTCAGGGCGGGAAGTCGCGCCGGTCACCTCATAGTTGCCGAAAGGTTGTCCTTCCGCGCCCTCACCTACCTCCCAGCGTCGCGACCTGCTCCGCCGACCGCACAGGCGGCGGCCAGATGCCAGAGCTGCCACCGACCCTGCCGTCAGTAACTAGCAGTTCCCCCAACAAACCAGCGCATTGAACACTTGATGCCCGCCATTGACCAGGCCGTGCCAGACGGGGCAGTAGCGTCTAGGCGGAAACTGTGACGACCCACCAAACCGTGTGCGTTTCGATGTGCCGTCCGCCACGTTCAGGCAGGTCACATGCGGTTTCCGCGAAGGAAGCGATGCTGGCCTCCGGGTCGGGCCACGGTCGGAAATTTCGCCGTGAGTGCGGCCACCGAATGCCTCGCGAAGTGGCTTTGACCTGCGAAAATCTGCCAACAGAAGAGGCTGGGCGGGTTGTTCGGGGGCGCTACGCGGCTCGAAAAGAGCAACGGTCAAAAGACCGTGTGCGTTTTGGCATGGACGCAAAAAACCCTGATCGGCATTCCTGCAGGTCAGGGTCTTGATCCGGAGTGCCCCCGGCAGGATTCGAACCTGCGCACACGGCTCCGGAGGGCATGCTCGGCTGTGCCGCGCCCATCCCTTTGACCTGTGGGAACGTCTACCCAAGACCACACGCGAGTGAGACTCACACGCTGCTCACACGAAGGCTCCTGTCAAGGCGTGGTCGGGCCGGAGGGGACGCCGATCTAGAATCGAATACGCGTCCGAAAGAAGGCCTCGGCTTGAGCGCCTGCCGCTGTTCACGGGGGAGGTTCGTCACTCTCCGACAGTCGACTTCGCGGTGGGTGTCCTGCACGTTTCGAAAGTTAGCCAGGACTGTTCGAGACACCTTGAAGCAGTCAGTCGTCCAACTCTCGTCAGTTGGTCGGCAGCATTGGCCAACTTTGGATGGACTCCATACACTTGGCAGTCAGTCCATACTGTGGGCCGACTCCAGGGCGTCGAGAACCGGCAGCAGCTCCGACAAGGTGGCCACGATTGCCTTGTCCAGCGCCCCGGCCCTGAGGAGCTGCACACGCTTCGACTCGTCGCGCGCGTATCCGAGGAAGGGGACGCCGAGTGCGGATGCGGCAGTGCAGTCCGCCGGTGAATCCCCGATGATCAGGGACTCGGCAGCGGTCGAACCGGTCGTATCCAGCGCTCGCCTGAGGCACTCCGGGTCCGGCTTCATGAGTTTTGGATCCGGCTTACGGCCATGGACGTGCTCGCCGAAGAAGTCCGAAAGACCCGTGCGCTCGAGATAGCTTCGCACCGCGCGCTCGCAGATGTTAGTCGTGACGGCGAGCCGGAATCCGGCCGCGCCGAGCCGGCGAATCAGCAGGTCGGCGTCTTCCGTCGGCTCCGCCGTCAGTGCTGCTCGCAACTCCTGCGAGGTCAGCTGCTGCTCCATTTCCTTCACCAGGTCGCTGTCCGGGTACATGAGAGCGGCGGCTCTCAGCAGGGCGAGGGGATCATCGGCGGAGCCCGCTTCCACCACCACATCGCCCGGGACGGTCTGCGCGGCCCAGTTCCTGAGCTCGGCGGCGATCCCGGAGGCTCGGTGCCCGTCGAAGAGATGACAGACCGGGCCATCGAAGTCGAAGAGAATGCACTTGGCGGCGCCGAAGAAGCCGACCAGGTCGGTCACGTCCGATTCAGTCACGTCGCTCCGTCCGTCGCGGCAGAGGGCGGCGTGCGGGTGCCACCACTCCCCATACTGCCCGCAACCACTTTCATCGGTCGGGCAGTTGGCGGGGAGCGAGCGGAAGGCCCACGGGAGTGGCACCGATCAGCTGCCCAGGATGATTCCCTTGGCGAGCGTGCCCCACAGCCCGTCGAACCACTCCTGCGCCTGCTTCACGAAGGCCTCGTCCCGTGCCCCTCCGCCCAGCCCGAACGGGAAGAGCATCGAGTTGCTGCCGAGCACGTCGAAGATCTCCAGGGGTGTGTCGTCGATCTGCTCCTCCCGCTTTGTGACGGTATAAAACGCGAACAGCGCCTCGGAGCCGTTCAGCAGATACAGCTTCACGGGTGGGGTGAACGGCAGCGCCCTGAGCGTCACCTCAACGTCGATGCCGCGGGTGCTGCGCAGGCTCGCAGGCTGTGGCGCAGGACGGCGCCGTGGTTGTTGCGCAGCGACAGCCAGTGATCGTGAACCAGTTGGCCGTCGCCGGACTCCTCCTCCGCCAGGCGGGGAAAGGCGAGGTCCAGGTCGCGCGAGGGCACCATCACCCGGACCTTCACGGTCTCGGGCGTGATCCGGCCCGAGCGGATGAGCTGGAGCGGCTCGGCGAGTGCCATGTTGAGGGACTCCGCGGTCAGCGAGACCGCGTCGATACGGACTTGGGGTTTCTCGAACGCCTCGATGAGGCGGGGCCCGAGCCCGGCGGCCGTCTGCTGGGGCTCCTCCACAGCGGGGTCTGCCTCGGCAGGGAGTGCGATCCGGGCGGGAGCGCCCTTGACGGCAGCGGTGAGCAGGCCCGCCTCGCGCAGCAGGTCAAGCGCCTGGCGCACAGCCCGTCGCTCCACGCCGAACTCTTCGGCCAGGCTCTCCTGGGTCGGCATCCGCTCACCGCTCTTCAGCTGGCCGGAGCGGATGCGTTCGGTCAGGATCTTTGCCACTTCGAAGGGCGAGGGGCGCTTCCTGACGCCGTTCACTGGAGCGTGCTCATGGGTCACAACAGAACGCTACAACTGCTGGCTAACTAGCGGGAGTTCCGTGGCAGTTGTTTATTAATTGCAACCAAGTGGGGGGCAAATTCACTAGAGTTGGTCACCAACTCGCCCAACCTGTTGAAGCGCCAACGCACTTCCCTTCATGCCCGCCCACCGTCGTACGGGTGGCGCGCGGATCCGTCCGCATCCCCCGTGCCGCTCCTCTCCTCACCCTGCGGAGGTACCGCCGTGCTGGTGGCGCTCGTGACCAATGGTCATGGGCAGGAACTGACGAGATCTCTAGGTTGCGTCTCTTCGATCAGCGGTTGAGCACCCAGACGGTGGCCTGTTCTCTTCGCGCCATCACCGAGGAGGGTATCGCCGCGTGCCCGTACTGCCGACCCGACACGGACCTCGGTGTGCTGTGAACCGGGAACTGTCGCAGCCTGATGGCATGAGCGATGCGCCGATCGTCGTGCACCGCGCGACCGGCACGGGCGGCCGGCGGGTGACGATCCGTGCCCAGATCGCGGGCCTTGCGCATAACGACGCCGACCTGATCGAGTTCCTAGTGGCAGGGCGGCCACCCGCACGAATACAACGCGGGCTGACGTACGACCTCATCGAATCGGCCGTCCGCTCGCACTGACCAGCGGCGGGACGGCCCCTTGTCATTGTTGGCTATCCCCGGCCGCCCTTGGACGGCCCGAGAGAGTTTGATGGACCGCGGCACCAACAGCTCAACTACACGGGCTGACACAGAACAAGAGCAAGAGGGAAGGCGCCCAGGCGCCTGCGACCTCCAAGCGTCGGCTTCGCCTCCGGGCTGCAACATCCGCTGATGTTGCAGCCCGTCTGTCAACGGACCGGACAGGTGGGACAGCCCCGGTCCGAGCTGTCCCACCCATCTGCGCTGGTCAGATGAGGTAACCGGACAGTGGGACAGCTGGGACGCCGATGCTCCGTGACTCATGTCGTGCTGGTGTCATTGTCAGTGGCTCGCCGTATGGTCACCCCAGCAGAGACCCTGGGGGTTCAAATGCCAGAGCGCATGGGCTGGGGCCAGTACTCCTAGGCTCATGAGCACCCCGTGAGCCGCTATCTAACTGTCAGCTCGCGTTGACCCGCACCCCGAGGTGCCAGACCAAGAGGTCGGTCTGGCACCTCGGGCTCTCGAAGTGAGAGGCCCATGACTTGTCCTTGGGGCTAGGCCGCGTATCGAGTCGTGATCATCGGGTGGTCCTGGTGAGGTCTTTGATCCAGATCATCGAGGCGTGCAGGTGGAGACTGGCGAGGTAGCTGTCGGGAGTCTTGTCGTATCGGGTGTCTCACCGTCCCAGTTCCGGCCTCCTGGTACGTCACGCTCTGGGGCGGGTGAGGCACGTGGAGCCGACGTGAGCCGACCGGTGCACTGATGTCCGGGCGGGGACTCATGGGACATGGCCCGGCACCCGGCTCAGGTTCCGGGGAGGATACGGCGCGTTTCGTAGGCCCACATCGCGATCTCGACCCGGTTGCGGGCGCCGAGTTTGGCCATCAGGCTGGCCAGATGCGTCTTCACCGTGCTGAGGCTGATGTGCAGTGCATCGGCGATCTCGGTGTTGGTCAGCCCGCGAGCGACGGCGAGGAGCACCTGCTCCTCGCGGGCGGTGACGGGGGAGACCGGCTGGGCCACGGGCCGGCCGGCGGGCAGGTCCGCGAATGCCTGGAGCAGACGGACGGTGACGCTGGGCGCGATGAGCGCCTCACCGTCGGACGCCGACCGTACGGCCTGCGCCAGAAGGTCCGGTCCCGTGTCCTTGAGGAGGAATCCGCGGGCGCCGGCACGCAGTGAGCCGTAGACGTACTCGTCGAGGTCGAACGTGGTGATGACGACCACGGCCAGCGGGTCGGCGACGCCCGGGCCGGCGACCAGCCGGGTGGCCTCGAGCCCGTCGAGTACGGGCATGCGGATGTCGAACAGGCAGACGTCGGGGCGTAGTTCGCGAGCCAGACGTACCGCTTCCCGCCCGTCGGCGGCCTCGCCGACCACCTCGATGCCGGGCTGGGCGTTCAGCATGATCCGCAACCCGGTGCGGATGATCGTCTGGTCGTCAGCGACGAGGACGCGAATGGACACCGCTCTCGCTCCTCGCTCTCGGCAGTTCGGCTTCGACATGCCAGCCCCGGTCGGTACCCGGGCCGGCTCGTAGTGTGCCGCCGAGCAGGGTCGCGCGCTCGCGCAGTCCGGTGAGTCCGTATCCGTCGCGACCCCGGCCGGTGCGCCGGCCGTTGTCGCGCACGCTCACCCGTACCGTGTCCCGTTCCGCGGCGACCCGAACGACGAGCTCGGTCGCGTCGACCGCATGGCGCAGCGCGTTGGTCACCGACTCCTGCACGATCCGGTAGACGGCCGCGTCCACGGCCGGCGGCAGCGCGTCCAGTTCGCCGTCGAGCCCCAGGTCGACCCTGAGGCGACCACCCGGGGTGCGCACCAGGCGCTCCAGATCCGCGACTCCGGCAGGGGGCGCCAGCTCGGCGCCGACCCCGCGGTCGCGCAGCGCGGCGACCATGGCGCGCATTTCCTCCAGCGTGCGCGCCCCTTCCTCCTCGACCCCCTCCAGCGCCTCGACGGCGGCGGACGGGTCGGTGCCCGCGAGCACCCGGCCCGCCTGGGCGATGATCACCATGGCCGACACGTGGTGGGCCACCGTGTCGTGCAGTTCCCGGGCGAGCTGCTCGCGCTCGCGGGAGCGCACCTGCTCCAACTGCCGCTCGCGAGCGGTCACCCAGAACCGCACGGCAGCCCCGACCACGCCGGGCAGCAGCAGGAAGACGAAGCCCACGACATTTTCGACGACCGGGGTCTCGTCCGTGACGGAACACAGCGCGCCGGCCGCGAGGATCACCGCGCCGCCCAGCACGATCTCGCGTCCCGATCCCCACCGGGGCAGCGCGTACACCAGCACGAGCACGACCGCGCCGGTGTACAGGCCGACGGGCTCGCGCGGTGCGGCGACGAGCGAGGCCACCTGAAGCAGGATCACCGAGCCGAACGCCAGCGTCACCATCGCCAGCGGGCGGGTCCGGCGCCACAGGGGCAGCAGGCACAGCCATACGGCGAACACCACCGCCACCGGCCGCCACACGACGTTCTCGCGCAGGGTGGCCTCCAGCGCCACACCGGCAAGGCCCGCGGCGAGCAGCGCCCAGTCCCGCCGCACCCGGGCGGGCGCGTCGGGCGGCCGGGGTTCGGTCCACAGGGTTCGCAGGTCGTCTCGGAGCACGGTTCTCAGCCTAGGGACCGCGGCGTGCCGCGCATCAGCCGAAAGGACGGGTCGTCACTCCGCCCCGGGGCCGACGGATCCGCGGCCCGCGGGCCGATGCCGCGGAGCGCCGTGGCGACGAGCCTCGGCATCGGCGGCCGTACAAGGACGGCCGACGAGGTGGTTGGAGGACCCGATGCTCTCGAAAGCCCTGTTGCGCCTGGGCGCAAGCGCCGCCCGCCATCCCTGGCGGGTGATCGCGGCATGGCTGATCGCCGCCACGCTCGCCGTCCTCGCCGCCGTCGCCTTCGGCGGGCGGACCGCGGACTCGATGACCGCTCCGGGACTGGACTCCCAACGGGCCGCGGAACTGATCGAGCGGGCAGGCACCGGCCAGGAGGGGATGACCGCCCAAGTGGTCGTCACCCCCCTCGACGACGGTGCGACGTTCTTCGACGACGACGGCGCGCGCACCGCTCTCACGCGGCTGCAGACCGAGGTGAAGCGGCTGCCGCACGTGCTCGGCACGAGCGACCCGGCGGGGGCGCTCGACGCGGGCGGGGACACCGCCGTGCGCGGCGGCCTCGTTTCGGCCGACGGGCGGATCGCGGTCGTCCGGGTGCAGTACCCCGACCAGAGCCGGCTGTCGGCCGAAGACCTCGACGCCCTCGTCGATCTCGGCGACCGGCTGCGCGCCGAACTGCCGCTGCGCATCGAGATGGGCGGGAACCTCTTCTACGCCTTCTCCGACCCCGACGGCGGCGCGAGCGAGCTGATCGGCCTCCTCGCCGCGGCCGCGATCCTGTTCCTGGCGTTCGGTTCGCTCGTCGCCGCCGCGCTGCCGATCGGCATGGCGGTCTTCGGGCTGACCGTCGGGGTCGCCACGATGACGGTACTGGCGGGGGTGACAGAGGTCCCCACCTTCGCACCGGTCCTGGGCAGCATGGTCGGGCTCGGAGTGGGCATCGACTACGCGCTGTTCGTGCTCGCCAGGCACCGGGAGTACCTCGCGCGCGGGCTCGATCCGCAGGCGGCGGCCGGACGAGCGGTGGCAACGGCGGGGCGGCCCGTGGTCTTCGCCGGCGGCACCGTCGTCGTATCGATCCTCGGCCTGGCGGTCGCGAACGTGCCGTTCATGACGGTGGGCGGGCTCGCCGTCTCGATCGTCGTCCTGACGATGGTGCTCGCGTCGGTGACGCTGCTGCCGGCCTTCCTCGGCGCGGCGGGCCCGCGCCTGGCCCGGGCCGGCCGGATCGGCCGGGCTCTGCAGACCAGGAAGCTGGGCCGACTCGCACGGCGGCGGGACCCGGCGGCAGGCGCCGCCCACGCCGCCGGGTGGCGTCGCTGGATCGGGCACGTCAGCCAGCACCCGGTGCCGTACGCGGTCGGCGCGGCGGGGCTGCTGCTGACCGCGACGCTGCCCGTGCTCGGCCTGCGCGTCGGCCTGCCCGACGACGGCTCACTGCCCCACAGCCGTACCGAGCGCCGGGCCTACGACCTCGTCGCCGAGGGGTTCGGCCCGGGCACCAACGGTCCCCTCGTCATCGCCGCGGACCCCACCGGTGATCCGGGAGTGCTGGACCGACTCGTCGCAACGGTCGCGGCGGATCCGGGCATCGCATCCGTCGCGCCGACGCACATCGATCGGGCCACCGGCATCGCGACCCTCGTGGTGTTCCCGACCACCAGCCCTCAGGACAAGGCCACGGCCGACACCATCGCCCGGCTGCGCACCGACGTGCTGCCCACGGCGATCGGGCACGGCCCGGCCAGGGCCCACGTCGGCGGCGCCGCCGCGAGCCTGTCCGATGTGGGCCAACGCACCAGCCAACGCCTGCCGGTGTTCGTCGCCGCCGTGCTGGCGATGTCGTTCCTGCTGCTGATGCTGGTCTTCCGCTCGATACTCGTACCGCTCAAGGCGGTACTGCTGAATCTGCTGAGCATCGGCGCGGCCTACGGCATCATGGTCGCGGTCTTCCAGTGGGGCTGGGGAGGCGCACTCATCGGGCTGGAAGCGACGGTTCCGATCGTGTCGTTCATCCCGATGTTCCTCTTCGCCATCCTGTTCGGCCTGTCGATGGACTACGAGGTGTTCCTCCTCTCCCGCGTACGCGAGGAGTACCTGCGCACCGGCGACAACGGCACGGCGATCGTTGAGGGCGTCTCGCGCACCGCCCGGATCATCACCTCGGCCGCCCTCATCATGGTGGCGGTCTTCCTGTCCTTCGCCGTCGCCGAGGACCCCTCCACCAAAATGTTCGGGCTCGGCCTGGCCACCGCGATCTTCATCGACGCCACGGTCGTACGCATGGTGCTGGTACCGGCGACCATGACACTCCTCGGCCGGACCAACTGGTGGCTGCCGAAGTGGCTAGACTGGATGCTTCCCCGCGGCCCGGTCGGCACCGACGACACCGACGCGGAATCCACGGGTGAGGCCCCGCGTCCACGGCTGGTTGACCGTTGACTCAACTCCTGCCCGCCCTTGGCGTCCGGCACCTCAGCGCGTCACCTAGGGGCATATCGAGTCGTGATCATCGGGTGGTCCTGGTGAGGTCCTTGATCCAGATCATCGAGGCGCGCAGGTGGAGACCGGCGAGGTAGCTGTCGGGAGTCTTGTCGTATCGGGTGGCGATGCCTCGCCATGCTTTGAGCTTGTTGATCAGGCGTTCGACGGTGTTCCGCTCCTTGTAGAGATCGGCGTCGTGGCTGACGGGTCGGCCACCTCTGGAGCCCTTCTTCTTCCGGTTGGCGGCCTGGTCCTTCTTCTCCGGGATGACCGCCTTGATACGGCGTTTGCGCAGGTGGGCGCGGTTTCCGCGGGACGAGTACGCCTTGTCCCCGGCGACCGCGTCCGGCCGGATGCGGGGTCGGCCGACGGGCCCGCGTACCCGTACCTTCTTCAGGACGGGGATGAACTGCGGGCTGTCCGCTGCCTGGCCTGTGGTCAGGATGAACGCCAGCGGGCGGCACTTGCGGTCGGCGGCGAGGTGGACCTTGCTGGTCTGCCCGCCTCTGGAACGTCCGAGGAGGGCGGCCTTCAGCCGGAGTTTCCGCCGACGCCGGATGCGTCGTCGTTCTTCCAGCGCGGGATCACTTTCGGTCTCTTGCCCGTTTGCTCTTCGAGGCCGCCCCCTTTGACCTGGCCTTCTCCTCCTCGGCCGCGGCTTTCTCCAGGGCGGTGACGACGTCCTCGTCGAGGTGCATCCCGGCCGCGTCGTGGTGGGCTCGGGCGGTGGTGGAGTCGATGCTGACCAGGGACAGGTCCACCTCACCCCGCTTCGCGGCTTCCGTGATCAGGCCCTCCAGCAGGGCCTCGAAGACGCCGGCGTCACGCCACTGCCGGAAGCGGTTGTGGACGGTCGACCAGGCGCCGAACTCCGTCGGCATCTCCCGCCACTGCCCGCCCGTCTTGAACCGCCAGATCACGCCCTCGAACTGCTGCCGCAGTCGCTCGGGGTACGGGCCGTACTCGCCGATCGGCAGGTACGGCTCGATGAACTCCCAATCCGGATCGGTCAGTTGCACTCGCGTCACGTAAGACCGTCTATCGGACCGGACCGTGCCACGAAGGCACATCCCGCAAATTGATCACGACTCGATACGCGCCCTAGGACGAAGCGGGTATCTCTTCGCCGTGCTTTACGCCAAGAATGTGCTCCTGGGTGCAGCGTTCTATGTGGTCTGACATCCCCGGGGAGTTCGCGAGGTGAGGGTGAAGTTTCGTGCTGCTCGTGATGTGAGCCAGAAGGAGTTGCGCGGCTTCGACGATGGCTACGGATTCGCCGTTGGCGCCGAGATCGGTTTCGTGTAGGTCTGCTCCCGCGAGACTTGCTCCCTTGAGGAAAGCTCCCTGGAGCTGCGCAGATCGGAGATTCGCGTTACCGAGGTTGGCGTGCTCCAGATTGGCATGGCGCAGGTCTGCGCCTTGGTCGAGGTGTGCTCGACTGAGGTCACATCTTGCGAGATTTGCCGATCTTAGATCCGCGTCGGAGAAGCGGGCACCCATGAGCTGCTGCGCCGTTAAAGTCTGAGTTACTCATCTTGGCTTTGGTGAAGTCCGCGCCAAAGAGGGCACTTAGCTCAATGCCTGCGAGACTGACGCCGGCCAGGTTGGCGCGCCTGAAGTTGAGAGCGCGAGTCCTCTCCGTTCCAACGATGCCGTTGTTTCGGCGGGCAATGACCGCGAAGGCGGCTCGGTCGGGCTCGCGAACGGATGAGGGATTCGTGCCCTCGTTCTGCTCCCGCTGCGCCTTGCTGCTTTCCCTGATCGAGCCAGCCAACAACTGGATGATGGTGAGGGCGTCCTCCGGAGAGTCGGCCATGATGCGCTCCAGGGCATAGATACCGCCGAGTTGGGAGGTGGCGCTCTCGGCGGCGAGGAGTCCCACAGCCTTCACGTAGCGCTCGGTGACCTGGCCTTCGCGGGCCAGATCTTGCTTCTCCCTATCGATCGACCGCGTGTGTGCCAGGTTCTTCTGGGCGAGCGTGTGCTGTCTGTTGTCCCTCTCCTGTGTCTGCTCCAGGGCTTGGCGGGTCACCTGCAGGTTCTTCCATGTCAGGTAAGACCCGAGGACGGCCACGGTCGCGAGTCCGAAGGTCACTATCGCAGTGCGGAACCCAGTGACGAGTACCGCTTTTGGAGCGTCGTCTTTGGTCAGCTGGTCCAGGCGGCCATCGTCAAACAACCACACGCCTTGCACCAGCATCCAGCCCAGGCCGGAGATGGCTGCGAGCCCAGCTATCCATCCAAGGATCTGGAGAGTCCGGCTTGGCTTCTTCTTGGTCTGTTGCACCCATGGCCTCCAGGCAGCGGTGACGAGCGTCTCGCGCGATTCTCGCGGCGGGGGTGCCGGTTCGTCACGGCCCGACTTCACTGCTTGGCGACAGGGAGCATGCGTCTTACAAGGGCAGGACAGATGCAGTGGAGACTCACACGCTACTCACACGGGACCAGTGATAGGCAACGACAAAGAGCCGGACCCAGTGGGACTGGGTCCGGCTCTCAATGTCTGGCACATCTGCTGGTCAGCGGGTTGATCACGCTGGTCCGGATGAAGTGCCCCCGGCAGGATTCGAACCTGCGCACACGGCTCCGGAGGCCGTTGCTCTATCCCCTGAGCTACGGGGGCGTACGCCCCGCTGCTGCGCGGCGACGGGTAGAACCCTACCAGCTCCCACACGGTCCCCGTGAACAGGTATTTCCGCCTCCCCGAGCCCCGCCCCGAGCGCCTCCCGACCCCCGCCCCGAGGCCCGTCCCAGCACCCGCCAACCGCCAGCTCAGGTCGCCCGCACGGGGTGGAAGTGGGCAAAACCCGGACGCAGCCCTGCCCGCCGACCTACTCTCGAGTTGTGTCAGGCGCGTCCGGCCGAGTGCTCGTTGTCGACGACAACCGGGTCATCCGGCAGTTGATCAGGGTCAACCTCGAGCTGGAGGGCTTCGAGGTCGTGACCGCGGCCGATGGTGCCGAGTGCCTGGAGGTCGTGCATCGGGTCTGTCCCGATGTCGTCACCCTCGATGTCGTGATGCCCCGACTCGACGGGCTCCGGACCGCCGCGCTGCTGCGGGACGATCCACGGACCAGGCATCTGCCGGTCGCGATCATCAGCGCCTGTACGCAGTACGAGGTGGAGAGCGGCCTCGATGCCGGTGTTGACGCCTTTCTCGCCAAGCCCTTCGAGCCGGCCGAGCTGGTCCGGCTCGTACGGCAGTTGATGCACCGGGAGGGCCCCCCGTCCGTCGACGGCAGGCATGGTGCCGGGCGGGCGGAAAGCGCACGGGGCTGACCGCATCGCGAAACCGGTTCGCGAAGGGCCCCCCTCCCTCCCATACGCTTGTCCCGTGACCCCCGCTGAGCTCTCCCGTACCGTGCTGCACGCCGTGTGCCGCGCGGTGGAGGACGGTGTGCTGCGCGCGCCCGTGCCCGAGAGCGTCAGCGTCGAGCGGCCGCGGCCCGGGGGGTCCGGGGACTACGCCACCAATGTCGCCCTCCGACTGGCGGGGCCCGCCGGGCAGCAGCCCCGCGCCGTCGCCGAAGTCCTGCGGCCCCGTATCGCCCAGGCCCCCGGCATCGCCGGGATCGAGATCACCGGCCCGGGCTTCCTCAACATCACCCTGGACGACGGCGCGCAGCAGGCGCTCGTACGGCGGGTGCTGGAGCGGGGGTCCCGATACGGGCATGGGGACTCAGCCGCCGGCGTCTCCGTTCGCTTCCACGCCGTCGACGAGCTCCGCGCCCGCATCTGGGCCGAGACCGTCCGCCAGCTCCTTCGCTCTCAGGGGGCCGACGTCACGCACGGCGCCCCCGAAGCCCTGCACGTCGTCCCGGCCCCCGCCCCGGACCTCTTCGAGAGGCTCGGCCCCGACGCCGCCCGCTGGGCCCTCCTCCGGCCCGCCGCCCACGATCACCCTTCCGCCGGGGACGAGCTCCTCGTACAGCAGGAGAGCAATCCTCTCTTCAGGGTCCGGTACGCCTACTCCCGCACCCGCGCCCTCACCCGCAACGCCGAGCAGCTCGGCTTCGACAGCGCCCCCCAGACGCACGTCGGCGCCCCCGCCCTCACCACCGCCATAGGCGACTACCCCGCCGTCCTCGCCTCCGCGGCCCGCCTTCGCGCGCCCGACCGGCTCGCCCGGCATCTGGAAAGCACCGCCGACGCCCTTCTCGCCTTCCAGCACACCGTGCTTCCGCTCGGCGAGCTGCCCGTTGGCGACGAGAAACCCATGGCCGCCCACCGTTCCCGGCTCGCGCTCGCCGAAGCCGCCGGGGTGGTGCTCGCCGGTGGCCTGTCCCTGCTCGGCATCACCGCCCCTGACTACCTGTGAGAGAAGAATGAGCCGTTCCGCACACCCCGCCGGGCCCCGCCACGCAGACGTCCTGCCCGAAGGGCACTACACCGCCCCGCCCACCGACCTCAACGTCCTCGACGAGAAGGTCTGGGCGAGGACCGTCGCCAGAAACGACGACGGCGCCGTCACCGTCGGCGGGATCGAAGTGACGCGGCTCGCAGAGGAGTTCGGCACCCCCGCCTACTTCCTCGACGAGGCCGACTTCCGCGCCCGCTGCCGCGCCTGGGCCGACGCCTTCGGCAAGGACGCCGACGTGTTCTATGCCGGGAAGGCGTTCCTCTCGCGGGCAGTGGTGAAGTGGCTCTACGAAGAAGGGCTCAACCTCGACGTCTGCTCCGGCGGCGAGCTCACCACCGCCCTCGACGCCGGCATGCCCGCCGACCGCATCGCCTTCCACGGCAACAACAAGTCCGAGGAAGAGATCGAACGAGCCGTGAGCCTCGGCGTCGGACGCATCGTCCTCGACTCCTTCCAGGAGATCGTCCGCGTCGCGCACACCGCCCAGCGCCTCGGCAAGCGCCAGCGTGTCCAGATCCGCGTGACGGTGGGAGTGGAAGCGCACACCCATGAATTCATCGCGACCGCGCACGAGGATCAGAAGTTCGGGATTCCGCTCGCCGACGGGCAGGCCGCCGAAGCCGTACGACGCGCCCTCAAGCTCGACGGGCTCGAGCTCATCGGCATCCACTCCCACATCGGTTCGCAGATCTTCGACACCTCCGGCTTCGAGGTCGCCGCCCATCGCGTCGTCCGCCTTCTCGCCGAGATCCGGGACGAACACGGGATCGAGCTGCCCGAGATCGACCTCGGCGGCGGCCTCGGTATCGCGTACACCTCCGACGACGACCCGCGTGAGCCGCACGACATCGCCAAGGCTCTCAACGAGATCGTCACCCGCGAGTGCGAGGCCGCGAAGCTGCGTACGCCCCGTATTTCCGTCGAGCCCGGCCGCGCGATCGTCGGACCCACCGCCTTCACCCTGTACGAGGTCGGCACCATCAAGCCGCTCGACGGCCTGCGTACATACGTCAGTGTCGACGGCGGAATGTCGGACAACATCCGTACCGCGCTGTACGACGCCGAGTACAGCGTCTCGCTCGTGTCGAGGACGTCCGACGCCGCGCCGATGCTCGCCCGCGTCGTCGGCAAGCACTGCGAGAGCGGCGACATCGTGGTCAAGGACGCGTTCCTGCCCGCCGACCTCGCGCCCGGTGATCTGATCGCCGTGCCCGCCACCGGCGCGTACTGCCGCTCCATGGCGAGCAATTACAACCACGCACTCCGCCCGCCCGTCGTCGCGGTCAAGGACGGCCAGGCGCGCGTGATCGTCCGGCGTGAGACGGAGGAAGATCTCCTGCGTCTCGATGTCGGCTGATGAAATAGACGTCTCGTAATCTGGACAGGGGATAGAAACTTCCGTCCGGTGCGTGAGACTGGATCGCACTCAAGCTGTGAAGCTGAAGCAAGGAAACGAGGTCGGATGATGCGTACGCGTCCGCTGAAGGTGGCGCTGCTGGGCTGTGGAGTGGTCGGCTCAGAGGTGGCGCGCATCATGACGACGCACGCCGAAGACCTCGCCGCACGTATCGGCGCCCCGGTGGAGCTCGCCGGGGTCGCCGTCCGCCGGCCCTCCAAGGTGCGGGAGGGCATCGACCCCGCGCTCATCACCACCGACGCGACCGCCCTCGTCAAACGCGGTGACATCGACGTCGTCATCGAGGTCATCGGCGGCATCGAGCCCGCCCGCACCCTGATCACCTCCGCCTTCGAGCACGGCGCGTCCGTCGTCTCCGCCAATAAGGCGCTGCTCGCCGAAGACGGCGCGACCCTCTATGCCGCCGCCGAGGAGCATGAGAAGGATCTCTACTTCGAGGCAGCGGTCGCCGGCGCGATTCCGCTGATCCGGCCGCTGCGCGAGTCGCTCGCCGGCGACAAGGTCAACCGGGTGCTGGGAATCGTCAATGGGACGACGAACTTCATCCTGGACAAGATGGACAGCTCCGGTGCGGGCTACTCCGAGGCGCTCGACGAGGCCACCGCCCTCGGATACGCCGAGGCCGACCCGACCGCCGACGTCGAGGGCTTCGACGCCGCCGCCAAGGCCGCCATCCTCGCCGGGATCGCCTTCCACACCCGCGTACGCCTCGACGACGTCTACCGCGAGGGCCTGACCGACGTCAGCGCCGCCGACATCGCCTCCGCCAAGCGCATGGGCTGCACCGTCAAGCTCCTCGCCATCTGCGAGCGCGCGGCCGACGGGAAGTCCGTCACCGCCCGCGTCCACCCGGCGATGATTCCGCTCAGCCACCCGCTCGCCTCCGTCCGCGAGGCGTACAACGCCGTCTTCGTCGAGGCCGAGGCCGCCGGGCAGCTGATGTTCTACGGTCCGGGCGCGGGCGGTTCGCCCACCGCGTCCGCGGTCCTCGGCGACCTCGTCGCCGTATGCCGCAACAAGCTCGCCGAGGCCACCGGGCCCGGCGAGTCCGCGTACACCCAGCTGCCCGTGAGCCCCATGGGCGACGTGGTGACGCGGTACCACATCAGCCTCGACGTGGCCGACAAGCCGGGCGTGCTCGCCCAGGTCGCGACGGTCTTCGCCGAGCACGGCGTATCGATCGATACGGTTCGCCAGCAGGGCAAGGACGGCGAGGCATCCCTCGTCGTCGTCACCCACCGCGCGCCCGACGCCGCCCTCTCCGGGACCGTCGAGGCGCTGCGCAAGCTCGACACCGTGCGCGGTGTCGCCAGCATCATGCGTGTTGAAGGGGAGTAAGGGACCCATGACGACCAATGGCACCCACCAGTGGCGCGGCATCATCGAGGAGTACCGGGACCGTCTCCCGGTGACGGACACGACGCCGGTCGTCACGCTGCGCGAGGGTGGCACGCCGCTCGTCCCCGCGCAGGTCCTCTCCGAGCGCACGGGCTGCGAGGTGCACCTCAAGGTCGAGGGCGCCAACCCCACCGGGTCCTTCAAGGACCGCGGCATGACCATGGCCATCACCAAGGCCAAGGAGGAGGGCGCGAAGGCGGTCATCTGCGCCTCCACCGGCAACACGTCCGCCTCGGCCGCCGCCTACGCCGTACGGGCCGGAATGGTCTGCGCGGTCCTGGTCCCCCAGGGCAAGATCGCCCTCGGCAAGATGGGGCAGGCGCTGGTGTACGGCTCGCGCATCCTCCAGGTCGACGGGAACTTCGACGACTGCCTGAACCTCGCCCGCCGCCTCTCGGAGAACTACCCGGTGGCACTGGTCAATTCGGTCAATCCGTTCCGCATCGAGGGGCAGAAGACCGCTGCGTTCGAAATCGTCGACGCGCTCGGCGACGCCCCCGACATCCATGTGCTGCCCGTCGGCAACGCCGGCAACATCACGGCGTACTGGAAGGGGTACAAGGAGTACGCCGCGGACAAGATGTCGACGCAGGCTCCCCGGATGTGGGGCTTCCAGGCCTCCGGCTCGGCCCCGATCGTCCGCGGCGAGGTGGTCAAGGACCCCTCCACCATCGCCACCGCGATCCGGATCGGCAACCCGGCCTCCTGGCAGTACGCGCTCGCCGCGCGCGACGAGTCGGGCGGTCTCATCGACGAGGTGACGGACCGTGAGATTCTGCGCGCGTACCGGCTGTTGGCCTCGCAGGAGGGCGTCTTCGTGGAGCCCGCGTCGGCCGCGTCCGTCGCGGGTCTGCTGAAGGCCGCCGAAGCCGGCAAGGTCGACCCGGGCCAGCGGATCGTCTGCACGGTCACCGGCAACGGACTGAAGGACCCGGACTGGGCGGTCGCCGGAGCGCCGCAGCCGGTCACCGTGCCGGTGGACGCCGCCGCAGCCGCCCAGCACCTCGGTCTGGCGTAACCGCGCCACTTCTGCTTTCCCCGGGTTCCGGGGTGCCCGCCCCGGGGAAAGCAAGGCAAGCCGGACAACGGCGTACGTAGGGGCACAGGAGGCTTCCGACACGCATCGTGCGCCTACCGTGCGCCCTATGTCGCCACTGAACCTTCCTTCGATAAGCTGTACCGAACCCGCCCCGCCGCATATGCCGCGGTGTTGTTGCCGTTACGGCCCACGGGTGTTCGTACCTCTCGAAAAAATCTCGCAGTCAGAACCAAGGAGAGTCATCGAACGATGGCCGGTCCAGCGTTCCGCGCCGCCGCCGTCCGGGTGCGCGTCCCCGCCACCAGCGCCAATCTCGGCCCGGGCTTCGACGCCCTCGGGCTGTCCCTGGGGCTGTACGACGACGTCGTCGTCCGGGTCGCGGACTCCGGTCTGCACATCGACATCGCGGGCGAGGGCGCCACCACGCTGCCCCGCGATGAGAGCCATCTGCTCGTACGTTCCCTGCGTACGGCATTCGACCTGCTCGGCGGGCAGCCGCGCGGCCTCGAGGTGGTCTGTGCCAACCGCATCCCGCACGGGCGGGGCCTCGGATCGTCGTCCGCGGCCATCTGCGCCGGCATCGTCGCCGCACGCGCCGTGACCATAGGGGGCGACGCCAAGCTCGACGACGCGGCGCTGCTGGAGCTCGCCACCGAGATCGAGGGGCACCCCGACAATGTCGCCGCCTGTCTGCTGGGCGGCTTCACGCTTGCCTGGACCGACGGGGGAGCGGCGCGCGCCATCAGGATGGACCCTGTCGATTCCGTCGTTCCGGTGGTTTTCGTCCCCGGCAAGCCGGTGCTCACCGAGACGGCACGCGGACTGCTTCCGCGCACCGTCCCCCATGTGGACGCCGCGGCCAACGCGGGCCGGGCCGCCCTGCTCGTCGAGGCGCTGACCAGGCGTCCTGAGCTGCTGCTGCCGGCCACCGAGGACCGGCTCCACCAGGAGTACCGCGCCCCGGCGATGCCGGAGAGCGCGGCCCTGGTCAACCGACTGCGCGCCGACGGCGTCCCCGCAGTCATCTCCGGTGCGGGCCCCACGGTGCTCGCGCTGACCGAGGACGGTGTGGCCGACAAGGTCGCACGACTGGCGGGCGAGGGATGGGCGGCCAACCGGCTCACCTTCGACGCCGCGGGAGCGAGTGTTCTGCCGCTCGCCCCGTAGTGACACGAGATTGCCGGTGATGGAGAGGGGGAATGTTTGTTGGAGCCGGTAGTGTTAACCTCAAGTCTGCAGCCGACGTCTTTGTGGCGCAGTGCTTCGTGTCCCCATTCGGGACCAACATTCTTCCGGGAGCCTCCCCAACTGCCTGAGCAGCCTGCCTGTGCAGTTTCGAGCACGCTCCGGAACCGGCACGACCACCCCTCGCTTTTCCAGGAGTGGGCCGAGCAGGGGGACCTCGGGCCGGGCCTTGCATGTTTATCTCTCCGCCGTTAATTCCCGGCGGGACCACCGCCCCGGCACGGTCCGCACACCAGGACCGACGTCGGACAGCACAACCGGTCGCCGAGCCAGAAGGCCGACGTCCGCTCCAGGGAAGGACCCTTCGTGAGCGACACCACCGATCTGATGGGCGTGAGCGCCGACAGCAGTGTCGACACCTCCGCGCCCGCCGCAGGTGCTGCCTCTGGCACCACCTCACGGCGCCGCCGCTCCGGCACCGGCCTCGAGGGCATGGTCCTGGCCGAGCTGCAGCAGGTCGCGTCCGGCCTCGGGATCAGGGGCACCGCGCGGATGCGCAAGAGCCAGCTGATCGAGGTCATCAAGGAGGCGCAGGGCGGCTCCGCCGCTCCGGCCAAGAGTGCCGAGGCGGGCACCGGCAGCGCCGAGACCAAGCCGAAGCGGCGCGCCACCTCCAAGGCGCGTACGGGCGATGATGCCGCCGTCGCGGAGAAGTCCGACAAGGCCGACAAGGCCGAGAAGGCCGTGGCCCAGCAGCAGATCGACATTCCCGGCCAGCCGGCCAGCGACGACCAGCCGGCCGGTGAGCGCCGCCGTCGTCGGGCCACCGCGCAGGCGGGCAGTCCGGACGCCAAGACCGACGTCAAGGCCGAGGGTGCCGTCGACGTGAAGACGGAGGCGCCGGAGGCCAAGGCCGAGGCCGCCACCGCCGTGTCCCAGGACGGCGCCGAGGGCCGTCGCGACCGCCAGGAGCGCGGCCAGCGCGGCGACCGTGGTGAGCGCGGCGGCGAGCGCGGCGAGCGCCGTGACCGTCAGCGCGACCGCCGTGGCGGCAAGGGCGACGAGCAGCAGGGCGGCCAGCGCCAGCAGCGTCAGGGCGGCCCGCAGGGCCCGCAGGGCGCCGGCCCGCAGGACGACTTCGACGACGAGGCGGGCGGCCGTCGTGGCCGTCGTGGCCGTTACCGCGACCGCCGCGGCCGTCGTGGCCGCGACGACTTCGCCACCGGCGAGCCGCAGGTCTCCGAGGACGACGTCCTGATCCCCGTCGCGGGCATCCTGGACATCCTCGACAACTACGCGTTCATTCGTACGTCCGGCTACCTGCCGGGTCCGAACGACGTGTACGTCTCGCTCGCCCAGGTCCGTAAGAACGGTCTGCGCAAGGGTGACCACGTCACCGGCGCCGTGCGCCAGCCGAAGGAGGGCGAGCGCCGCGAGAAGTTCAACGCGCTGGTCCGCCTCGACTCGGCGAACGGCATGGCGGCCGAATCCGGCCGCGGGCGCCCGGAGTTCCAGAAGCTGACTCCGCTGTACCCGCAGGACCGGCTGCGCCTCGAGACCGACCCGGGCGTCCTGACGACCCGGATCGTCGACCTTGTCGCGCCGATCGGAAAGGGCCAGCGAGGCCTGATCGTGGCTCCGCCGAAGACCGGCAAGACCATGATCCTTCAGGCGATCGCCAACGCGATCACTGTCAACAGCCCCGAGTGCCACCTGATGGTCGTCCTGGTCGACGAGCGTCCGGAAGAGGTCACGGACATGCAGCGGTCGGTGAAGGGCGAGGTCATCTCCTCGACCTTCGACCGTCCGGCCGAGGACCACACCACCGTCGCCGAGCTGGCCATCGAGCGCGCCAAGCGTCTCGTCGAGCTGGGTCACGACGTGGTCGTCCTGCTGGACTCGATCACCCGCCTGGGCCGTGCGTACAACCTGGCGGCCCCGGCCTCCGGCCGCATCCTGTCCGGTGGTGTCGACTCGACCGCGCTCTACCCGCCGAAGCGCTTCTTCGGTGCGGCGCGCAACATCGAGGACGGCGGCTCGCTGACCATCCTGGCCACCGCGCTGGTCGAGACCGGCTCGCGCATGGACGAGGTGATCTTCGAGGAGTTCAAGGGCACCGGCAACATGGAGCTCAAGCTCGACCGCAAGCTCTCCGACAAGCGCATCTTCCCGGCGGTGGACGTGGACGCGTCCAGCACCCGTAAGGAAGAGATCCTGCTCGCCAGCGACGAGCTCGCCGTCGTCTGGAAGCTGCGCCGGGTGCTGCACGCTCTCGACCAGCAGCAGGCCATCGAGCTGCTGCTGGACAAGATGAAGCAGACGAAGTCGAACGCCGAGTTCCTGCTGCAGATCCAGAAGACGACCCCGTCCGCCGGAGGCAACGGCAACGACTGAGGTTCGCCGAGGCCGCGTGCGGGAGATCTTCGCCACAGCCGTCAGGCGTGACGCAGCTCCCGCGCCCCGACTCACCGCCCGCCGAACTCGCAGGTGAGGACGGAGAGTCGGGCCCCGCAAGCAGTACGCTGCGCCCACCGTGCACCGCACGGTGGGCGCAACGCGTTCTTAAGGAGTTCTCAGGCTGCTGTGCAACCCTTCATGGTCCCTCGCCGTCTGGACAAGTGCGACAGACCGCGCCTGATCACCACGGCAGGGGGTAGCGGGAACAGCGAGAGCCGAGGAGACCATGGCCGACCAGAGCACCAGCGGCAGCCGAATACGCGGCCGTGGCAAACGCCGTAAAGCGCCCACCAAGAGCCGCAGAGCCATGACCGTGGCCGGATGGTCCCTCGCAGGGCTGGTGCTGATCGGTGGATCCGGTCTCGGTTACGCCTACTTCAAGCTCAACGGCAACCTCCAGGGCGTCGACATCAACGCCGCACTCGGCGACGACCGCCCCCAGAACGTCGACAACGGCTCCATGGACATTCTGGTCCTGGGCTCCGATTCCCGCTCCGGCGCCAACGGCGAATACGGCGTGGACGAAGGCGCTGCGCGCTCCGACACCGCGATGGTCGTGCACGTCTACGAGGGCCACAAGAAGGCCAGCGTCGTCTCCATCCCGCGTGACACCCTCGTCGACCGCCCCCAGTGCGCGGACGGGGAGGGCAAGACCGTCTCCGGCGAGAAGCGTGCCATGTTCAACACGGCGTACGAGGTCGGCGGCCCCGCCTGCGCGGTGAAGACCATCGAGAAGATGTCCGGCATCCGCATGGACCACTACATCGAGGTCGACTTCACCGGCTTCAAGAAGCTCATCGACGAGCTGGGCGGTGTGGAGATCACCACCACCAAGCCCATCAACGACAGCAAGAGCCATCTGGACCTGCCGCCCGGCACGCACACCCTCAACGGGGAGCAGTCGCTCGGTCTCGTACGCACCCGCAAGAGCGTCGGCGACGGCAGCGACCTGGGCCGAATACAGCTCCAGCAGGCCTTCATGAAGGCCTTCATCAACCAGGTCAAGGACGTCGGCGTCCTCACCAACCCGAAGAAGCTCCTCGACATCGCCGACACCGCGACCAAGGCGATCAAGCCCGACTCGGAGCTCGACTCCGTCAACGAGCTGATGAGCTTCGCCAGGGGGCTGAGTGGCCTCGGTGCGCAGGACGTGCACATGATCACGATGCCGGTGGAGTACGACCCGGCGGATCCCAACCGCGTGGTCCCGCTCAAGGCCGCGTCCCAGCAGGTCTGGACGGCGCTGGCGCAGGACAGACCGATCCCCGCATCCGCCGTCAAGGACTCCGCGGGCGACAAGGGCGACGCCGGCACGGTCGTCCGGAGCCGCTAGGGCGCCCCGCCCCTGGGGAATAGTTCCGGCGGTACCCCGGTTTTGGGAGTTACGGCCGGTCCTGGCAGACTGGTACGTCGGCCCCGGTTCACGTACGAGCAATCCGCGCGTGCGACCCGGTGCCCTCCCGAAACTAGGAGACACCCTTGAAGCGCGACATCCACCCCGAGTACGTCGAGACGCAGGTCAGCTGCACCTGTGGCGCGTCGTTCACCACCCGTAGCACCATCGCGTCCGGCACCGTCCGGGCCGAGGTCTGCTCCGAGTGCCACCCGTTCTACACGGGCAAGCAGAAGATCCTCGACACCGGTGGCCGTGTGGCCCGCTTCGAGGCCCGCTTCGGCAAGGCTGCCGGCTCCGCCAAGAAGTAGCGAGCCACTGCGCCGGCCCTCGGCCGCCCCTGACCGGGGGTGGCCGAGGCCGGCGCTTTGTCCGTTCTGAGCAGCCCTTTTCGCGTACCAAACCCAGGAGCCCCCGATGTTCGAGGCGGTCGAGGAACTGATCGGCGAACACGCCGATCTCGAGAAGAAGCTCGCCGACCCTTCGGTCCACGCGGACCAGGCGAACGCGCGCAAGCTGGGCAAGCGCTACGCCGAGCTGACCCCGATCGTCGGCACGTACCGCTCCTGGAAGCAGACCGGGGACGACATCCAGACCGCGCGTGAACTCGCCGTCGACGACCCGGACTTCGCCGCCGAGGTCAAGGAGCTCGAGAAGCAGCGCGAGGAGCTCACCGAGAAGCTGCGGCTGCTGCTCGTACCGCGCGACCCCAGCGACGACAAGGACGTCATCCTCGAGGTCAAGGCGGGCGCCGGCGGCGACGAGTCGGCGCTGTTCGCCGGTGATCTGCTGCGGATGTATCTGCGCTACGCCGAGCGCGTCGGCTGGAAGACCGAGATCATCGACGCCACCGAGTCCGAGCTCGGCGGCTACAAGGATGTCCAGGTCGCGGTGAAGACCAAGGGCGGCAACGGCGCTACCGAGCCCGGGCAGGGCGTCTGGGCGCGGATGAAGTACGAGGGCGGAGTGCACCGCGTGCAGCGCGTGCCCGCCACCGAGTCCCAGGGCCGTATCCACACCTCGGCGGCCGGCGTTCTGGTCACGCCCGAAGCGGAGGAGATCGACGTCGAGATCCACGCCAACGATCTGCGGATCGACGTCTACCGCTCGTCGGGCCCCGGCGGCCAGTCCGTCAACACCACCGACTCCGCGGTGCGCATCACGCACCTGCCGACCGGCATCGTCGCCTCCTGCCAGAACGAGAAGAGCCAGCTCCAGAACAAGGAGCAGGCGATGCGTATCCTGCGCTCCAGGCTGCTGGCCGCGGCCCAGGAGGAGGCCGAGAAGGAAGCCGCGAGTGCCCGGCGCAGCCAGGTCCGCACAGTTGACCGCTCGGAGAAGATCCGTACGTACAACTTCCCGGAAAACCGCATCTCGGACCACCGTGTCGGCTTCAAGGCGTACAACTTGGACCAGGTGCTCGACGGTGATCTGGACGCGGTGATCCAGGCCTGTGTCGACGCCGACTCCGCCGCCAAGCTCGCCGACGCCCAGTAACACCCCCCTGCAACAACCCCCTGCAGTCCCGGAGGACCAAGGTGAACCTGCTGCTTGCCGAGGTGGCCCAGGCCACCCAGCGGCTGGCCGACGCCGGTGTGCCCTCACCGCGCTTCGACGCGGAGGAGCTCGCCGCGTTCGTGCACGGCGTGAAGCGGGGAGAGCTGCACAACGTCCCGAACGGTGACTTCGACGCCCGCTACTGGGAGGCGGTCGCCCGCCGCGAGGCCCGCGAACCGCTCCAGCACATCACCGGGCGCGCTTTCTTCCGCTTTCTGGAGCTGCAGGTCGGGCCCGGCGTCTTTGTGCCCCGCCCGGAGACCGAGTCGGTCGTCGGCTGGGCCATAGACGCCGTACGGGCCATGGATGTCGTCGAGCCGCTCATCGTCGATCTGTGTACGGGATCCGGGGCCATCGCGCTCGCCATGGCGCAGGAGGTGCCGCGCTCGCGGGTGCACGGCGTGGAGCTCTCCGAGGACGCGCTGAGGTGGACCCGTAAGAACGCCGAGGGCTCGCGCGTCACCATTCACCAGGGCGACGCCCTGTCCGCGCTTCCTGAGCTGGACGGGCAGGTCGACCTGGTCATCTCGAATCCGCCGTACATCCCGCTCACGGAGTGGGAGTATGTCGCCCCCGAGGCTCGCGACCACGACCCGGACATGGCTCTCTTCTCCGGCGAGGACGGCCTGGACACGATTCGCGGCATCGAGCGCACCGCCCACCGGCTGCTGCGGCCCGGCGGCCTCGTCGTCGTCGAGCACGCCGACACGCAGGGCGGCCAGGTGCCGTGGATCTTCAGCGAAGAGGCGGGCTGGGCGGACGCGGCCGACCACCCCGACCTGAACAAGCGGCCGCGCTTCGCGACCGCGCGCAAGGCAACGCCATGACCAAGCTTGTGTACGTGTCCATGTACGAGGAGGCCCGCTGATGGCTCGGCGATACGACTGCAACGACGCGACGGATCGCACCACCGGTCTGCGTGAAGCCGCATCGGCCGTCCGCCGCGGCGAGCTGGTCGTGCTGCCCACCGACACCGTGTACGGGATCGGTGCGGACGCCTTCGGTTCGGAGGCCGTCGCCGACCTGCTGGAAGCCAAGGGGCGCGGCCGCAATATGCCCACGCCTGTCCTCATCGGATCCCCGAACACCCTGCACGGCCTGGTCACCGACTTCTCCGAGCAGGCCTGGGAGCTTGTCGACGCCTTCTGGCCGGGCGCGCTGACGCTGGTCGCCAAGCACCAGCCGTCACTGCAGTGGGACCTGGGCGACACCCGGGGCACCGTCGCGATCCGGATGCCGCTGCACCCGGTCGCGATCGAACTGCTCACCGAGGTCGGCCCGATGGCGGTCTCCAGCGCCAACCTCACCGGGCACCCGGCGCCCGAGGACTGCGACGCCGCGCAGGAGATGCTCGGCGACTCGGTCTCGGTCTACCTGGACGGCGGCCCGACCCCGGGCAACGTGCCGTCCTCGATCGTCGACGTCACGGGCAAGGTCCCGGTGCTGCTGCGCGAGGGAGCGCTCTCACCGGACGAGCTGCGCAAAGTCGTACCCGACCTCGAGGTGGCCAATTGACCGCCCCTGAGGGGCGTGGCATAGCGGAATCCTGGGGGTCCCCCCGGACGGAGTCTGGAGGAAGCACCTCCACCTTCCGCATCCTCCACGTCAGCACCGGCAATGTCTGCCGCTCGCCGATCACCGAGCGGCTGACCCGCCATGCCCTGAGCGACCGCCTCGGCGATGGGCTCACGGGCGGCCTGATTGTGGAGAGCGCGGGCACCTGGGGTCACGAGGGCGCCCCGATGGAAGCCAACGCGGAGATCGTCCTGGCCGACTTCGGCGCGGACGCGACGGGTTTCGTGGGCCGCGAGCTGCTCGACGAGCATGTGATCCGCGCGGACCTGGTCCTCACGGCGACCCGGGACCACCGGGCGCAGGTGATCTCGATGGGCCATTCGGCGGGCCTGCGGACCTTCACGCTCAAGGAGTTCACCCGGCTGGTGCGCGCCATAGACCCGGCGACGCTGCCCGACCCGCGCGACGAGGGCGTCGTCGAACGCGCCCGCGCCCTGGTGCGCGCGGCGGCGGCGCTGCGGGGCTGGCTGCTTGCGCCGAGCCCGGATGCGGATGAGGTGTACGACCCGTACGGTGCGCCGATCACGTTCTTCCGATCGATCGGGGACGAGATCAACCAGGCGCTGGATCCTGTGGTGACGGCGCTGACGGGAGTCCCGGCCCGCCGCTGAGCCCCCTGCGGGGGCTTGCCCCCACCCCGCCCCTTCCCGTAACTGGGGCTCCGCCCCGGACCCCCCGCCTCAAAGGCCGGCGAGGCTGAACATTCGGCCCTGACCGGGGCTCCGCCCCGCGCCCCGCTCCGCAAACGCCGGAGGGGCTGGATTTCGCGTCCGGGACCGCTCCTCAATCTCCCCCAGACTTCGTCCGGGGGGACCCCCAGGGGCTCCAATGGAGACCGTCCGGCGATTGAGGGCAACGCCCGAAGGGCGAACGGGGGTCTGGGGGCGAAGCCCACAGTTACGGGAAGGGGCGGGGTTGGGGAAAGAAAGATCCCCCGGACACCGGGCAGGCCGCCGGACCCCGGCCTACATTGGAGGGGCCGCAACCCCACGCGCGAGGCCCGGAGCCCACCATGCCGGTCAGCACTGCACCTACCGCCGCCGCCCCCGCGGCATACGCGGACTTCGACACCCTGCGCCGCCAGGACCCCGAGATCGCCGAAGTGATCCTGGGGGAGTTGGGACGGCAGAGCGACAGCCTTCAGCTCATCGCCGCCGAGAACTTCACCTCACCCGCAGTCCTCGCCGCCCTCGGCTCCCCGCTCGCCAACAAGTACGCCGAGGGCTATCCCGGTGCCCGGCACCACGGCGGCTGTGAGCTCGTCGACGCCGCAGAGCGGATCGCCGTCGAGCGCGCCACCGCCCTGTTCGGCGCCGACCACGCCAACGTGCAGTCGCACTCCGGCTCCTCCGCCGTCCTCGCGGCATACGCTGCGCTGCTCAAGCCCGGTGACACCGTGCTCGCCATGGGCCTGACGTACGGCGGTCATCTCACCCACGGCTCGCCCGCCAACTTCTCCGGCCGCTGGTTCGACTTCGTCGGATACGGCGTCGAGGCGGAGTCCGGCCTCATCGACTACGACCAGGTGAGCACCCTCGCCCGGCATCACCGGCCCAAAGCCATCGTCTGCGGCTCGATCTCCTACCCCCGCCACCCCGACTACGCCACCTTCCGCGAGATCGCGGACGACGTCGGCGCGTATCTCATCGCGGATGCCGCCCACCCGATGGGCCTGATCGCGGGCGGTGCGGCCCCCAGTCCCGTGCCGTACGCCGATGTGGTGTGCGCCACCACACACAAGGTGCTGCGCGGGCCGCGCGGCGGGATGATCCTTTGCGGGGCGGAGCTGGCCGAGCGCATCGACCGGGCGGTCTTTCCGTTCACTCAGGGCGGCGCCCAGATGCACACGATCGCCGCCAAGGCCGTCGCCTTCGGCGAGGCGGCGACCCCCGCGTTCACGGCATACGCCCATCAGGTGGTCGCCAATGCCCGGGTGCTCGCCGACGAGCTCGAGGCCGAAGGCTTCGCCGTGCTGACCGGCGGCACCGACACCCATCTGATCAGCGCGGATCCGACCCCGCTCGGCGTGGACGGCAGGGCGGCCCGCGGCCGTCTCGCCGCGGCCGGACTGGTCCTCGACACCTGCGCCCTGCCGTACGGCGACGGCCGCGGCATCCGTCTTGGCACCGCGGCCATCACCACGCAGGGCATGGGCGAGGCCGAGATGAGACGGATCGCCGCGCTGTTCACGGCGGCGATGCGTGAAGAGGGGGAGGAGTCGCTGAAGGTACGTACAGAAGTACGCGCGCTGGCCGGTAGATTTCCCCCTTATCCGAGGTAGCCGCGAACTCCTGCAACCATCGCCGCCACCCGAATGTCCTCAAGCATGTGGCTACCAGAGCTAGGGTGTGGGGCTGAGATGGCCAGCGATTCCTGTGGGGCAGCCCGTGCGTGATTACCTGCTTACGCTCTGTGTCACGGCTGCGGTGACCTATCTGCTGACCGGTCCGGTGCGGAAGTTCGCCATCGCGACCGGAGCGATGCCGGAGATCCGCGCCCGCGATGTACACCGAGAGCCGACACCGCGACTCGGCGGCATTGCCATGTTCTTCGGGCTGTGCGCGGGACTTCTGGTCGCCGATCATCTGCAGAATCTGAACAGCGTCTTCGAGCTGTCGAACGAACCGCGTGCCCTGCTCTCCGGCGCCGCCCTGATCTGGATCATCGGCGTCCTGGACGACAAGTTCGAGATCGACGCCCTGATCAAGCTCGGCGGCCAGATGATCGCCGCGGGTGTGATGGTGATGCAAGGTCTGACGATCCTGTGGATCCCCGTCCCCGGCGTCGGCACGGTCTCGCTGACCTCATGGCAGGGCACCCTGCTGACAGTCGCGCTCGTCGTCATCACCATCAACGCGGTGAACTTCGTGGACGGCCTGGACGGCCTCGCCGCCGGCATGGTCTGCATCGCCGCCGCGGCCTTCTTCCTCTACTCGTACCGGATCTGGTTCGGGTACATGATCGAGGCGGCCGCCCCTGCGACCCTTTTCACCGCGATCCTGATGGGCATGTGCCTGGGCTTCCTGCCGCACAACATGCACCCCGCCCGGATCTTCATGGGCGATTCTGGCTCGATGCTGATCGGCCTGGTGCTCGCGGCGGCGGCGATCTCGGTGACCGGCCAGGTGGACCCGGACGCCCTGAAGATCTTCGAGGGCAGCACCCGCCAGGCCACGCACGCGGCGCTGCCGGTCTTCATCCCGCTGCTGCTGCCGCTGACCATCATCGCGATCCCGGTCGCCGACCTGGTGCTCGCGATCGTGCGCCGTACCTGGAACGGGCAGTCGCCGTTCGCCGCCGACCGCGGCCATCTCCACCACCGGCTCCTGGAGATCGGACACTCGCACAGCCGCGCAGTCCTGATCATGTACTTCTGGTCGGCGCTGATCGCCTTCGGCGTCGTCGCGTACTCCGTGCATTCGGCGTCGATGTGGATCGTGATGCTCATCGTCGCGCTGAGCGCGGTGGGCCTCGTGCTTCTGCTGCTGCCGCGCTTCACCCCGCGCGCCCCGCGCTGGGCGGAGGCCTTCGTGCCGCCGCGCTACCGACGCCGCAAGACGCTGCCACAGACGGTGCCTCCGCTCTCGTACACAGTGGGGGAGCAGGCCGAAGAGGTCCCCGAGGAGCTCACTCCGGTCCCGGCGGGCGTCAACGGGGCGACCGCCATCGGCCCCCGTTCGCGGTTCCCGGACCGAAGGAAGGCCGGGACGCGCGGCTGACGAGTCACCATATGGCCGCCTAATAGCAGACATACCGACGGCTTGTCCTGCACACACGCGCGCGGTAACTCTCATGTGTGACGGTTGGCACACTCTCTGGGTAAAGACCTATTCAAATAGTTTGTGATACGGTTCACGAGACCCGGAGACAGCGCCGAAGGACCGTAGTGCGACGGTCCCTTGGCCCCGAGGCACAACTCGGACCGGGATTACGCTCGTCCATGACGACACCACTGCCCCCACCAGCAAGCGGAGCTGCCGCCATGCCGTCCAACGACGTCCGGACTCTCCTGTACACCGCCGTACCCACCGCTGTCGCCGGCGCTGTCGCCGTTGCGATCAGTGCGGGCGTCGCCGGTGGAAAGGGAGCGCTCGGGGCGGCCGTCGGCACCCTGGTGGTCATCCTCTTCATGGGGATCGGGATGGTCGTGCTCCAGCGGACGGCCAAATCGCTTCCGCAGCTGTTCCAGGCCATGGGGCTGATGCTCTATACCGCGCAGTTGCTGCTGCTCTTCATCTTCATGGCGGTGTTCAAGGACACCACCCTGTTCAACCCCAAGGTCTTCGCCATCACCATCGTCGCGGTGACCGTCGTCTGGGTATCCGCACAGGCCCGTGCCTACCTGAAGGCAAAGATCCTCTACGTCGACCCCGAGTCCTCGAAGGCCGAAAAGCCCGAGAAGACGGGGTCGTCGTCATGACGGGTAGGGCCGGGATAAAAGCCAGTTCGGGATCCTGCTATCGTCCGAAGCCAACTGCGGCACTGCGGGCGCGGGCATCCGAGCTGACGCCTGTCCCAGCGCGAGGCTCGACGCCGAACCGCCGCCCCCACATCCGTAAGACCACCAGTCCAGTGCCGAACCGCGGCTGCGCGCCGCGCCGACACAACGAGGTTGCCGTACCTATGCGCCACGCTGAAGGAGCCCGCGGTGAGTGCTGACCAAACGCTTGCCTTTGACGCGAGCTGCCACATCTTCACCGGATGCGGATTCCCAGCTCCGGGCCTGCACACGTTCATGTACGAGCCCATGTTCAAGGTGGCCGGCTTCGAATTCACCAAGCCGATGCTGCTCGCGTTCCTGGGCTCGGCCGTGGTCGTCGGATTCTTCTGGGCCGCCTTCCACAAGCCGAAGCTGGTGCCGGGCAAGCTCCAGATGGTCGGTGAGGCCGGGTACGAGTTCGTACGGCGCGGAATCGTCTACGAAATCATCGGCAAGAAGGACGGCGAGAAGTACGTCCCGCTGATGGTCTCACTGTTCTTCTTCGTGTGGATGCTGAACCTCTGGTCGATCATTCCGCTCGCCCAGTTCCCGGTGACTTCGCTCATCGCGTTCCCCGCGGCGCTCGCCCTGATCGTCTACGTCGTGTGGGTCAGCCTCACCTTCAAGAAGCACGGTTTCGTCGGCGGCTGGAAGAACATCACCGGCTACGACAAGTCGCTCGGTGCCATCCTCCCGCTGGTCGTCGTACTCGAGTTCTTCTCGAACATGATCATCCGGCCCTTCACCCACGCGGTCCGGCTCTTCGCGAACATGTTCGCGGGTCACCTGCTGATCGCGATGTTCGCGATCGCGACCTGGTACCTGGCGAACGGCATCGGCCTCGTCTACGCCGGCACGTCCTTCGTGATGGCCGTCGTGATGACCGGCTTCGAACTCTTCATCCAGGCTGTCCAGGCGTACGTCTTCGTCCTCCTGGCCTGCAGCTACATCCAGGGCGCGCTCGCCGAGCACCACTGAGCAAGCCCCACCCGCTCGCTACAACCAGTCCTCCGGTGGCCAACCCCCACCGGGTCCTTGAAAGAGAAGGAAGAACCGGCATGTCCGCTCTCCAGACCCTCGCCGCTGTCGAAGGTAACGTTGCCTCGATCGGTTACGGCCTCGCTGCGATCGGCCCCGGCGTCGGCGTCGGCATCATCTTCGGTAACGGCACCCAGGCCCTGGCCCGTCAGCCTGAGGCGGCCGGTCTGATCCGTACCAACCAGATCATGGGTTTCGCCTTCTGTGAGGCGCTCGCCCTCATCGGCATCGTCATGGGCTTCGTCTACTAATCCGGTATCGACGACAGCCCGATCATTTTCACGGAAGGCACTGATGTGAACGCTCTGTTCCTTGCGGCGGCGGAGGAGCCCCAGCCTCCTCTCATCCCGCATCTCGACGAGCTCGTCATCGGCCTGATCGCCTTCGCCATCGTCTTCGGCTTCCTCGCCAAGAAGCTCCTCCCGAACATCAACAAGGTTCTGGAAGAGCGCCGCGAGGCCATCGAGGGTGGCATCGAGAAGGCCGATGCGGCCAAGATCGAGGCCGAGAGCGTGCTCGAGCAGTACAAGGCTCAGCTCGCCGAGGCCCGCCACGAGGCCGCCCGGATGCGCCAGGAGGCGACCGAGCAGGGCACCGCGATCATCCAGGAGATGAAGGCGGAAGGCCAGCGGCAGCGTGAGGAGATCATCGCGGCCGGCCACGCCCAGATCGAGGCCGACCGCAAGGCAGCGGCTGCGGCGCTGCGTCAGGACGTGGGCAAGCTCGCCGTCGACCTGGCCGGCAAGCTCGTCGGTGAGTCCATCGAGGACCACGCCCGGCAGAGCCGCACCATCGACCGCTTCCTCGATGAACTCGAGGACAGCGCTTCGAAGGCCGAGGCCACGCGATGAACGGAGCGAGCCGCGAGGCGCTGGCTGCCGCACGCGAGTCCCTTGACGCGCTGACCGACAACACGTCGGTCGACGTCGCCAAGCTCGCCGAGGAGCTCGCCGCCGTCACCACGCTGCTCCACCGTGAGGTGTCGCTGCGTCGGGTCCTGACCGACCCGGCGCAGGCCGGTGAGGCCAAGGCCGAGCTGGTGGGACGCCTGCTGGCCGGTCAGGTGGGCGGCGAGACCGTCGACCTGATCTCCGGCATGGTGCGTTCCCGCTGGTCGCAGTCGCGCGACCTGGTCGACTCGATCGAGGAGCTGGCGGCCACCGCCGACCTCACCGCGGCCCAGCGGGCCGACGCGCTCGACGACGTCGAGGACGAGCTGTTCCGGTTCGGCCGGATCATCGACTCCAGCCACGAGCTGCGGTCCGCGCTGACCGACAAGTCGGCTCCGGCGTCCGCCAAGGGCGAGCTGCTGCGCAGCCTGCTCGGCGGGAAGGCCAACCCGGTCACCGAGCGGCTGGTTGTCCGTCTTGTTACCCAGCCCCGGGGACGTAGCCTGGAAGCGGGACTCGAGTCCCTGTCCAAGCTCGCCGCGGCGCGCCGGGACCGGATGGTCGCGGTCGTCACCTCGGCGGTGCCGCTGACCGATCAGCAGAAGCAGCGCCTCGGCGCGAGCCTCGCGCGGATCTACGGCCGTGAGATGCACCTCAACCTCGACGTGGACCCTGAGGTCCTCGGCGGGATCTCGGTGCGCGTCGGCGACGAGATGATCAACGGCACCATCGCGGACCGTCTCGACGAGGCGACTCGTCGCATCGCCGGCTGACCAGCCACCAACTGAACACAGCAGTACGAGCGGCCCGGTTGGGCCGTGCAGAGATTGCAGAAGATTCCTGGGGGTCGGCCCCCAGACCCCTTAAGAAACTTCGGGCCCAACAAGGAGAGCAGGGAACCCAGATGGCGGAGCTCACGATCCGGCCGGAGGAGATCCGGGACGCGCTGGAGAACTTTGTCCAGTCGTACCAGCCGGACGCGGCCTCGCGCGAGGAGGTCGGTACGGTCAGCGTTGCCGGCGACGGCATCGCGAAGGTCGAGGGTCTTCCCTCGGCCATGGCGAACGAGCTGCTGAAGTTCGAGGACGGCACCCTCGGTCTTGCCCTCAACCTCGAGGAGCGCGAGATTGGTTGCGTCGTCCTCGGTGAGTTCAGCGGTATCGAGGAGGGACAGCCGGTGCAGCGCACCGGTGAGGTTCTCTCCGTCGGCGTCGGCGAGGGCTACCTCGGCCGCGTTGTCGACCCGCTCGGCAACCCGATCGACGGCCTCGGCGAGATCGCGACCGACAGCCGCCGCGCCCTCGAGCTGCAGGCACCGGGCGTCATGGTCCGTAAGTCGGTGCACGAGCCGATGCAGACCGGCTACAAGGCCGTCGACGCCATGGTGCCGATCGGCCGCGGCCAGCGTCAGCTGATCATTGGTGACCGTCAGACCGGCAAGACCGCTCTGGCCGTCGACACGATCATCAACCAGCGCGACAACTGGCGCTCGGGCGACCCGAAGAAGCAGGTCCGCTGCATCTACGTCGCCATCGGCCAGAAGGGCTCCACCATCGCGTCCGTGCGCGGTGCACTGGAGGAGGCCGGCGCCCTCGAGTACACGACGATCGTCGCCGCCCCGGCGTCCGACCCGGCCGGCTTCAAGTACCTGGCGCCGTACACCGGCTCGGCCATCGGCCAGCACTGGATGTACCAGGGCAAGCACGTCCTGATCATCTTCGACGACCTCTCGAAGCAGGCCGACGCCTACCGCGCCGTTTCCCTGCTGCTGCGCCGTCCGCCGGGCCGCGAGGCGTACCCCGGTGACGTCTTCTACCTGCACTCGCGTCTGCTGGAGCGCTGCGCGAAGCTGTCGGACGAGATGGGCGCCGGTTCGATGACGGGCCTCCCGATCGTCGAGACCAAGGCGAACGACGTGTCGGCGTTCATCCCGACCAACGTCATCTCCATCACCGACGGCCAGTGCTTCCTGGAGTCCGACCTGTTCAACGCCGGCCAGCGTCCGGCCCTGAACGTCGGTATCTCGGTCTCCCGTGTCGGTGGCTCCGCCCAGCACAAGGCCATGAAGCAGGTCTCCGGCCGGCTTCGTGTGGACCTCGCCCAGTACCGCGAGCTGGAGGCGTTCGCCGCCTTCGGTTCCGACCTGGACGCGGCCTCCAAGGCGCAGATGGAGCGCGGCAAGCGCATGGTCGAGCTGCTCAAGCAGGCTCAGTACCAGCCCATGCCCATCGAGGAGCAGGTCGTCTCCGTCTGGGCCGGTACCACCGGCAAGATGGACGACGTCCCGGTCCAGGACATCCGTCGCTTCGAGACCGAGCTGCTCGAGCACCTGCGCCGTGAGCGCAAGGAGCTGCTGACCAGCATCGCCGAGGGCGGCAAGATGTCGGACGACACGCTGCAGTCCGTCGCGGACGCGATCACCGCCTTCAAGCGTCAGTTCGAGACCTCGGACGGCAAGCTTCTGGGCGAAGACGCGCCGGTCAGCACGGCCAAGTGACGACGGAAGGGACCTGACTCATGGGAGCCCAGCTCCGGGTCTACAAGCGTCGCATCAAATCCGTCACCGCGACCAAGAAGATCACCAAGGCGATGGAGATGATCGCCGCCTCGCGCATCGTCAAGGCGCAGCGCCAGGTGGCGGCCTCCACTCCGTACGCGACCGAGCTCACCCGCGCGGTGACCGCGGTGGCGACGGGGTCGAACACCAAGCACCCCCTCACCACCGAGGTGGACGCTCCGGTCCGCGCCGCGATCCTGCTCATCACGAGCGACCGCGGTCTGGCCGGCGGCTACTCCGCCAACGCCATCAAGGCGGCGGAGCAGCTCACCGAGCGGCTCCGCGGCGAGGGCAAGGAGGTCGACACGTACATCGTCGGCCGCAAGGGTGTCTCGTACTACGGCTTCCGTGAGCGCAAGGTCACGGAGTCGTGGACCGGCTTCACCGACAACCCGACCTACGCCGACGCCAAGAAGGTCGCAGGACCGCTGATCGCGGCCGTCCAGCAGGACACGGCCGAGGGCGGCGTGGACGAGCTCCACATCGTCTTCACCGAGTTCGTCTCGATGCTGACGCAGACGCCGGTGCAGAACCGGCTGCTGCCGCTCAGCCTCGAGAAGGCCGCGGAAGAGTCCGGCACCAAGGGCGAGATCCTTCCGCTGTTCGACTTCGAGCCGTCGGCGGAGGACGTCCTCGACGCCCTGCTGCCGCGCTACGTCGAGAGCCGGATCTACAACGCGCTGCTCCAGGCCGCTGCTTCCAAGCACGCTGCCACCCGCCGCGCGATGAAGTCGGCGACCGACAACGCCGGGGACCTCATCAAGAGCCTCTCCCGGCTTGCCAACGCGGCCCGCCAGGCCGAAATCACCCAGGAAATCAGCGAGATCGTCGGTGGCGCCAGCGCCCTGGCCGACGCGACCGCGGGGAGTGACAAGTAATGACGACGACAGTTGAGACGGCCGCCGCCACGGGCCGCGTCGCCCGGGTGATCGGCCCGGTCGTCGACGTGGAGTTCCCCGTCGACGCGATGCCGGAGATCTACAACGCGCTGACGGTCCAGGTCGCTGACCCGGCCGAGGACGGCAAGCTCAAGATGCTGACCCTCGAAGTCGCCCAGCACCTGGGTGAAGGCCTGGTCCGTGCGATCTCGATGCAGCCCACCGACGGTCTGGTCCGCCAGGCCACGGTGACCGACACCGGCAACGGCATCACCGTTCCGGTCGGGGATGTCACCAAGGGCAAGGTGTTCAACACGCTCGGTGAGGTGCTGAACGCCTCCGGGGCCGACGCCGAGGTGACCGAGCGCTGGCCGATCCACCGCAAGGCCCCGGCCTTCGACCAGCTCGAGTCCAAGACCGAGATGTTCGAGACCGGCGTCAAGGTCATCGACCTTCTCACCCCGTACGTCAAGGGTGGAAAGATCGGTCTGTTCGGTGGTGCCGGTGTCGGCAAGACCGTTCTGATCCAGGAAATGATCTACCGCGTCGCCAACCTGCACGAGGGTGTGTCGGTGTTCGCGGGCGTCGGTGAGCGTACCCGTGAGGGCAACGACCTCATCGAGGAGATGACCGAGTCCGGCGTCATCGACAAGACGGCGCTTGTCTTCGGTCAGATGGACGAGCCCCCGGGCACCCGTCTGCGCGTCGCCCTGTCCGCTCTGACCATGGCGGAGTACTTCCGCGATGTGCAGAAGCAGGACGTGCTGCTCTTCATCGACAACATCTTCCGGTTCACCCAGGCCGGCTCCGAGGTGTCCACCCTGCTCGGCCGTATGCCGTCCGCGGTGGGTTACCAGCCGAACCTGGCCGACGAGATGGGCATCCTGCAGGAGCGCATCACCTCGACGCGTGGTCACTCGATCACCTCGATGCAGGCGATCTACGTCCCCGCGGACGACCTGACCGACCCGGCCCCGGCCACCACCTTCGCCCACCTCGACGCGACGACGGTTCTGTCCCGTCCGATCTCCGAGAAGGGCATCTACCCGGCCGTGGACCCGCTGGACTCCACGTCCCGGATTCTGGACCCGCGCTACATCGCGCAGGACCACTACGACGCCGCCACGCGCGTCAAGGGAATCCTGCAGAAGTACAAGGACCTCCAGGACATCATCGCGATTCTCGGTATCGACGAGCTGGGCGAGGAGGACAAGCTTGTTGTCCACCGTGCCCGTCGCGTCGAGCGCTTCCTGTCGCAGAACACCCACGTCGCCAAGCAGTTCACCGGCGTGGACGGTTCGGACGTGCCGCTCGAGGAGTCGATCGCCGCGTTCAACTCGATCTGCGACGGTGAGTACGACCACTTCCCCGAGCAGGCGTTCTTCATGTGCGGTGGCATTGAGGACCTCAAGGCCAACGCCAAGGAGCTCGGCGTCTCCTGAGTCTGCTGACTCGTGAAGGGGGGCGGGTGCGTCCTGCCCCCCTTCGTACGCCTACTAGAATTGACCCAACACCCGGCAGTTGTGCCGGGTGGTGACCCGAGGAGCCACCCTTGGCTGCTGAGCTGCATGTCGAGCTGGTCGCCGCGGACCGCAGTGTCTGGTCCGGCGAGGCCACCCTGGTCGTCGCGCGCACCACGTCCGGCGACATCGGCGTCATGCCCGGTCACCAGCCGCTGCTCGGTGTGCTGGAGTCGGGCCCGGTGACCATCCGTACGAGCGAGGGCGGGACCGTCGTCGCCGCTGTGCACGGCGGTTTCATCTCGTTCGCCGACAACAAGCTGTCCCTGCTGGCGGAGATCGCCGAGCTGGCGGACGAGATCGATGCCCAGCGCGCGGAGCGTGCGCTGGAGCGCGCCAAGTCGGACGACGACGACGCCGCCGAGCGGCGCGCCGATGTCCGGCTGCGTGCGGTGGCGGTGCACTGAGCACCCCGCTGACATTCCCTTCGGGGGTCTGGGGGTCGCTCCCCGGACAGACTCAGTCTCAGCCGCGGCCCGGGCTGGATTTCTCCAGACCGTGCCGCGGCTGAGGCAATGCAGGTGCACGTGGGATTGCGTGTGCGACTAGGACGAAAACGATGCGAGGAGGTCGGTGGAGATGTTCCTCGCTCTGCTTGTGAGCGGCCTGGTTGTTGTCACACTGGTTGCGGTCGGGCTGTTTGTCTTCGGACTGCGACGGCGGCTGATCCAGCGCTCGGGCGGCACCTTCGACTGCAGTCTGCGCTGGAATGTCCCGGAGGAGACCGACCTCTCCGGCAAGGGCTGGGTGTATGGCGTAGCCCGCTACAGCGGTGACCGGATCATGTGGTTCCGGGTCTTCTCGTACGCCCCCCGCCCGCGGCGTGTCCTGGAGCGCTCGGCGATCGAGGTCATCGCGCGCCGCACTCCCGAGGGCGAGGAGGAGCTGGCGCTGCTCTCCGACGCGGTGGTGCTCGGCTGTCTGCATCGGGGGACGCGGCTGGAGCTGGCGATGAGCGAGGACGCGCTGACCGGTTTCCTCGCCTGGCTGGAGGCGGCGCCGCCCGGCCAGAGAGTCAATGTCGCCTAGACGCAAGACGCACAGCGAAGCCCGGGAGTCAGGCTCTCCCGGGCTTCGCCGTTCGTACGGCTACTGCAGACCGCTGCTGATCGCGTTCGCCAGTTCGCCGTTGCTGGTGTCGCCGCTGAACTCCCAGAAGAACGCGCCCTTGAGGCCCTGGCTCTTCACGTAGTTCATCTTCCCGCTGATGGTGGCCGGGGTGTCATAGCTCCACCACTGGGTGCCGCAGTGTGCGTAGGCGGTCCCGGCGACGGTGCCGGTGGCGGGGCACTTCGTCTTGAGCTCCTTGTAGTCGTCGATGCCCTGCTCGTACTTTCCGGGGGCCGGTCCGGTGGCCGAGCCGCCGGGCGCCGCCTGAGTGACGCCGGTCCAGCCGCGGCCGTAGAAGCCGATGCCCAGGTTCAGCTTGCTGCCCGCGATCCCCTTGCCCTTGAGCTTCTGGATCGCCGCGTCGGAGTTGAAGCCCTGCTGCGGGATGCCGGAGTACGAGGTGAGAGGGGAGTGCGGGGCGGTCGGGCCCTGTGCGGCCCAGGCGCCGAAGAAGTCGTACGTCATCACGTTGTAGAAGTCGACGTACTGGGCGGCGCCGGCGTAGTCGGCCGCGTCGATCTTGCCGCCGGAGGACGCGTCCGCGGTGATGGCCGCGGTGACGAGCTTGCTGCCGAACTTGGCACGCATCGCCTGCATCATGTTCTTGAAGGACGCGGCGCCGCTGGTGTCGCAGGACAGACCGCAGGCGTTCGGGTACTCCCAGTCCAGGTCGATGCCGTCGAAGAGCCCGGCCCAGCGTGGGTCGTTGACCAGGTCGTAGCAGGACTGGGCGAAGGCCGTCGGGTTCGCCGCGGCCTGGCCGAAGCCGCCGGACCAGGTCCAGCCGCCGAACGACCACAGCACCTTGATGTTCGGGTACTGCGCCTTGAGCTTCTTCAGCTGGTTGAAGTTTCCGCGCAGCGGCTGGTCCCAGGTGTCGGCGACGCCGTCGACGCTCTGGTCGGCGGTGTACGACTTCTCGTACGCCGGGAATGCCTCGCCGACTGTGCACTTACCGCCTTGGACGTTGCCGAAGGCGTAGTTGATGTGCGTGATCTTCGAGGCGGAGCCGCTGGTGACCAGATTCTTGACGTGGTAGTTGCGGTCGTAGACGCCCCACTCGGTGAAGTAGCCGAGCTTGACCTTGCTGCCCGGGTCGGGGTTGGTGCCGCCGGTGGTGCGCACCGCGCGGGCGCCGCTGACCGGTCCTGTCTGGTCGGCGGTGTCACGGGCCTGGACGGTGTACGAGTAGTCGGTACCGGCGGTCAGCCCGGTGTTCGTGTACGTCGTGCCGGTCACCGTCGCGATCTTGGCGCCGTCGCGCAGTACGTCGTAGTTCTTGATGCCCTTGTCGTCGGTGGCGGCGGTCCAGGTCAGCTTCACCGAGGTGTTGGTGATGTCGGACGCGCTCGGGGTGCCGGGGGCGGACGGCGGGTTGTCGCCGGGGACGCTGCCGCCGTCGCAGGAGGCGCCGTTGAGCTTGCAGCCGGAGGGGGCGCCGGAGCCGGTGCCGTTGAAGCCGAAGGAGACGGATGCACCCGCGGCGAGAGTGCCGTTGTACGACTTGTTCTTGGCGGTCCAGTGGGTGCCGGAGCTGGTGACGTCCGCGTCCCAGGCGGAGGTGACCGCGGTGCCCGAGGGGAAGTCCCACTCGACGGTCCAGGAACTGAGCGATGTGGTGCCGGTGTTCTTCACCGTCCACTTGCCTTCGAAGCCGGTGCCCCAGTCGGAGACCTTGGTGTAGGTGGCGGTCGCCGAGGGAGCGGCCTCGGCGGGGGAGGCGAGGCCGACCATGGCGGCCAGGGGGAGGAGCAGCGCGGTCAGTCCCGCGACGGCTCTGGATCTGAGTCTGAATCTGGTGCTGTGCAGTGGGGGTTGCGTGTTCACGGGTGCTCCTCGAGGAGGTCCGGACGATCGGGGTGGTCCGTGCACTGCGCACCCTGCGTGGCTCACCGCAGCGTGTGTTTGCGGTGAGACTAGGAAGGTCTGGACCAATCGTCAATAGGTCCAGACCAAAGGTGTGAGGGGTGAGGAAGGGGAGGGGAGCTAGATGCCCAACTCCTGTGCCAGAACCGCCGCTTGGACCCGGCTGCGCATCTCCAGCTTGCCCAGCAGCCTGCTCACATGGGTCTTCACCGTCGCCTCCGCCATGTCGAGGTGTCCCGCGATCTCGGCGTTCGACATGCCCTTGCCGAGACACGACAGCACCTCGCGCTCGCGCCGGGTCAGCACATCGAGGATCGCGGAGTCGGGCGCGTCCGGGGACCGCGGGGAAGTCGGCGCAGCGAACTCCGCGATCAGCCGACGGGTCACGGCAGGCGCGATCAGCCCCTCGCCGCGCGCCACCGTGCGCACCGCCTCCAGCAGATCCTTGGCGTCGGTGTTCTTCAGCAGGAAGCCCGCGGCCCCCGCTCGCAGCGCCCCGAAGACGTACTCGTCCAGATCGAACGTGGTCAGTACGAGTACGTCGGCGAGCTGTTCGGCGACGACCTGCCGGGTCGCCGACACCCCGTCGAGCCGCGGCATCTGAACATCCATCAGCACCAGGTCCGGGCGCAGTTCTCGGGCCAGCCGCACGGCTTCCTCGCCGTCCGCCGCCTCGCCGGCCACCTCGATGTCCGGCGCGCTGCCCAGGATGAGGACCAGACCGGCGCGTACGGCGCTCTGGTCCTCCGCGACCAGTACCCGGATCGTCATGGCTTCCCGTTCCCTTCCTCGACGGGGAGCTCCGCCCGTACCTGCCAGACCTTGCGGCCGTCGCCATCGGTCACCGGTCCCGACTCGAACTGCCCGTCCAGCAGCGCCACACGCTCGCGCATGCCGACCAGACCGGCCCCCGAGCCAGGGGCGCGCGGCCCGGGCCGGTCGCCGTACGGGCTGGTGATCCGTACCGTCAGCGTCCGCTCGTCCTGCGCCAGGGCCACCGTGATCCGGCCGGGCGACGCGTGCTTGAGGGCGTTGGTCAGCGACTCCTGGATGATGCGGTACGCAGCGAGCTCGACCGGCGCGGGCAGCGCCAGGCTCGCCTCGCGGGTGTCGTCGAGCGTGCACTCCAGGCCGCTGGAGGCGCCGTTCGTCCGCGAGTGATCGAGGAGCGCGTCGACACCGGCGAGTGTCGGCGCGGCCGCGGGCTCCGCGTCGCCACCGCTGTCCCGCAGCAGCCCGATCAGCCGGCGCATCTCGGCGAGCCCGTCGACGCTGTTCTCGCGGATGACGCCGAGCGCCTCGCGGGAGGTCTTCGAGTCGTCGAGGGAGAGCGCGGCCGTGGAGTGGATCGCGATCGCCGAGAGGTGTCCCGCGACCAGGTCGTGCAGCTCTCGGGCCATCCGGGCGCGCTCGGCGGTAACCGCCTGGGTGCGGTCGATCTCGGCGAGCAGCGCGGTCTGCTCGGCGCGCAGCTGGGCGGCTTCGGCGGCGTCGCGATGGGTGCGTACGCTCACGCCGGTCCAGGCCGGGACCACCGTCAGTACGGCGAAGAGGAGGCCGGGCAGAATGGCCTGCGCATCCTGGTAGATGACGAGTGCGGTGACCGTGACGGCGGCGGTGGCCACCATGGACACGGCGGGGATACGGCGTGCGGCCGCGGGTGTGCCGTACAGAACGGCCGCGTAGATCAGATCCGTGAACATCGCGATGGTGGCGACATTCCCGACGGTGAACTGGTCGGCCAGCATCGTCAGGCAGCCGATCGCCAGCGAGGTGTTCGGCATCGTCCGGCGCAGCAGCTCCGCCCCGCTCATCACGGCCAGCGGCACCAGTGCGAGCGAGCGCGGTTCGAAGCCCTGGTCGCTATGGGTGTCCAGACCCAGCGACCACAGCAGCAGGCCTCCGAGAAATCCGGCCACGGCGATGAGCACGTCGTCGCGGTACGGGCGGGGGAAGGCGGTCACAGACCCATCAAACAGGGCGGGCGGCGCGCGGGCCTCCACGTCCAGGGTGAAGGCCCGCCACATCCGGCTACATCGAAGGATGCAGTGCCACTTCGTCACTGGCGACGACGATCGGCGGCCGGGCGGACGGGAGGCTGGAATCCAGAACGAAGGGAGAGTGCTGTGATCGTCACGCTGATCGTGATCTGCGAGGTCGGCTTCTGGGTGCTGCTGGCCGCTGGACTGGCCTTGCGCTACCTGGCGAAGATGCCGCGTCTCGGGGTGGCCGTCCTGCTCTGCGAGCCGCTGCTGGAGGTCATCCTGCTGGCCGTGACGGCGATCGACCTCAAGAACGGCGCAGAGCCGGACTGGAAGCACGGGCTCGCCGCCGTCTACATCGGCTTCACCGTGGCGCTGGGACACCGAACGATCAAATGGGTCGACGCGAAGTTCGCGCACCGCTTCGCGGGCGGCCCGCGGCCCGTCAAGCCGCCGAAATACGGCGCGGCCCGCACGGTCCACGAGTGGAAGACGGCCATCCGGTGGATCACCGCTGCGGTGATCGCCATGGGCCTGCTCCAGGCCGCGATCTGGTACGTCGGCGGCGACGGCGACATCGGCTCGCTGCGCAGCTGGCAGGAGACGATGCTCTTCGTCATCGGAATCAACGTGATCATCGCGGGGAGCTACACGCTCTTCCCGAAGCAGGCCCCGAAGTCCAAGCGCGAGCCCGTGCGCACTGAGCGTTAGCGCTCGCCGCCCGGCACCCAGAGCACGTCTCCGACCTCCTTGTTGGCCGTACGGGCCAGGATGAACAGGAGGTCGGAGAGGCGGTTGAGATACGTCGCGGTGAGCGGATTCATGATCTCCCCGTGCACCTCGAGCGCCGCCCACGTCGAGCGCTCCGCGCGCCGTACGACCGTGCAGGACTGATGCAGCAGCGCCGCGCCCGGTGTACCGCCGGGCAGGATGAAGCTGCGGAGCTTCTCCAGCTCCTCGTTGAAGCGGTCACAGTCCGCCTCCAGCTTGTCGATGTAGAACTGCTCGACCCGCAGCGGCGGATACTCCGGGTTCTCGACGACCGGGGTGGCGAGGTCCGCGCCCACGTCGAACAGGTCGTTCTGGACGCGGACGAGGACCTTCACGACCTCCTGCGGGAGCTGCCCGAGGGCGATGGCCGTGCCGATGACGGCATTGGCCTCATTGGCGTCGGCGTACGCCGCGATCCGCAGGTCGGTCTTGGCCGTGCGGCTCATGTCGCCGAGGGCTGTCGTGCCCTGGTCGCCGGTACGGGTATAGATGCGCGTCAGATTGACCATGCACCCAGCCTAGGTTCTGTCCGTCGATCAGGCCGGATCAGGAAGCGCGGGTGATCGGCGCGCGAGGTGGGGAGAAGGTGCTCAAGTAGGCGGTATGTGACCCTTGATGGGCCGTGCCGGTGTGATGTCCGTCATCTGAGACGTGACGCGCATCTCTTCACCGCCACACGGCCGCTCACGAGCGCTAACCTCCGCCGGAGAGCCGAAATGTAAACAGGTGTTAAGGGGTGCCGCAGTGGCCAGGAAGCTCGCCGTCATCGGGGCCGGACTCATGGGGTCCGGTATCGCGCAGGTCTCGGCCCAGGCGGGCTGGGAAGTCGTGCTGCGCGATGTCACCGACGCGGCGCTGACCCGCGGCACGGACGGCATCAAGGCCTCGTACGACAAGTTCGTCTCCAAGGGCAAGCTCGAAGCGGCCGACGCCGAGGCGGCATTGGCGCGCATCACCACCACCACCGACCTGGACGCCGCCGCCGACGCGGACATCGTCGTCGAGGCGGTCTTCGAGAAGCTCGAGGTCAAGCACGAGATCTTCCGTACGCTCGACAAGCTCGTACGGGACGACGCCGTCCTCGCCTCCAACACCTCCGCCATCCCGATCACGAAGATCGCGGCGGTGACGGAGCGTCCGGACCGCGTCGTCGGTGCGCACTTCTTCTCGCCCGTCCCGATGATGCAGCTGTGCGAGCTGGTGCGCGGCTACAAGACGAGCGACGAAACCCTCGCCACCACGCGGGAGTTCGCCGAGTCCGTCGGCAAGACCTGCATCGTCGTCAACCGCGATGTCGCCGGTTTTGTCACCACCCGCCTCATTTCGGCGCTGGTCGTCGAGGCCGCCAAGCTCTACGAATCGGGCGTAGCGTCCGCCGAGGACATCGACATCGCCTGCAAGCTGGGCTTCGGCCACGCCATGGGGCCGCTCGCCACCGCCGACCTGACGGGCGTGGACATCCTGCTGCATGCCACGAGCAACATCTACACCGAGTCCCAGGACGAGAAGTTCGCGCCGCCGGAGCTGATGCGCCGGATGGTGGACGCGGGTGACATCGGTCGCAAGAGCGGGCAGGGCTTCTACAAGCACTGACCCTCATTGACCGGTTTGGTATCACCCTCTGGGGTGAATTCGGTATCGGTTCGCTTACAGACGGCAACTTCCTCGCCCACGCGGCAGTCAGTTGTTGCAAGACAGAAGAGACAGACACAGGGCACTGAAGCACTCACGGGGAGCGCATATGCACATCAGGGGCGACCACGCCGAGCTGGTCGTCGGGGGCCGCCTCGACGTCCGCAGCGCGGCGGACGCCCGTACGGTCCTGCACTCGGCAGTCGACGACGGAGTCGGCGACCTCGTGCTCGACCTGACCGACCTCGATTCCTGGGATGCCACCGGGCTCGGGGTCATCATGGGTGCGCACCGGCGGGCCGGCCGGTGCGGTCGCCGGCTGGTGCTGCGCGGTGTGCCGCCACAGATGCAGAGACTGCTCGTCGCCACCCGGCTGCACCGCATTCTCGCCATCGAAGGCGGCCTCGCGGCCGAATCGCTCCCTCGGGTCTGAACCGTACGACGCTCGCAATCCTCACGAGACTGTGACGTCACGGGCGGGGTGGCACCCCGCCCGTTCGTAGATACTGAGCGAACGTCTAGGGTTCGGTCGCCTGCCGAATTGACGGACCCGTGTGACAGGCACAGCGCATCCTAGGGGGGCTTGGACCATGGACAACGACAGTTTCGGCGAGGGCGCGGGACAGGCCCGGCCCCCACGCGACGCCGGCACGCCCGACTTCGGACAGTCCGCGCCGGCGCTCGCCCGTACCGTCAAGCTCGTCACGGGCGACTTCCTGCTCACGGTCAACCCCGTCGACGGCAGCGAGATAGAGCCCTGCCCGCCCGGCGGCCCCTCCCAGGCCGATGGCCATGAGGGAGAACAGCCCGCGCGGCCGACCCGGTACAGCGCCGAGGAGCGCACCGAGCGGCAGCGCGCTGCGCAGCCGCCCGTGCCGGCGGGCCCGCCCGCGCCGCGGCTCCCGCTGCTCGAGCGCGACGAGGAGCGCGAGCGGCTGGTACGGCTGCTGGGCCGCGGTCGCTCGGTGCGGCTCACCGGACCCGCGGGATCCGGGCGCAGCACCCTGCTCGACATCGTCGCCGAAGACTGCGCGAACCTCGCACCCGACGGAGTCGTACGCCTCAGCGGCTACCACCGCACCCCCACCGAGCTGCTGTACGAGCTCTTCGCCGTCGTCCACAGCGCGCCGCGGCGCCGGCCCGACAGGGCGGGCCTGCTCGAGCATGTGAGGGACATCGGCGCGATCGTCGTACTCGACGACCTGGAGTTCGGCGGCGCTGCCCTCGGCGAGCTGCTGGACGCCGCGCCCGAGTGCGCCTTCCTGGTCGCCGCCACACCCGACATCGCGGCGCCCGCCGCCGACTCGCACCTCGAAGAGGTCTTCCTCGCGGGCCTCGGCCGCAGCGCCTCGCTGGAACTGCTGAAGCGCACCGTGGAGCGGCCGCTCACCGAGGACGAGGCGAACTGGGCGGGCGACCTCTGGTTCGAGTCCGAGGGCCTGCCGCTGCGCTTCGTACAGGCAGGCGCGCTGCTGCGGCAGGCCGACAGCCGGCGTCCCGACCCGGAGGACTCCGACGGGTTCGGCGTTTTCGACGCGGTCGACGGTGTCGAGGTCCCGCTGCCGACGCTGGGCGAGGGGGCCGCACCGGCGGCGCTGCTCGCCTCCCGGCTCAGCGAGTCCGCCCGCGACACCCTGCGCTTCGCCGTCGCGCTCGGCGGTGAAGTCCCGCACCAGGCGCATCTGCCGGCCCTCGTCGGTGACACGCACGCGGACGCCGCGCTCGGCGAGCTGATGAACTGCGGGCTGCTCTCCCCGGTCGGCCCCCGCTACCGGCTGGCGGCCGGCGTGATCGCGCAGCTGACGGAGAAGGGTTACGCAGACGACGCGGCCGCTCACGCCCACACCGCCGCCCAGCACTACGCCTGGTGGGCCGGACACCCCTCCGTCACCCCTGAGCGGGCGGTGGCCGAGGCGGACGCCGTCCTCGCCGCGCTGACCGCGCTGGTCCCGGGGCAGGAGGCCGGACACCCCAGCGCGGCCGTACTGCTGGCCCGCAGCGCCGCACCCGCCTTCGCGGCGGGGCTGCACTGGAGCGCCTGGGAGCGGGCCCTGCGGATCGGCTCCGAAGCGGCCCGGATATCGGGCGAAGTGGCCGAAGAGGCGTATTTCCACCATGAGTTGGGCGTACTGGCGCTCTGCACCGGCAGCCTCGAGCGTGCGCGCGCCGAGCTGGAGGCCTCGATCGGCATGCGCGGGGCGCTCGCCGACAAGCGCGGCACCGTCGCGGGACGCAGGGCGCTGGCGCTCGTCGCGGACCGCGCGGGCGGCCTCGTACTCGGCGGACGCACCCCGGCGGGCGAGGAGGTGCCGGCCGCGCGCTACGAGGAGTCGGCGTCGCCGCCCGGAGGCGTACCGGCGGCCGTGCTGCCGCTGGGGGCCTCGGGGAAGTCGAAGCGGCCGGAGGAGCCCGCGACGCTGGTGGCGCGGCCGAAGTCGCCCGCGGGCGGCGCGAAGCTGCGCGGCCCCCTCTCCATAGTCGGTGGCGCACGCCGCAATCTGGTCGCCGCGGGCGCGGGCGCGCTGCTGGCCGCGGTGCTCGGCACGGTGGTGACGCTCGGGGCGACCTCGGACCAGCAGGACCCGCCCGGCGGCAAGGTCAGGAACGGCCAGTCCGCGAATGAGGACGACGCGGACAACGGCCTGGACGCGGACGAGCCGACCGACGGCTCGACCCGCCGCCCGGGTGGCCCCGCGGACCCGACGGGGGTGGTGACGCCGGGCTCCAGCTCGTCGGCGAGTGAATCGTCGAAGCCGGGGGGTGAGCCGTCGCCGAGTTCGTCGAAGCCGGGCAGCAAGCCGACGTCGTCAGGCAGGCCCCCGACGAATCCGGGGACCAAGCCGCCGACGACCCCGCCGACGAAGCCCCCGACGACTGCGCCCTCTACGCCGCCGCCCACCACGCCACCGCCCACGTCGACCAGCCCGTCACCGTCGGCGTCGACCGCGCCCGAAGGATCAACCTCCGCCAGCGCTCCGATCACCACCAGCAGCGCCCCCGAGTCCTCCGCGAGCACAAGCAGCTCGCCCGTCATCTGACGGCCCCGAGAACGCAGTACGGCCCCGAGCGGCACTGCCGCCCGGGGCCGTCTCCGTACCTGCCCGTATCAGTACTGTCCTCAGAACAGCCTGAGCTTGTCGTCCTCGATGCCCCGCAGCGCGTCGTAGTCCAGCACCACACACCCGATGCCGCGGTCCGTCGCCAGCACCCGCGCCTGCGGTTTGATCTCCTGCGCCGCGAACAGGCCCTTCACCGGCGCCAGATGGGGGTCGCGGTTCAGCAGCTCCAGATAGCGCGTGAGCTGCTCGACCCCGTCGATCTCACCGCGCCGCTTGATCTCCACGGCCACCGTCGCGCCGTCGGAGTCCCGGCACAGGATGTCCACCGGGCCGATGGCCGTGGGATATTCGCGCCGGATCAGGCTGTATCCCTCGCCCAGCGTCTCGATGCGGTCGGCGAGCAGTTCCTGGAGGTGCGCCTCCACGCCGTCCTTGATCAGGCCGGGGTCCACGCCCAGTTCGTGCGAGGAGTCGTGGAGGATTTCCTCCATCGTGATGATCAGTTTCTCGCCCGCTTTGTTGATGACCGTCCAGACGCTGCCGTCACCCTCTTTGAGGGTGCAGGGAGGAGACATCCAGTTCAGTGGTTTGTACGCCCTGTCGTCCGCGTGGATGGAGACGCTCCCGTCTGCCTTGACCAGGATCAGACGGGGAGCGGAGGGCAGGTGGGCGGTGAGCCGGCCCGCGTAGTCGACGGAGCAGCGGGCGATGACAAGACGCATGGTCGGCAACGCTACTCGACACACACCGCTGCGCGCGATTCGCCCCCGGAAGCCCCGTTCGTAATTGGCCGGTTGTGTTCCCAATCTCCTGGTGCGCTCCGGACAGCGCACTTACCGTGGAAGCAGGAGGTCGTCGGTCGTGCACTCTGAGTCGTCATGCGTCGTTCGTATGCCGTCGCGCCCGTCATCCTCCTTCCCTGCCCGTAAGACCCCGTTCACCGGGGTCGCGAGAGGAGAACCCATGTCGCTCGACGTCTCACCGGCGCTGTTGGAACAGGCCGAGCGAGGCGAGGTCGACGAAGATGCCTTCGTCGACTGCGTCCGGACCTCCCTGCCCTTCGCATGGGAGATGATCAGTTCTCTGGTGGCTCAGCTGAAGGTGGACGGCGGGGACTTCGCCGACAACCAGACGCCTCCGCCGGACGAGCAGGCACGTGGTCAGCTGCTGCGCGCGCTCGCGAGTGACGCGATTCGCGGTGCGCTCCAGCGGCACTTCGGGGTGCGTCTGGCATTCCAGAACTGCCACCGCGTCGCGGTGTTCCCGCTGGACTCTTCGGTGGATGAGCGGCTCGCCCGCTTTACTTCCGTGCGAGCCCAGTTGCTCAATCAGTCGCCCGAACTGCGCGACTGCTGAAGTCTTTTGCTGCCGCTCCACACCGCGGGAGGTGCAACTGGTGTCGGAGCGGCAGCACCTCCGGGTATGGCTCGGGCCGCAACGATCGGGGGCTCAGCTCAGCAGCGGCAGGACCTCTGTGCCGAGGCGCCGCACATTCTCCTCGGTGGCCGCGAGATCGCCCGAGCCCTCGGCGAGCAGCGCGAAGCGCGTGATGCCGGTACGTTCCGCGGTGGCCGCGATGCGGTCCGCGGCGAGCCGCGGCGGGCCCACCGGGTGCATCTCGCAGAGCAGTTCTGTGTACGCCACGGGGTCCCGCATCGCGCGGCGCCGCCCGTCGACCGTCACATGGGCGTCCAGGCCCCGCTTGAGCCAGCCCGGCATCGCCTTCAGCAGCATCTCGGAGGCATCGGCCCTGCAGTCCGCGATCTGGGCCACGCCGGCCGACACATGCCCGGCGTGCTCGACCTCCTCGGGCGGGCGGCCCGCGGCGAGCGCGTCCGTACGCCACCGGGCGACCATCTCCGCCTTCTCCTCGTCGTCGCAGTGCATCCCGAGCAGCATCGGCAGCCCGCGCTCGGCGGCGAGCTTCACGCTCTTCGGGGACGTACACGCGACGATCACCTCGGGGCCCTCGGGGGGACCGCCGATCAGCTCGTCCGGCCTTGGCACGACAGGGACTTCACGGAAGGTGAATCGTTCGCCCCGGGTGGCGACGCGGGGTTCGCGCAGCCAGCGCAGCAGCAGGTCCAGGGACTCCGGAAAGTCCTTCTCGTACGCATCGAGGCCCGTGCCGAAGACCTCCAGATCGACCCAGGGGCCGCCCCGCCCCACACCGAGGGAGAACCGCCCTCCGCTTGTGAGATGCAGCAGTGCCGTCTGCTCACCCAGCGAGACGGGATGGGCGTTCGGCAGCACGCTCACGGCTGTGCCCACCCGGATCCGCCGGGTGCGGCCGAGCAGCAGCGCGGCGAGTGTCACGGCCGACGGGCACACGCCGTACGGTACAAAATGGTGCTCGGCGAGCCAGACCGAATCCAGCCCGGACTCCTCCGCGACCTCGGCGGACCGCACCGCACGGTGCAGCGCCTCCCCCTGTCCCTGGCCCGGGAATTGGGCCGCCAGTACGAAAGTTCCCACGCGCATCGCCTATTGCCTCCTTGCGGCCGACGCGTCACTCCCCCTACCGGCAACAACGTCTGACACGTGCCAAAGGCACGGCCATTCGTGAAGTTGTTGCGATTTTCCGGTAACTGGCCCCTTTGGGTGCCACGGTCTCACGCTGTGCGGTACGTGTACCCCGGACTGCGGCCCGTAGGCTGGATGGGAACTGTCCGGACTTGCCCCGTGAGGTGTCACGTGTCCCCGCGCCGCAACCGCCCCCGAGGCGGCGAGAAGCCCACCGAGCAGCCCGGCGAGCCGGGCGACAGGTACGGCGGCTTCGGCCGGAGCGAGTCCTGGCAGGGCGAGGAGTGGTCGGTCCGCCATGTCGCCGGCGCAAGTGCCGTCGGCAAGCGGTACCGCTGCCCCGGCTGCGACCAGGAGATCCCCTCGGGCGTCCCGCATGTGGTGGCCTGGCCGGAGCACGGCGGTGGCGTCGATGAACGGCGGCACTGGCACAAGGCGTGCTGGAACGCGAAGGACCGCCGCACCACGCGGGTGCAGCGGTCCCGTAACGCGCCGAAGTACTGAGGCTTGAGGAGCCTCGTGTGCCTTTAGACGTCGCGCGCCTTGAGCGAGGCGTACGCGCCGGCCAGTGCCGCCGCCGTCACGCCCAGCATGATCCACAGCGGGTCCCAGCCGGCCGGACCCGACTCGGTGACGGCGGTGTCGTACAGCACGCCGATCTGGTTGGGGATCGAGTACTCGAAAAGCGCCTGCTGCAGATCCCGCAGCGACTCCGAGAACATGAACATGGCCAGCACCAGCGGCAGCAGCACGACGCCGATCATGACCGTGATCGCGCCCGCCGAGTGGCGGATCAGGGTGCCGACGGCGAGCGAGAGCAGGCCGAGGGTCGCGACGTAGAGGGCGATTCCGATCGTCGCGCGGAACCAGTCCTCGCCGGTGGACGAGCCCTGGTCCACGATCGCGGTCTGCAGGGCGCCCACGATCGCGGTGATCACCGTGGTGAGGATGAAGACGAGCAGGAAGAAGACGATCGCCTTGGCGGTCAGCACGCGGGCGCGGCTGGGGCAGGCGGTCAGCGTGGTCCTGATCATCCCCGTGCCGTACTCGGAGGCAATGGTCAGCACGCCCAGCGTGATCACGCAGATGGAGCCGAGCAGTACGCCGAAGAAGCCGAGGGAGAGGACCGACTGATCCTGGAGATCGGCGTCCGCGGCGGAGACGGCGACCGCGGAGAGCGCGCCGATGCCGACCATCAGCACGATCATGACGCCGAGCGTCCACATCGTGGAGCGTACGGAACGGATCTTGGTCCACTCGGAGGCGAGGGCGTCGCCGAGGTGAGCGTCGCGCACCGGGATCGGCGAGGAGTACACGGCGCCGGGCGCGCCCTGCTGCTGGTAGGGCGCCTGCTGCTGGTAGGGGGTGGTCATCGGGCGTCCTCGGGCTTGGTCAGGTCGGCGGGGCTGGGGGAGGCCGGGGGCACGGGCGGAGCGCCGACGGGCGCGACAGGAGCCGCGCCGGCGTACGGGTTCTGGCCGGGCTGGGGCGGCGGCGGGGCGTACCAGCCCTGTTGCGGCACCTCGGGGATCTGCTGCTGCGGCGGGAGGTAGCCCATCGGCGGCTGCTGCATCAGGCCCGACTTCTGGTCGGCGGTCGAGCGGTAGTCGACCGCGCCCTGTGTCATCCGCATGTACGCCTCCTCCAGCGAGGCCTGGTGCGGCGACAGCTCCCACAGCCGGACGTCGGCGGAGTGCGCCAGATCGCTGATCTGCGGCAGCGGCAGCCCGGTGACCCGCAGTGCGCCGTCCGGCTCCGGCATGACCTGACCGCCGGCCTCGGTGAGCGCGGCGGACAGCTTCTCGCGCTGCTGCGGCTCGGTCTGCGGCGTACGCACCCGGGCGAAGTCCGCGGAGTTGTGCGAGATGAAGTCCTTGACGCTCATGTCCGAGAGCAGCTGGCCACGGCCGATCACGATCAAGTGGTCGGCGGTGAGCGCCATTTCGCTCATCAGGTGCGAGGAGACGAAGACCGTACGGCCTTCGGCGGCGAGCTGCTTCATCAGATTGCGGACCCAGAGGATGCCTTCCGGGTCCAGGCCGTTGACCGGCTCGTCGAAGAGCAGCACCTGCGGGTCGCCGAGGAGCGCCGCCGCGATACCGAGCCGCTGCCCCATACCGAGCGAGAAGCCCTTGGAGCGCTTCTTGGCGACTTCCTGAAGCCCGACGACACCGAGCACCTCGTCGACCCGGCGGGCCGGGATACCGGAGAGCTGCGCCAGCGAAAGCAGGTGATTGCGCGCGCTGCGGCCACCGTGCACCGCCTTGGCGTCGAGCAGGGCACCGACCTGCCGGGGCGCGTTCGGCAGCTGCCGGAAGGGGCGGCCGCCGATGGTCACGTGACCCTCGGTCGGCTGGTCGAGCCCGAGGATCATCCGCATCGTCGTCGACTTGCCGGCGCCGTTGGGGCCGAGGAACCCGGTGACGGCGCCGGGCCGTACCTGGAAGGAAAGGTTGTACACGGCCGTCTTCGCGCCATAGCGCTTCGTCAGGCCGACTGCCTCGATCATTCTCCAGCCCCATCGACATTCGGGTCGTCGGGGCCCAGGCCGTCCGGCCGTACGCCCCCGTAAGAGTTAGGAGGATATCCGGGCCTTGACGGTTCCGGCCAAGCCGTAACGCTACGGTTTCGGCCGCGCCGAGTCGCCGCCGCCCTCTAGGCGTCGCGTTTCTTGAGCACCAGATAGCCGCCGAGCAGCGCCACCGCCACCCAGATCACCATGATCCCGAGCCCGCCCCACGGCCCGTACGGCGCCTTGTCGCTGCCCATCGCGTCCGGGACCACCTGCATGATCTTGGATCCGGCCTGGTCGGGGAAGTAGCGCGCGACCGTCTTCGCCTTCGGTACGGACGCGAGGATCTGCGAGACCAGGAAGAAGAACGGCATCAGGATGCCGAGCGAGAGCGTCGAGCTGCGCAGCATCGTCGCCACGCCCATCGAGAACAGCGCAATCAGGCCCATGTACAGGCCGCCGCCGACCACCGCGCGCAGGACGTTGTCCGCGCCGATCGTCGTACGGTGCTCGCCCAGCAGCGCCTGGCCGAGGAAGAAGGCGAGAAAGCTGGTCGCCATCCCGACGACCAGGGCCAGTACGGTGGCCACCGCGATCTTGCTGAAGATGAAGGTGGCGCGCTGGGGTACGGCGGCGAGCGAGGTACGGATCATGCCCGAGCTGTACTCCGTGCCGACCACCAGCACCCCGAAGACCACCATAGCCAGCTGACCCAGGATCATCCCGGAGAAGCTGATGAAGGTCGGGTCGAAGGTGAGCTGCTCCTGAGGCGACAGATCGTCGAACGTCGACTTCAGCAGCGCGCTGAGCGCCGCGCCCATCGCGACGGTGACGACCAGCGCGCTCACCAGCGTCCAGGTGGTCGAGGAAACGGTACGGATCTTGGTCCACTCGGACTGGAGAACGGCGGGTACCGAGGCCATGGGTCAGGCTCCCTTGCTGCTCTGGTAGCTCTGGCCCCACTGGGGACCCGGTGGGGGTGCCGACGGGGGCGCCGCCTCACCCGTCGAATGCGCGTGGTACTCCACCGCTCCCGCCGTCATCTGCATGAACGCCTCCTCCAGCGAGGCGCGCTGCGCGCTCAGTTCATGCAGGACGAGCTGGTGCCGGGCGGCCAGCTCACCGATCGCCTCGGTGGTGGCGCCGTCGATCTCCAGCGTGCCGTTGCCCGACTCGACCGCCGTGAAGCCCGATTTGTGCAGCACATCGCGCATGCGCTCCGGCTGCGGGGAGCGCAGCCGTACATAACTCCGGGAGTTCTCGTGGATGAAAACGGCCATCGATGTATCGGCCAGAAGTCGCCCCTGTCCGATAACGATCAAGTGGTCGGCGGTGAGCGCCATTTCACTCATCAGATGCGAGGAGACGAAGATCGTGCGTCCTTCCGATGCAAGAGTCTTCATCAAATTGCGGATCCAGTGAATTCCTTCGGGATCAAGACCGTTGACCGGCTCGTCGAACATCAGGATCTCAGGATCGCCCAGCAGAGCCGACGCGATGCCCAGCCGCTGTCCCATACCGAGCGAGAAGCCCTTGGACTTCTTCCTCGCCACCGACGTCAGCCCGACGACGTCCAGGACCTCGGCGACCCGCGAGGCGGGGATGCGGTTCGACTGGGCGAGACAGAGCAGGTTGTTGTACGCGCTCCGCCCGCCGTGCATCGCCTTCGCGTCCAGCAGCGCACCGATGTACTTCAGTGGCTCCTCGAGATCGCGGTAGTGCTTGCCGTCGATCCGCACCGTTCCGCTGGTCGGGTTGTCGAGATCGAGCATCATCCGCATCGTCGTGGACTTGCCCGCGCCGTTGGGGCCGAGGAAGCCGGTCACCACACCCGGCCTGACCTGAAACGAGAGATGGTCGACCGCGGTCGTGCTGCCGAAGCGCTTCGTCAGGCCCTCGAGCTCGATCATGCGGCCACGCTAAGTGCGCGCAAAGCCCCCCGCCACTGGAGTGACAGGGGGCTTGACGCATTCTTGACTTACACAACGGACCCCGCGAAAGGGGACATGCTCAGCGGGTCTGCTGAGCCGGGACGCCGCGGGAGACCGGCTCGTCGTCGGCGGGGGTACTGGTCGCGGCCACCGCCGCACCGGTCAGCGTGGCCAGCATCTCGCGGACGTTGGTCAGCTGCGCGTTGATCGAGTCGCGGCGGTTGGTGAGCGCCGCCAGCTCGCGCTCCGATTCGCTGCGGATCCGGTCGGCCTTGGCGTTCGCGTCGGCCACGATGTCCTCGGCCTGGCGCTGCGCGGTCTCCACCGTCTGACGGGCCCGGCGCTCCGCGTCCGTACGCAGCTTCTCGGCCTCCAGACGCAGCTGCTCGGCGCGGTGCTCGATCTCCGCCAGGCGCTTCTCCGCCTTCGCCTGACGCGAAGCCAGGTCCCGCTCGGACTGCTCGCGGCGCTTGGCGAGGTTCGTCTCGAAGTCCGCGGCGGCCTGGGCGGCCTTGGCGCGGGTCTCCTCGAAGAGCGCGTCGGCCTCCTCGCGCTTGGACTGCGCGTCCTTCTGCGCCTCGCTGCGCAGTGTAGAGGCTTCGCCCTTCGCCTTCTCGACGATACGGACGCCCTCGTCCTCGGCCTTCGCCTTGCGCTCGGCCGCGAACGACTCGGCGTCGTTGCGCACCTGCTGGGCGGCGGACTCGGCGAGCTCACGGTGCTGCTCGGCCGCGCGACGGGCCTCCTCGCGCAGGTCCTTCGCCTCCTCCTCGGCGAGGCGGAGGATCTTCTCGACGCGTGCACCGAGACCGGCGTACGACGGCTCCGCGTCGCTGACCTGGGCCTGGGCGTTCTGCGTCTCGAGGTGGAGTTCCTCGATGCGCTTTTCCAGAGAGGTGATTCGGGCCAGAGCACTATCACGGTCGGCGACGAGTTTGGTAATGCGGTCGTCCACCTGACCGCGGTCGTAACCACGCCGCACGAGCTCGAAGCCGAAGGGGGAGGAAGTGTCGCTCATGGGGTTCCTGTCGAATGAGACCGGTGAGGTGATAGGGGGAATCCTAGGGGCCGAAGCGGCGTGTCATCGAGCGGATGACCGTTTGATCTGGAGAATGTCCAGCCTTTTGAGTGGCTAGCCGTCGGACGACTTGCCACTCGAACGTGTAACCCCTGCTGTCGCGCCCGCTCTGACGGCACCTGCGGCGGAGCCGCTGGTGGATGCAGCCTTGGTGCCCCCTGACGGAGCCTCGAATGACTCCAACGCTTCAAGCACGTCCTGGACACGGGAAATCTCCGCCTGAATGTCCTCGCGCCGGCGCACGAGCACATCGAGCTCGCGCTGGCCCTCGGTGACCAGCCGCTCGGCCTCGGCCTCGGCCTCCGCTTTGACCCGCTCGGCCTCGCGGACCAGCTCGGCCTTCTTCTGCTCGGCCTCCTTGAGGAGCCCCTCCGCCTTGCGCACCGCGGCGATGCGGACCTTACTGGCCTCCGAATTGGCATCGGACACCAGCTCCTTGGCCTTCGCCTCGGCCTCGGCCCGCTGTTCCTCGGCGGTCTTCACCAGATGATCGACGCGCTCGCCGGCCGTCTTCATCTGCTCGGCCGTCTCCCGGCGGGCGCGCTCGTGCAGCTCCTCGATCTCGGCCTCGACACGGGTACGCAGCTCCTCGCCGCGCTCCCTTATGGCGGTGGAGTCCCGGCGCGCGCCGACCAGCAGCTCGTCCGCGTCCGTGCGGGCCTTCTCCACCAGGGAGTTGCCCTCCACGGTCGCCTCGGAGACCAGCCGCTCGGCCTCGTTGCGGGCCGCGCCGACCATGGTGTCGGCCTGCTCCTCGGCCTCGGTGGCCGCGCGCAGCGCCTCCTCCTGGGCCTTGTTGATGAGCTGGTCGGCCTGCTCGGCGGCGTCCGCACGACGTTTGGCCGCCGCCTCGCGCGCCTCGTCGAGCGCACGGTCGGCCTCTTCGCGGGCCTTCGCAAGCATCTGCTCGGCCGCCGCCTCCGCGTCCGCCTTGACCTTCTGGGCCTCGGACTTGATGCGCTCGGCGGCCTGCTGGGCCGAGCCCACCGTCTCCGCCGCCTCGGCGCGCAGCCTCTCGGCCTCGCCGCTCGCCTCCGAGATCAGCTGGTCGGCCTGGGCCGCGGCGTCGGCACGGCGCTTGTCGGCGGCCTGGCGCGCCTCGTCCAGGATCTGCTCGCCGTCCGCGCGGATCGCGGCGTGCAGCCGCTCGGCCTCGGCCTCGGCCGCCGCCTTGACCTGCTCGGCGCCGGACAGCGCCTCGGCCGCCTCCCTGCGCAGCCGCTCGCTCTCGCTCGACGCCTCGCCGATCAGCCGGTCGGCCTGGGCGGCGGCGTCCGAGCGGATGCGGTTGGCGTCCTCGCGGGCCTCGGCGCGGGCGCGCGAAGCGTCCTGCTCGGCCGAGGCGAGCACGTCCGTCGCTTCCGTACGCATCCGCTGCGTGTACTCGGCGGTGTCGGCGCGCAGCCGGTCCGACTCGGTGATCGCCTCCCCGACGGTCCGCTCCGCGAGCGCATTGGCCGCGTCGGTCTCCTCCTGGGCCCTGGCCCGCAGCCGGCTCGCGTCCTCCGCCGCCCGCTCCCGCTCGGCATACGCGTCGGCGCGGACCCGGTCCGCCTCTTCCTGCGCCTCGGTCCTGGTGCGGTCGGCAGCGTGCTCGGCGGCCGAGCGCAGCCCGGCGATCTCCTGCTCGGCCTGCTCCTGGAGGCCATTGACCGAGTCCCGTACCTGCTGGGCGGTCTGCTCGGCGGCGGAAACCATTTCGGTGGCGCGGCGGTCGGCCTCCTCGACCAGCCGCTGTGCCTCGGTCTGCGCCTCCTCGACCCGCTTGCGGGCGGAGGCCAGCAGCTCCTCGCTCTGCTCGCGGGCCAGCTCGCGTTCCTGATCCGCCTCGCCACGCGCGGAGTCGAGGATCTCCTCGGCCTCCCGGCGGCGGCGGTTCGCCTCCTCCTGCGCGGCGGCCAGCGCCTCGGCGGCCTCGGTGCCCACGCGTTCGGCGGCGGCCGCGGCTTCCGCGCGCAGCCGGTCGGCGCTGTCCTGCGCCTCGTTCTTGAGCCGCTCCGCCTCGTTGGCCGCGTCGCTGCGCAGCCGTACCGCGACGTTCTCCGCCTCGGCGCGGGTGGTCGACGCGTCCGACGCGGCCTCGGTACGCAGCCGCTCGGCCTCGTGCTCGGCCTGCGCCTGGAGCGTACGGATCCGCTCGGCGGCCTCGGCGCGCTGCCGCTCGGTCTCCTCGGCGGCCTCGCGGCGGATCCGCTCGGCCTCGCCGCGGGAGTCGGCGAGGTTCTGCTCGGCGGCGGCAAGGCGGGACTCGGCCTCGGTGTGCAGCCGGGTCAGCTCTTCGGCGGCCTCGGCCTGGCGTGCCGTGATGCCGCGCTCGGCCTCCTCGCGCAGTACGGCCGCGGCCTGCTCGGCCGCGGACTTGACGCTCTCCGCCTGCTCCTCGGCATCCGCGCGCAGCCGCTCGGCCTCGGCGCGGGTGCGCTCCAGGGTCTCCTCGGCCTGCTTGCGCAGGGTGGTGGCGCGCTCGATCGCCTCGGTGCGGACCCGCTCGCTGTCGCTGCTCGCCGTGGCGCGCATCTCGTCGGCGTCGGCCCGCGCCTTCGTCAGCAGCTCCTCGGCGGTACTGGCCGCCTCCTCGATCTGCTGGACGGCCTCCCGGCGGGCCTCGCCGCGGATCCGCTCACCCTCGGCGACCGCCTCGGCGCGCAGCTGCTCGGCCTCGCCGCGCAGCCGGCGCGCCTCCTCCTGCAGCTCGACGGTCTTGGCGCGGTACTCCTTGGTGTCGTCCTTGGCCGCGCCCTTGAGCTGATCGGCCTGCTCGGCGGCCTCGCCGCGCAGCCGGTCCGCCTCCGCCTCGGCCTCGCGGCGGATCCGCTCGGCCTCCTCGCTCGCCGCGCGCGTGGTGGCCTGGGCGTCGTCGGAGGCCTTGGTCAGGACCTCCTCTGCGGTACGGGCCGCCTTGGCGAGCTGCGCCGCGGAGTCCTCGGCCGCGACCGTACGGGCCTTCTCCCCCGCGGCCGCGACCAGCTTCTCGGCCTCGGCCCGGGCGTCGGCGACCGCCTGCTCGGCCTCCGCCTTGAGCGCCTCGGACTCCTTGGTGGCCTCGCTGACCAGCCGGGCGATCTCCGCCTTGGCGGTACGGGTGCGCTGCTCGTTGACCGACTCGGCGGACGCCAGCTGCTTGGCCGCCGACTCCTTGGCCTCGGTCAGGAGCTTCTCGGACTCCGCGCGGGCCTCGCGCAGCTTCTCTTCGGCCTCCTGGATCCGCTGCTCGGCGGTGCGGCTCAACTCGGCGGCCTGCTGGCGGGCCTGGTCCGACTCGGCGGAGGTGGAGGAGCGCAGCTGCTCGGCGTGGCTGGTGGCCTCCTGCGCCTGGTTGGAGGCGGCGTTCAGCAGGCGTTCGGCGTCCTTGCGGGCGCGCAGCAGGATCGCCTCGGCCTCCCCCCGGGCGGATTCCGCCTCGGAGCCGAGCCGCTGACGGGCCTCCTCGGCGACCCTGGCGGCCTCCGCGCGGGCGGCGGCCAGGGACTGCTCGGCCTCGGCGCGGGACTCGTCGAGGAGCCGGCGGGCCTGTGCCTCGGTGCGGGCACGCAGTTGCTCGGCCCAGGCGACGTTCTCGTTGACGTGCGTCTCGACGGTCTGGCGGCGCTCGGCCAGCTCGTGGTCCAGGCGCTGACGGCGCTGGACCGCCTCGGAGTGCAGCTCGGCCTGGAGGCGGGCCTGGTGCTCGGCGTGCTCCTGGAGGATGCGCTGGGTCTGTGCGCGGACCTCACGCAGCTCGCGCTCGGCGTCGGAGCGCAGCTGGTCGGCCTGGATCTGGGCGTTACGAAGCAGCTGTTCGGCCTGGTAGCCGATGTCGGCGCTGTCGTAGGCAGGACGGGAGGCGAGGTTGCGGCGCGCCTCGTGGAGCTTGGCGCGCAAGACCTCGACCTGGTAACCGAGGTCCTCGGCGTGCTGGACGGCCTTCTCTCGCTCGGTCTTCAGCCGGTCCATCTCGGCTTCGAACCGCGAGAGGTGGTCGTCGTCAGCTCGGTGGCTCTCCTGGCGTTCGTAGCCCCGCACTGCGCGGTCCCATCCGTCCCCTGGTCGCAACTTTCTCCGTACGAGCACCGTTCGCCGGCGAACGGCCCCCCGGGGAATGGTGACAGATCCAACGGAGGGGACGCGGCGCGGCCCCGACCCGGCCCCGGCCCGGAATCGCCCACTCTACCGGGCCGGGAATGCGGAGGTCAGTGCTCCGTTGCAGAGGTGACGAGTTCGGTGAGAACGCCGTGGCAGTCCTTGGGGTGGAGAAAGGTAATACGGGAGCCCATGGAGCCGATACGTGGCTCGTCGTAGAGAACGCGCACACCCTTGTCCCGGATCGACTGTGCGTCACCGTCCACGTCCGCGGTGCCGAAGGCGATGTGGTGGACCCCCTCGCCGTTCTTGGCCAGCCACTTTCCGACCGCGGAGTCCTCGCGGGTCGGCTCCAGGAGCTGGAGGTAGGAGGCGCCGCCGTCGGACGTCTCATTGATCTTGAGCATGGCTTCACGTACGCCCTGCTCCTCGTTGATCTCGGTGTGGAACACCTCGAAGCCGTATGTGGCCCGGTAGAACTCGACAGTCTTGTCGAGGTCGAAGCAGGCGATCCCGATGTGGTCGATTCGCGTCAGCATTCCCCCAGTGCAGCGCCCCGGACCGTGGTTACGCAACGTGCGCGCGATCACACCGGCTGCCCGGTGACCGCAGCACGTACCGCTCAGTACATTTGAGGTAAACCCTCGTTCACTCCTCAGCTTCGCGCTGGAAGGGGATCGTGCCTCATGTCAGGAACGACCGGTAACACCTCAGTGATCGTCGCGGGCGCCCGTACGCCCATGGGACGCCTGCTCGGCTCGCTCAAAACCTTCTCCGGCGCTGATCTCGGCGGCTTCGCCATCAAGGCGGCGCTGGACCGGGCGGGCATCGGCGGTGACCAGGTGCAGTACGTGATCATGGGCCAGGTGCTGCAGGCCGGGGCAGGGCAGATCCCGGCGCGCCAGGCCGCGGTCAAGGCGGGCATCCCGATGAGCGTGCCCGCGCTCACCGTCAACAAGGTCTGTCTCTCCGGGCTGGACGCCATCGCGCTGGCCGACCAGCTGATCCGTGCCGGTGAGTTCGACGTGATCGTCGCAGGCGGCCAGGAGTCCATGACCAACGCGCCGCATCTGCTGCCGAAGTCACGCGAAGGGGTCAAGTACGGCGCGATCGAGATGCTCGACTCGATGGCGCACGACGGCCTCACCGACTCCTTCGAGGGCATCGCCATGGGCGAGTCCACCGAGAACCACAACAAGCGCCTCGGCATCGGCCGGCGCGAGCAGGACGAGATCGCGGCGCTCTCGCACCAGCGGGCCGCGGCCGCTCAGAAGAACGGCATCTTCGAGGCCGAGATCACGCCGGTCGAGGTCCCGCAGCGCAAGGGCGACCCGGTCGTCTGCACCAAGGACGAGGGCATCCGCCCCGAGACCACGGCCGACACGCTCGGCAAGCTGCGGCCCTCGTTCGCCAAGGACGGCACGATCACGGCGGGTTCGTCGTCGCCGATCTCGGACGGCGCGGCGGCGGTCGTGGTGATGAGCAAGGCGAAGGCGCAGGAGCTCGGCCTTCAGTGGATCGCGGAGATCGGCGCCCACGGCAATGTGGCGGGCCCGGACAACTCCCTGCAGTCGCAGCCGTCGAACGCGATCCGCAACGCGATCGGCAAGGAGGGCATCGGCGTCGAGGACCTCGACCTCATCGAGATCAACGAGGCGTTCGGCTCGGTCCTGGTGCAGTCAATGAAGGACCTCGGGGTGTCCCCGGAAAAGGTGAATGTAAACGGCGGCGCGATCGCACTCGGACACCCGATCGGCATGTCCGGCGCGCGGGTGGTGCTCCACCTGGCGCTGGAGCTGAAGCGGCGCGGCGGCGGCGTGGGTGCGGCGGCGCTGTGCGGTGGCGGCGGGCAGGGCGACGCGCTGATCGTGCGTGTCCCGGGCAACGGCAAGTAGGAGCACTCACATGGTGGACGTCCCCCAACTGGTTGCCCAGGCGAGGGAGGGCCGGCCGCGGGCCGTGGCCCGGCTGATCTCACTCGTCGAGGGGGCGTCCCCGCAGCTGCGCGAGGTGATGGCGGCGCTGGCTCCGCTGACCGGCGGGGCTTACGTGATCGGCCTGACCGGCTCACCGGGTGTCGGCAAGTCGACATCCACGTCGGCGCTGGTGACGGCGTACCGGCGGGCCGGGAAGCGGGTCGGCGTCCTGGCCGTCGACCCGTCCTCGCCCTTTTCGGGCGGGGCGCTGCTCGGCGACCGGGTCCGGATGTCGGAGCACGCCTCCGACCCGGGCGTCTACATCCGCTCGATGGCCACGCGCGGGCATCTGGGCGGCCTCGCCTGGGCCGCGCCGCAGGCGATCCGCGTCCTGGACGCGGCCGGCTGCGACGTGATCCTGGTGGAGACGGTGGGCGTCGGCCAGTCCGAGGTCGAGATCGCGGCCCAGGCGGACACGTCGGTCGTCCTTCTCGCCCCCGGGATGGGCGACGGCATCCAGGCGGCGAAGGCGGGCATCCTCGAGATCGGCGATGTGTACGTCGTCAACAAGGCGGACCGGGACGGGGCGGACGCGACGGCCCGCGAGCTGAACCACATGCTGGGCTTGGGCGAGTCCCGCGGCCCTGGCGACTGGCGCCCGCCGATCGTCAAGACGGTCGCGGCACGGGGCGAGGGCATCGACGAGGTGGTCGAGGCGCTGGAGAAGCACCGCGCGTGGATGGAGGAGCACGGCGTGCTCCCCGACCGTCGCGCCCGCCGCGCGGCGGGCGAGGTGGAGACGATCGCTGTGACGGCGCTGCGGGAGCGGATCGGGGACCTGCACGGGGACCGGCGGCTGGGGTCGCTGGCGGAGCGGATAGTGGCGGGGGAGCTGGATCCGTACACGGCGGCGGACGAGCTGGTGGCGGGCCTGACGGAGGGCTGAGGCGACGGGGTTCGCAGGCCCCGGTGCTTCCCGAGGCCGGGGGCGAGCCCCCGGCCTCGCGGCTACCCCGGGTCAGTCGTCGGAGCCCTCGTCGTGGTCGTCCTTGGAGCCCTTGTCGTCCTTGGAGTCCTTCTGGCCGTCCTTGCTGTCGTCCGCGGCGTCCTTGCCGTCGTCGGTGCCGGACAGTGACGCCTGGGCCGTCTTCGCGTCGACCTTCACCTCGTGGTCGCGGTCGTCCTTGGCGTGGACCTCGACCTCCCACCGGCCGTCGAACTCGACCGACGTCACCGTGCCCGGCTGGAGGGCGAGCGCGGCCGCCGCGGCCTGCTGGGCGTCCACCTTGGCCGCGCGCAGGGCCGACCGCTCCATGCGGTCGTCGGCGTCGTCGTCCTGCCCGTCGTCGTCCTTCGCCGCGCGGACCGTGCCCGTCGCCGCGTCGACCCCCAGCTCGTGCTCACGGGCGTCCCTGCCGATGACATCGACCTCCCAACGCCCCTTCGACTCGTCGTCGAGGTCGACGGACTCCACCACACCCGGAGTGTGCTTCAGCGCGGCGGCCGCGGCCTGGGCCGCGGTGAGCTGCGGCGCACCCGCGGCGTTCCCCGTCGTGGCGACGGCGGTGTACGTCCCGCCGCCCACAAGGGCGGCCGCGGCGACCGCTGCGATGACGAGCTTGCGCTTCATGAGGGTTCCTCCCGAGTCGTTCGGTTGCGTCGCGTCGTTCGGCTGCGACGGGACCAATCTGGCTGGGCGATGCTGAAGCGGAGCTGAAGTCACCTGAAGGAATCTTCAGCTTCGGTTTGCGACCCTGAGCGCATGCGTTTGCTGATCGTGGAGGACGAGAAGCGGCTGGCTCTCTCCCTCGCCAAGGGCCTCACGGCCGAGGGTTACGCCGTGGACGTCGTCCACGACGGCCTCGAAGGGCTGCACGCCGCCGCCGAAGGCTGGTACGACCTCCTCGTCCTCGACATCATGCTGCCCGGGATGAACGGCTACCGGGTGTGCTCAACGCTGAGGGCCGCGGGCAACGATCTGCCGATCCTCATGCTCACCGCCAAGGACGGCGAGTACGACGAGGCCGAGGGCCTGGACACCGGCGCCGACGACTATCTGACCAAGCCCTTCTCGTACGTCGTCCTCGTCGCACGGATCAAGGCGCTGCTGCGCCGCCGCGGCCGGTCCGGCGGCTCGCCCGTCGTCACCGTCGGTGAGCTGCGGGTGGAGACCGCCGCCCGCCGGGTGTTCCGGGGTGAGGACGAAGTCGCCCTCACCGCAAAGGAGTTCGCGGTGCTGGAGCAGCTCGCCGTACGCGCCGGCGATGTCGTCAGCAAGCCGCAGATCCTCGAGCACGTCTGGGACTTCGCCTATGACGGCGACCCGAACATCATCGAGGTCTACATCAGCGCCCTGCGCCGCAAACTCGGCGCGGACCGCATCCAGACCGTGCGCGGCGCGGGCTACCGCCTGGTGGCCGCGCCATGAGCTCGGTACGGGCAAGAGCCGCGCTCGGCGCCACCCTCGTCGTGGCCGTCGCCCTGATCGCCGCAGGCTTCGCCGTCCTGCTCGTACTGCGGTCGAACCTCATCGGCCAGACGGACCTCCAGGCCGAGGTCGCCGCCCGCGCGGCGGCCTCGCAGATCGCGCTCGATGTGCCGTACGACAAGCTCGATCTGCCGGACGGCGAGAACCGGCCGGTCCAGATCGTCGACGAGGCCGGGCGCGTGCTCGCCGTGAGCGACGGTCTGGAGGCGATCTCCGGCGCCGGAAGCGGGCAGGTGAAGCCGCAGGCCGACAGCCCGGGCGAGGCAGAGGAGGAGGACGACGACGATCCGCGGCGCGGCGAGGTCTCCGCCGATGAGCCCCGGTTCAGTTCGGGCAGCGCCACCGTGGACGGTGACAGCGCCGCGTACCGCTTCGCCGCCGTCAAGGCGACCACCGGCGCGGACCGCACGGTCACCGTCTATGCCGGCGCGCCGCTCGCCACCGAGGAGGACGCGGTGGGAACGGTGCGCGACGCGATGCTCGTCGGGCTGCCGCTGCTGCTCGCGGTCGTCGGCTCGGTGACCTGGCTGGTGACCCGGCGGGCGCTGAGGCCCGTCGAGGGCATCAGGAGCGAGATGGCGGCGATCACCGCGTCCGAGGACCTCTCCCGGCGCGTCCCGGAGCCCGGCTCGCGTGACGAAGTGGCGCGGCTGGCCCGTACGACCAACGAGACGCTGGCCGCGCTCGAAGCGTCGGTGGAGCGGCAGCGACGCTTCGTCGCGGACGCCTCGCACGAGCTGCGCAGCCCCATCGCCTCGCTGCGGACCCAGCTCGAAGTGGGCGCGGCCCACCCGGAGTTGCTGGACGTCCCGGGCGCGGTGGCGGACACCGTACGACTGCAGCAGCTCGCCGGTGATCTGCTGCTGCTGGCCCGCCTCGACGCGGGGGAGCGGCCGGGGCAGTCCCGGCTCGACCTTGCCGCACTGGTCCGCGAGGAGGCCTCACAGCGATCCGGGGACCGCATCCCGGTGACGGTCACCGCGGCCGGCGGTCTCGAAGTGACGGGCTCGCGCGGCCAGTTGGCGCGCGTGCTGGGCAATCTGCTGGACAACGCGCAGCGCCACGCCCGTACTTTGGTCACCGCATCGGTGCGCAGGGACGGCGACAGCGTGGTGCTGGCGGTCGCCGACGACGGCACGGGTGTGCCGGAGCCGGAACGGGAGCGGATCTTCGAGCGCTTCGTACGCCTCGACGACGCCCGCACCCGGGATGACGGCGGTGCGGGGCTGGGTCTGGCGATCGCCCGAGACGTGGCCCAGCGCCACGGCGGCACGCTCACTGTGAGCCAGGGCCCGCAGGGCGGCGCGCTGTTCGAACTCCGGCTCCCCACAGTCGTGTGAGCTGCCTCTGGGCGGCGCGTTGTTCGGGCTGCGCGTGCCCGCCGCCTGACGGACCGGCCTCCTGCCGTCGCCTACTGCTTGCCGCGCTGCCCGCGCAGATGCTCGGCCACCGGCGACAGCGACTCCCGCAGGTCCGCCAGCGCCTCCGGCGTCAGCAGGTCGATGAAGTGCTTGCGTACGGACGCGACATGATGCGGCGCGACCTTCTGCATCGTCTCCATGCCCTGCTCGGTCAGCACGGCGTACAGCCCGCGCCGGTCCGACTCGCAGTTCTCTCTGCGGACCAGTCCTGCGTTCTCCATGCGGGTGATCTGGTGGGAGAGCCGGCTCTTGGACTGCAGCGTTGCCGCGGCGAGGTCGCTCATCCGCAGCCGCCGCTCTGCCGACTCCGAGAGGTTGACCAGGATCTCGTAGTCGTTGTTGGTCAGGCCGAACGGCTGGAGGTCCTTCTCGAGCTGGTGCATCAGCAGTCGGCTGACGTCCAGGTGGGTGCGCCAGGCGCACTGCTCGTCATCGGTCAGCCAGCGGGTGGCCGTCTCGGTCTCCATATATGGATTCTACCTAAGAAGTTGAAAGACGGACGAAGTCGGGGGGTGTGACGCCTGGCACCCAGCGCGCGAGAAGCCGCACGAGAAGCGATCCGCGCACAAGGGTGCAGGCGTTCGACGTCACACTCCGCAGACTACCGCTCACAGGCCGAAGCGACGCTGGAGGTCCCCCAGCTGACCGGGAAGACGGGGCGTCGCCCCGTGTTGGCCTGGGGCTCCGGCTCCCGCGTGACCACCCGGGACACCCGCCTGCTGCGGCACCGCGCCCGTCGCCGTCTCCGCCATCAGCGCCTCGGTCGACTGCAGCAGCACCGTTCCGGCGCCGACGAACTCGAACTGGTGCTCCTCGCCCGAGGCCCCGCCGATCCCCGTCATCGCCCGGAGGCCGCCCATCACGCCCGTCATATAGCTGTGGTCGTAGTGGTGGCACGGGGAGGGGCAGTCCGCCCAGCCCACCAGCGCCTGCGGATCCACCCGGATCGGCGGCTCCATGAAGACCACCGGACCATTGGACGCGGCCACGAACTTCCCCGTGCCGATCAGCGTCAGGAAGCCCGGCACGATCGACTGCTTCAGCGCCAGGGTCGGCTGGTACGCCAGCAGATTCCCGGACCGGATCGTCAGATTCCCTTCGTCCAGGTCGTACGAATTCACATCGAAGGCGCGGTCGGCGAGCAGCATCTTGCCGCTGCCCTCCGCCACCACCCAGTCGCTCGCGTGCAGCGGCGAGTGGAACGACGTGCGCAGCAGCCGGTCGAGCCGGCCGTGGCCGATGCCGTTGAAGTCGATGCGCCCGTAGTAGGCGATCATCTTCCCCTTCTGCAGGAACCACTGGCTGCCCTTGAGCTCCACGCAGAAGGTGTACGGATTGACGTTCTCGTCGCTCGGCAGCGTCATCGGGTCGAAGACCACAGGACCGGTCACAGCTTCTCCTCCGAGGCCTGTACGTACACCGCGCCACTGCCGCTCAGCTCCAGCTGGAAGGCCTCGCCCGAGCCGCGCCCCACCATGTCGCGCCAACCCAGCGCGGTGGAGAGCTTGTTGCGTACGTCACCGTGGTGCGCGACGTACGCCTGCGGGTCCACATGGACCGCACGCCCCGGCGTGATCGGCAGCTCGATCACACCGCCGTGCGCCATCACCGCCACCGCGCCATGGCCCTTGAGCGTGGTTGTGAAGAGCCCCTGACCGGTCACCTGACCGCGCACCATGCCCATGACCCCGCCCTGCGAGCCCATGAACATCGTGCCCTGCTGCAAGGTCCCGTCGAAGGCGAGCAGCCGGTCCGCCTCGACGTACAGGGTGTCGCCGGTCAGCTGGATCACCTGGATGTGATGGCCGCCGTGGCCGAACATCACCGTGCCGCTGCCCTCGACCGTCATCAGCGGCGTCGCCTCATTGGCCACCCGCCGCCCGATCATCGACGCCAGGCCGCCCTGGCCGCCCTGGATGTTCGGCGTGAACGAAACCTCGCCCTTGTATGCGAGCATCGCCCCGCGCTGGCTGAACATCTTCTGGCCGGGCACGACCGTCGCCTCGACCATCCTGGAATTGATCTCGCGGAACGGCATCAGACGTCGCCCCCGATGGTGTTGCGCTCGCTGGGCTGTACGTAGACGAGTCCGTCGCCCTCGAAGCGGATCTGGAAGGCCTCGCCGCCGCCCTCGCCCAGGATGGTCCTGAAGGTCACGCCGGACTGGAAGTCCTGCCGCAGATTGCCCTGGTGCGCGATGTACGCGCCGGGGTCGACGGACAACGGGTACTGGGGCGTCACCCGCAGCACCACGGCAGCGCCGTCAGACATGATCGCCGCCTGGCCGGTGCCCTCGACGGTGGTGGTGAACAGGCCATTGCCGCTCGCCCCGCCGCGCAGCCCGGTGAAGGTCGTCCCGGTGCGCAGCCCGGCGTCGGTGCAGAGCAGATTGCTCGCCTCTACATAGAGCTTGTCGCCGTGCAGGTTCACCAGATTGATCTCGGACGCGCGATCGGCGAAGTAGCAGGTGCCCTGCCCCTTCACTTCCATCACGGTCATCTGCTCGCCGGTGATGCGGCGGGTGACCATCCCGCGGATGCCCTCACCGCCGCCGGACATCTTCTTGAAGGCCATCTGGCCGTCGTAGGCGACCATCGAGCCGTTTTTCGCTTTGACGGCGTCGCCGGTCATGTCGACGGCGAGCACCTTGCTGCCTTGGAGTCGGAACGTTGCCACGCAGTGACGTTAGCTGGTGGTTCCGCCCCGGAACAGGTCCTCAAGGAGGATCCCGACCCTGACACTGCGTGTTTCCGGGGACACCCCGGACCCCGCCCGGCGAAGTGGGCTGCCACAATGGACCGGGCGCTTGTGCATGTGTTCACAAGAACCCCCGCAAGATAAGTCCTCCTCCCACCGAAGGTGCCCTCGTGGACATCAAGACCGCCTCGTCCCTCCACCGCCTCCGCCTGGTCTCCGCGCCGGAGGCCGTCTCCTTCCTCCTGCTGCTCGTCTGCTCGGTGCTCAAGCGCACGACGGAGTTCAACGCGGTCCCGGTCATGGGCGCGATCCACGGCGTGCTCTTCATCCTGTACGTGCTCTTCTGGCTGGACGCCTGGAACCGCACCAAGTGGAACGCGAAGACCGCGGCCCTCTACTTCGTGCTCTCCGTCCTCCCCTTCGGCGGCTTCGTCGCCGAGCGCAGGCTGAAGCGCGCGGCCGACGACGAGGTCATCGCCGCCCGCGCCCGCCGCGAGGGCAAGGTCAACGCATGATCGTCGCCTTCTCCGTCACTCCGCTGGGTGTCGGCGAGGACGTAGGCGAGTACGTCGCCGACGCCGTGCGCGTCGTCCGCGAGTCCGGTCTGCCCAACCGTACGGACGCGATGTTCACCTCGATCGAGGGTGACTGGGACGAGGTGATGGACGTCGTCAAACGCGCCGTCGCCGCAGTCGAGGCCCGCGCCCCGCGCGTGTCCGTCGTCCTCAAGGCCGACATCAGACAGGGCGTCACCGACGGTCTCAGCTCCAAGGTCGAGACCGTGGAACGGCATCTCTCCGCCTAGACCGGAACGGTGGGCTGCGACACCGCCAGCGCGATCCCCAGCGGCGTCCGCTCGTACAGCACCTGATGACCATGGCGGCGCGAGGTCAGCAGGCCCGCATCGCGCAGTACGGACAGATGTGCCGATACGGAGGAGGGGGCGAGGCCGAGCCGGTGTGCCAGGGCGGTGGTCGTGCCCGGCTCGTCGAGCGCGGCCAGCACGGCGGCGCGCTTGGTGCCGAGCAGGCGGGCGAGCGCCTGAGGGGTGCGGCCGGCGGGCTCGGTCCACAGGACGCCGATGCCGCGGGCCGGGTAGGCGATGGTGGGCTGCCACGGCGGCTCGAAGCCGGTCACCACATCCGGCCAGCAGAAGACGCTGGGCAGCAGCATCAGTCCCTGGCCGCCGAGTTCGCGCACATGCTCGCTCCGGCCGGACAGGGTCAGGGTGCGGTCGGCCCAGCTGAGCCGTGGATGCAGCTCGGCGAACAGCCCCTCCAGGCCGGCCTGCGCCAACCGCCCCGAGTGGAACGCCACATCAGCTTCGAGCAGCGCGCGCAGCCGGGGCCACTCGGGCTCGATGAGCGTGTGCCAGGCCTGCTCCATCGCATCGGCCAACTCCCGCACGGCCCGCACGGGATCGGCGAGCAACGCGCGCCCCTGCGGGCTGTCGAGAGCCCCCGGGGTGTCGGAGAGCGCCCACGCCATGTCGTGCCGCGCCGCCTCGGGGTCCACGGCGCGTACGGCGGCGATCTCCTCGTCGAACGAGGCGGCGGGCCCGATGGGCGGCGGCCCCAGAAAGTCCGGGGTGTGCCCGCGGCGCGGCATGAGCAGCCACAGCGAGGTGAGGTCGAGCCCGAGCGCCGCCTGCCGGATCCGCCGCAGCCAGGGGAGGTGATAGCCGTGCCGTTCGGGGCGCTTGAGGGTGCGTACGGCTTCCTGGGTCTCCCAGAGCGGAGACACGGCGAACCGGATGCGCAGGAGGTCGGCCTCGCCGAAGTGCATGTACGACGGCATGGCCCTGGCGGCTCCGGAAGATTCGGCGTGTGCCGAAAGTCTACGGCCGGGCGTGACGGGCTCGGCAGGCTGTCGGCCATGCCAGAAGAGAAGTTCACGGGCCCCGCCGGGCCTGGTGCGGACGGTGTGCCCGCGCCTGCTGCGGCCTTGGGCTCTGCCCGGCCGACGGGCGGCGTGACGCCGTCGGGGCCGGGAACCGGCGCGCCCGACGGTCGCGATGCGCCCGCGCCCGCCGTGGCCCAGGGTTCGGCGCCCGCCGTTAGTCAGGGCCACGTGCCCGCCGTCGGCCAGGGCCCCGCGCCCGCCCTGACGGCGGGCAGCCCCTCGCCGAAGCGACGTCGCGCCGACGAGGGCGGTCGGGCCGGGTCCCGCCGGTACCGGGATGTCTTCGAAGTACCCGAGTTCCGGGCCGTCTTCGGTGCGCACCTCATGTCGTTGCTCGGCGTCGTCGTCAGCGAGATCGCGCTCACCGTGCTCGTCTACCGGCTCACCGGGTCGCCCATGCTCAGCGCGCTCACCTTCGCCCTCGGGTTTCTGCCCTACCTCCTCGGCGGGACGCTGCTCGCCGGCGTCGCCGACAAGTACCCCGCCCGCCGGGTGCTCGTCGTGTGCGATCTCCTCTGTGCCGGGTGCGCCGCCGTCATGGTGCTGCCCGTGACGCCCGTCGCCGCTCTGCTCGTGCTGCGCTGCTTCATCGCCGCCATCTCGCCCGTGTTCAACGGCACCCGGATGGCGACACTCGCCGACATCCTGGGGGAGGGCGACCTGTTCGTCCTCGGCCGGTCGCTGCTGCGCATCGTCTCGCAGAGCGCCGTGCTCACCGGGTTCGGACTCGGCGGGCTGCTGCTCGCCGTCGTCGCCCCGCGCGGCGCGCTCGCCATCACCGTGTGCACCTTCCTCGGCTCGGCGCTGCTGCTCCGATTCGGCACGAAGCGGCGTCCCGCCCGCAGCCGCGACAGCGGCGCCCTGCTTCGCTCCTCCCTCTCCGGCGCACGCCAGATCCTCGCCAACCGCCGACTCCGCGTGCTGATGCTGCTGTTCTGGGCGCCGCCCATGTTCAGCGTGGCGCCCGAGGCCCTCGCCGCCCCGTACGCGGACGAGATCGGCATCGGCTCCGCGGGCCTCGGCCTCCTGATGTGTGCGCTGCCGGTCGGCACGATCGCCGGAGAGCTGTACGCCGGATCCGCGCTCGGCCCCGCCGCCCGCTCCCGTATCGTCCTGCCGCTCGCCGCCACCACCCTGCTGCCGCTGACCGTCTACGCAGTCACCCCCGGCCTCGGCTGGGCGCTGCTCGCGCTCACGCTGGCCGGCGCGGGATCCGCGTACACCCTGGGTCTCGACCGGTGGCTCATCGAGGAGATCCCCGAGGAACTGCGCGGCAGGGCGATGACCTTGCTGACCGCCGGGCTGATGACGATCCAGGGCGTCGGCATGGCGCTGGCCGGAGTCGCCGCGGAATTCCTCCAGGTGAGCACCGTCGTCGCGGGTGCCGGCGCCATCGGCACGCTCTGCTGTCTGCTGCTCGTCGCGGAGACCAGGCGGACCGAAGGGCGGACCCGGGGCGGCAGAAGGGCGGACCGAAGGGCGAGACGGGGCTGACCGCCATATGACCAGTCGGTAGGGTCGGTGCCGTGCCGAAGCCGCTCAGCCTCCCCTTCGACCCCATCGCCAGAGCCGACGAGCTCTGGCAGCAGCGATGGGGACCCGTGCCCTCGATGTCCGCGATCACTTCGATCATGCGCGCGCACCAGATCCTGCTCGCCGAGGTCGATGCCGTCGTCAAACCGTACGGACTGACCTTTGCGCGCTACGAGGCGCTGGTGCTGCTCACCTTCTCCAAGGCCGGCGAGCTGCCGATGTCCAAGATCGGCGAGCGGCTGATGGTCCACCCGACCTCGGTGACGAACACCGTGGACCGGCTGGTGAGGTCCGGTCTGGTCGACAAGCGGCCCAATCCGAACGACGGGCGCGGCACGCTCGCCTCCATCACCGAGAAGGGCCGGGAAGTCGTGGAGGCGGCCACCCGCGACCTGATGGAGATGGACTTCGGGCTCGGTGCGTACGACGCCGAGGAGTGCGCGGAGATCTTCGCGATGCTCCGCCCGCTGCGCGTAGCCGCGCGGGATTTCGAGGACGCGGGCTGAGATAGGCCCGTACGGCGTAACCCCAGGTCCGGACGATCGCACGCTCCCCGGGTCCGTGGGGATTTTCCGGGCCGTTACGCTCGTATGCATGAAACAGAGCGTGCTGTCCCGTTACCGGGTGATGGCGTACGTCACCGCCGTCTGGCTGCTGGTCTTCACCGCGGCGATCATCCTGAAGTACGCCTTCGAGGTCGGCGACACCATGCTGATCTCGCAGGTCCACGGTGTGCTGTTCATTATCTACGTGATCTTCGCCTTCGATCTGGGCTCCAAGGCGAAGTGGCCGTTCGGCAAGCTGCTCTGGGTGCTGGCCGCCGGCTGTATCCCGGTGGCCTCCTTCTTCGTCGAGCCGAAGATCACCCGTGAGGTCCGTCCGCTGGTCACGGACGGTAACGCGGCGACCGCCGAGGCGTAACCCTCGCGGATCCATCTGAGCCCCGTACGCATGTGCGGGGCTTCAGCCATCGACATTTACTAGGACGTCCTAGTAAATTCAGGGTATGGACGCTGACGCCATCGAGGAAGGCCGCCGACGCTGGCAGGCCCGTTACGACAAGGCCCGCAAGCGGGACGCGGACTTCTCCACGCTCTCCGGGGACCCGGTCGAGCCCGTGTACGGGCCCAGGCCCGGGGACACCTACGACGGCTTCGAGCGGATCGGCTGGCCGGGGGAGTACCCCTTCACCCGTGGCCTGTACCCGACCGGCTACCGCGGCCGCACCTGGACCATCCGCCAGTTCGCGGGCTTCGGCAACGCCGAGCAGACCAACGAGCGCTACAAGATGATCCTGGCCAACGGCGGTGGCGGGCTCTCCGTCGCCTTCGACATGCCGACCCTGATGGGCCGTGACTCCGACGACCCGCGATCGCTCGGCGAGGTCGGCCACTGCGGCGTGGCCATCGACTCCGCCGCCGACATGGAGGTCCTGTTCAAGGACATCCCGCTCGGTGACGTCACGACGTCCATGACGATCTCCGGGCCCGCCGTCCCGGTCTTCTGCATGTACCTGGTCGCCGCCGAGCGCCAGGGCGTCGACCCGGCCGTGCTCAACGGCACACTGCAGACCGACATCTTCAAGGAGTACATCGCGCAGAAGGAGTGGCTCTTCCAGCCCGAGCCGCATCTGCGTCTGATCGGCGACCTGATGGAGCACTGCGCGCAGGGCATCCCCGCGTACAAGCCGCTGTCGGTCTCCGGCTACCACATCCGCGAGGCGGGCGCGACGGCCGCGCAGGAGCTCGCGTACACGCTCGCGGACGGCTTCGGCTACGTCGAGCTGGGGCTGAGCCGCGGCCTGGACGTGGACACCTTCGCGCCCGGCCTGTCCTTCTTCTTCGACGCGCACCTCGACTTCTTCGAGGAAATCGCCAAGTTCCGCGCGGCACGCCGGATCTGGGCGCGCTGGATGAAGGAGGTGTACGGCGCGCAGACCGACAAGGCGCAGTGGCTGCGCTTCCACACCCAGACCGCGGGTGTCTCGCTCACCGCCCAGCAGCCGTACAACAACGTCGTACGCACCGCGGTCGAGGCGCTCTCCGCGATCCTCGGCGGCACCAACTCCCTGCACACCAACGCCCTGGACGAGACCCTCGCCCTGCCCAGCGAGCAGGCCGCGGAGATCGCGCTGCGCACGCAGCAGGTGCTGATGGAGGAGACCGGCGTCGCCAATGTCGCCGATCCGCTGGGCGGCTCCTGGTTCGTCGAGCAGCTCACCGACCGTATCGAGGCCGACGCCGAGAAGATCTTCGACCAGATCAAGGAGCGCGGCCGTCGGGCGCACCCGGACGGGCAGCACCCGATCGGCCCGGTCACCTCCGGCATCCTGCGCGGCATCGAGGACGGCTGGTTCACCGGCGAGATCGCCGAGTCGGCCTTCCGCTACCAGCAGTCCCTGGAGAAGGGCGACAAGCGGGTCGTCGGCGTCAACGTCCACCACGGCTCGGTCACCGGCGACCTGGAGATCCTGCGGGTCAGCCACGAGGTCGAGCGCGAGCAGGTACGCGTCCTGGCGGACCGCAAGACCGGCCGTGACGACGTGCGCGTCCGGTCCTCGCTGGACAAGATGCTGGCCGCGGCCCGGGACGGCTCGAACATGATCGAGCCGATGCTGGAGGCGGTCCGCGCAGAGGCCACGCTGGGCGAGATCTGCGATGCGCTGCGGGACGAGTGGGGGACGTACACCGAGCCGCCCGGCTTCTGACGTTCCGTACGGCCTGTACGCCGGCCCGGTCCGCATGCTTGCGGACCGGGCCGGCGGCCCTTCCGTCGGCCCTTCTGCCGGCTCTTTGTGTTCAGCCCTGCAGCGAGGCCAGCCCCGACACCAGCAGCGTCGTGAAGCTGCGCGCCCACGCCTCGTCCACCGGCTCCGCGCTGACCAGCGCCCGGTGCACCACCGCTCCCGCGATCACGTCGAAGATCAGGTCCGCGCTGCGGGCCGCCGCCTCCGCGTCCTCCTCGTACGGCAGTTCACCGCGGGCCTGCGCGCGTGCCCGGCCCTCGAGCACCAGCCGCTTCTGCCGGTCGACGATCGCCGAGCGGATCCGTACGCGCAGGGCGTCGTCCCGTGTCGACTCCGCGACCACCGCCATCAGCGAGGTCTTCGCCTCCGGCCGGGCGAGCAGCGAGGCGAACTGCAGCACCACGCCCTCCACATCGGCGATCAGGCTTCCGCGGTCGGGGAGTTCGAGCTCGTCGAAGAGGATGGCGACGGCGTCGACGACAAGCTCGTTCTTGTTCGCCCAGCGGCGGTAGAGGGTGGTCTTGGCGACCCCCGCGCGGGTTGCCACATCCCCCATCGTCAGCTTCGACCAGCCCAGCTCGACGAGCGCCGCCCGGGTCGCATCGAGGATCGCGGCGTCGGCCTCGACGCTGCGGGGGCGTCCCGTACGACCCGTACGTACGGTTTTGGGGCGGGTGTGGCTGCACATGACGGCGACCATACCGGCGGGTAGGCGATCCGCTGTGATCCAGTTCACCGGGGAATCTCACACGCGGCGAGGCCGACGGAGTTACGCTACGACTCGTAGCGAAAGCCTTGACCGGCTCGAGCGACGACCACTGGCGCCGGGTGGGGACCCGGTGCCGAACATTTTCGCCAGTGCGGCGGTCTCTTGGCCGTCCTTTTCACATGCGCGCGCGGAGGGGGGAGGATGTACTCATGCAGCCTAGGAACATGTCCATGAGCGGCGTCGTCGACCTCGCCGCTGTGAAGGCGGCCAGTGAGGCCAAGGCAAAGGCGGAGCAGGCCCGTGCCCAGGCCGCCCGCGAGGGCGGCGGCGGTGCCGTATCCCCTACGAGTCTTGTGATCGACGTCGATGAGGCGGGCTTCGAGCGCGACGTCCTCCAGCGCTCCACCGAAGTCCCGGTCGTCATCGACTTCTGGGCCGAGTGGTGCGAGCCGTGCAAGCAGCTCAGCCCGCTGCTGGAGCGACTGGCGCAGGAGTACAACGGCCGGTTCGTGCTGGCCAAGATCGACGTCGACGCCAATCAGATGCTGATGCAGCAGTTCGGGATCCAGGGCATCCCGGCCGTCTTCGCGGTGGTGGCCGGCCAGGCCCTGCCGCTCTTCCAGGGCGCGGCCCCGGAGGCTCAGATCCGCCAGACGCTGGACCAGCTGATCCAGGTCGCCGAGGAGCGCTTCGGCCTCACCGGCATCGCGGTCAGCCCGGACGAGGCGGGCGTCGAGGCTTCGGCCGCACCCGTCGTGCCCGAGGGTCCGTACGACGCCCTGCTGGAAGCGGCCGTACAGGCGCTGGACGCGGGCGACTTCGGCGGCGCTGTCCAGGCGTACAAGAACGTGCTGTCCGACGACCCAGGCAACACCGAGGCGAAGCTGGGCCTGGCCCAGGCCGAACTGCTCGCCCGCGTACAGGACCTGGACCCGCAGAAGGTGCGCCAGGAAGCGGCCGACAATCCGGCCGATGTGCAGGCCCAGATCGCGGCGGCCGACCTGGACCTGGTCGGCGGTCATGTCGAGGACGCCTTCGGCCGACTGGTCGAGACGGTGCGTCGCACGACGGGCGAGGACCGCGACGCGGCACGGGTGCGGCTCCTCGAACTCTTCGAGGTGGTCGGCCCTGAGGACCCGAGGGTGACGGCGGCGCGCTCGGCGCTGGCGCGGGTGCTGTTCTGAGTCATGTTTGAAAGACCTGTCCTGAACGCTCCGTTCGGCCAGGTCTGATGGTTTTGCGGCGGCGGCGCCGGTGAAGCGCCGCCGCCGTTTTGGCGACACAGTGACAAAACGCGACTGCGCTTTACCAAAACTTGGCAAAAGCAGGCTCTGTTACTCGCAGTAAATCAGGGCTCTTGTTCTGTCCGCTTATTGTCGGCAATCCACCCTTCTGGCGCACCGCTGTGTGGCACCCTGTGTTGCCACCCGGCATCAGGCCGTCGTGGCGTGGTTATCAGGCCGTTACTAGTGAGTAACGAACCCCCTTGTGCCCCGGCCTGGAATGGACCAACATCGGCGACGCTCGGTCCAAAACCGCACCAGCTCGGCCCCCAGCCGTGCCGCGGAACCTTGGGTCCCCACCGGGTCGGTCGGCGGCAGTGGCGCCGGCCGCGGACAGGGGGGTTCCTGCCGAACGGCAGGGCCTGTCCGGCAGGTTGCGCGAAGGCGTGGCCAGTGGTTGTCGCTCGGGGGTGATCGCCGGTGTTTCGGACGCAGCACGCGCCTGAAGAAACGGGCGCTCTCCTTCCCGAGGACGTAGCACTTCTCCCATCCCAGGACGGACCCACGGTCCGGACCGGAGATGTACGTCCGAGAAGGAGGAAAGTCATGGAGTCTGTGGCTCGTGGCGGAACCAGATGGAAGCGGTTCGCCCTAGTCATGGTGCCGAGTGTGGCCGCAACGGCTGCGATAGGCATCGGCCTGGCACAGGGGGCGCTCGCCGCGTCCTTCAGCATTTCCGGCCAGGAATTCAAGGTCAAGGCCAAGAGCCTGACCGGCACCAACTTCGTTCAGTACGGCAGTGTGGCAACCGGTAAGACGCTGGACGGCAAGGACTTCGCGGCTCCGGTCGCGGTATCCGGCTTCAAGACCGCCACCATCGTCGACATGTGCCAGTCGGTCGTCACTCCGAACGTGCCGTTCATCGGCAGCGTGAGCCTTGAGCTGAGGGCCGGTCAGGACAAGAACCACCCGGTCGAGGCCACGGACATCTACCTGGATGTCTCGGACCTCAAGGCCGACGCGGAGTTCAAGGACATCGACATCGGCGTCGCAGCGGGTCAGCTCAAGGACCCGGGCATTCAGCCCGGTACCAGGGCCAACCCGTACGGTTTCGCACAGCGCGCGAGGGTGGCGGAGCTGACCGGTGTGGAGCAGAAGGCGTGGGCGACCACGGCCGGCACGTTCAAGCTCAGCGGTCTGCAGCTGAAGCTTCACAAGGGCGTCAAGGAGTGCTTCTAGGAGCATCCGCTCCGTCAGCACTTCGGACGGGCCGGGGTCGTCTGTGCGAGGCCCCTGCCCGATCCACCCATCTCACTTTCTTTGAGTAAGACCGTTCCAGGGAGCTGTTTTCCATGAGCGCCGAGTCCACTGGTTCCCGCGGATTCACCTACTGGCGGCTGCGCTTCCGCGCATGGCGTGGCAACCGGCCCTTCTGGGCAGGCCTGTTCACCCTGCTCGGTGGCATCCCGATCGCCTACTTGCCGTACGCCGACCTCCGGCTCGGCAATCTCACGATCGCCATGGCCACCACGGCGGGAGCGGGCTCGCTGATCATCGGCGTCCTGTTGATGACGCTCGGCCTGACGATGTGGTTCCACGCTGTCGTCCGGGTGTTCGCGGGTGTCGCCACCATCGTTCTCGGGCTGATCTCGATCCCGGTCGCGAACATCGGCGGGTTTCTGATCGGATTCCTGCTCTCCCTGATCGGTGGCGCGATGTCGATCTCTTGGGCACCCGCCAAGCCGGCGGTTGCCGAGCCCGTCAAGGAGTCCGAGCCGGAAGGGACCCCGGGCCCGGACGGCTATGCGGGTGACCTGGATTTTCCCGAGCCGCGAGCTGACGAGGGATACGACCCGAACGTGACCGGAACGACTGCCCACGCCAACGGCGGGAGGAACAGTGCGGGGTGACGAAACGCAGCGGAGCGCGGCTGATGGTGGTGATTCCGCCAGGGCCAAGACCGGGCCGCGGCATGCGGCTCCAAGGAAATCGCTCCTGACCAAGCTGCAGATACCCGCCAGCAAGGCGATAGCTCTGGCCGCGATGCCCACTGCCGTATTCGTGGGCATGGGACTCACCCCCAGGCTGGCAGTTGCGGATGACAAGGAAATCCCCTTCGCCCCGGGTCCGTGTGTGACCCGCTCTGACGAGCCGGCGGAGTCCGAGTCGCCGAAGCCGTCGGAGTCGGAGTCGGAGAAGCCTTCCGAGTCTCCGTCGGAGGAGCCCGACCCGACCCCGAGCGGTTCGGCGGGCGGCAACGACGAGGCCGAGCCGACGCCCGGCACGACCCCGTCGGCCGACGCGGGCAAGCCCGCGGACGCGAACACGCCCTCGGCGAGCCCGTCTCCGACACCGAGCGAGACGCAGACCAGGAACCCGCTGGACCCGCTGGGTGTCGGCGACGCGATCAAGGACATCCTGGACGGCCCCGACGAGGAGCCGACCAGCAGCCCGACGCCGAGCGCCACAGCGACCACCGAGCCGACGCCGTCGACAACTCCGTCCGCGAAGCCGTCCACGCAGCCGTCCGCCAAGCCGTCCACGGAGCCCACCGACACGGTGGACGAGGTGGACGAGACGGTGGACAAGACCAAGGACGCCATCAAGGACGCGGCGGACAAGGCCGGGGCGACGACCGAGGAGCTGGACGAGGCGGTCAAGAGCCTCGACCCCAAGTTGGACGTGGACATTCCGGACGGGGCCAAGCCGCCCTTCCCGTGCCCGACCACGGACCCGAAGGCGCTCGCCGCGGCGGACCTGGAGCCGGGTCTCCCGCTGCTCCCGGACGACCCGTGGATCCTGGAGAGCTCGAAGCTCACGCTGAACGGCCTGGACTACAAGGGCATCGTCGAGGTGAAGACGGGCAGCGGAAAGATCAAGAAGGTGCTGAAGTTCACGGCTTCGAGCGTGGACATCAAGGACCTCCACCAGCTGGTCGTCGGCCCGAACGGCACGACCGCGCACGTCGAGGCGGACAAGGGCTCCACCTCGACGATCCGTAACGGCACGGTGACGATGTACACGGAGGAGCTGAAGGGCAACCTCTTCGGCCTCATCCCGGTCACCTTCAGCCCGCAGACCCCTCCGCCGCTGAATGTTCCCTTCGCCTTCTTCACCGACGTGAAGGTGACGCAGGCGGGCCAGTTCGGCGGGACGCTGACGGTTCCCGGCCTGCACAACCACTTCACCGGTGGCAGTAACTAAGACCTTCCGGGAGCCGCACAAGGCTGTGGGCCGCACCTCGACTTGAGGTGCGGCCCACAGTCGTCCGCAGCGGACGAGACGTCAGCCGCGGTGCTCCCCGCCCAGGTGGTGCACCCGCACCATGTTCGTCGTGCCCGGGACTCCCGGGGGCGAGCCCGCCGTGATGATCATGATGTCGCCCTCGTTGTGCCGCTGGAGCTTCAGCAGCTCCGCGTCGACCAGGTCCACCATCGCGTCCGTGTTGTTCACGTGCGGAACCACATACGACTCCACGCCCCAGCTCAGCGCCAGTTGGCTGCGGGTCGCCGCGTCCGTCGTGAAGGCCAGGATCGGCTGGGCCACGCGGTAACGGGACAGGCGGCGGGCCGTGTCGCCGGACTTGGTGAAGGCGACCAGGGCCTTGCCGTCCAGGAAGTCCGCGATCTCGCAGGCCGCGCGGGCCACCGAGCCGCCCTGGGTGCGCGGCTTCTTGCCCGGGACCAGGGGCTGGAGGCCCTTGGAGAGCAGCTCCTCCTCCGCCGCGACGACGATCTTCGACATCGTCTTGACCGTCTCGATCGGGTATGCGCCGACCGAGGACTCGGCCGAGAGCATGACCGCGTCCGCGCCGTCCAGGATCGCGTTCGCGACGTCGGACGCCTCGGCGCGGGTCGGGCGGGAGTTGGTGATCATCGACTCCATCATCTGGGTCGCCACGATCACCGGCTTGGCGTTGCGGCGGCACAGCTCGATGAGGCGCTTCTGCACCATCGGGACCTTCTCGAGCGGGTACTCGACGGCCAGGTCGCCACGCGCAACCATCACGCCGTCGAACGCCATCACGACGTCCTGCATGTTCTCGACCGCCTGAGGCTTCTCCACCTTGGCGATGACCGGGACCCGGCGGCCCACCTCGTCCATCACCTTGTGGACGTCCTTGACGTCGCTCGCATCCCGTACGAAGGAGAGCGCGACCAGATCGCAGCCCATCCGCAGGGCGAAGCGCAGGTCCTCGACGTCCTTCTCGGACAGGGCCGGGACATTGACCGCCGCGCCGGGCAGGTTGATGCCCTTGTGGTCGGAGATCACACCGCCCTCGACGACGATCGTCTTGACCCGCGGACCCTCGACCTCGACGACCCGCAGCTCGACATTGCCGTCGTTGATCAGGATCTGGTCGCCCTTGGACACATCGCCGGGCAGGCCCTTGTAGGTCGTGCCGCAGATCGACTTGTTGCCGGCGACGTCCTCGGTGGTGATGGTGAATTCGTCGCCGCGGACCAGTTCGACCGGCCCCTCGGCGAAGGTTTCCAGACGGATCTTGGGGCCCTGGAGGTCGGCGAGCACGCCGACCGCGCGGCCGGTGTCTTCCGACGCCTTGCGCACGCGGTGATACCGCTCCTCGTGCTCAGCGTGGGTGCCATGGCTCATGTTGAAACGGGCCACGTTCATGCCGGCCTCGATGAGCGCTTTCAGCTGCTCGTAGGAGTCGACGGCGGGGCCCAGTGTGCAGACGATTTTGGAACGGCGCATAAGGCGGATCCTATCGGTTTGTTTCGTTGCGGAATATTCCGTCTGGTGGAAAGTACAAATGGGCGGGCAGCCGCTCAGGCGAGGGCCACCGGGGCCGTTCTCAGACGCCCTCCGGAGCGACCAGAGCGAAGGTCTGCTGCGCGATCTCCAATTCCTCGTCCGTCGGGACAACGGCCACCGCGACCCGTGCGGAGTTGGGCGAGATCAGCCGCGGCTCGTCGCTGCGTACGGCATTCAGGTCCGCGTCCACCGCGAGCCCCAGCTCCTCCAGGCCCGCGACGGCTGCCTCGCGCACCGGCGCCGCGTTCTCACCGACCCCGGCCGTGAACGCGATCGCGTCCACCCGGCCGAGTACCGCGTAATACGCGCCGATGTACTTCTTCAGCCGGTGGATATAGATGTCGAAGGCGAGCCGTGCGCGCTCGTCCCCCTCATCGATCCTGCGGCGGATCTCCCGCATGTCGTTGTCGCCGCACAGACCCATCAGACCGCTCTTCTTGTTGAGCAGTTCGTCGATCTCATCCGCCGACATTCCCGCGACCCGCTTGAGGTGGAACGTAACCGCCGGGTCAATGTCACCGGAGCGGGTACCCATCACCAGGCCCTCCAGCGGCGTCAGTCCCATCGAGGTCTCCACGCACCGGCCGCCCGCCACCGCCGATGCGGATGCGCCGTTGCCCAGGTGCAGGACGATGACGTTCACCTCGGACGGGTCCTTGCCCAGCAGCGCCGCGGTCCGGCGCGAGACATACGCGTGCGACGTGCCGTGGAAGCCGTAGCGGCGAATCCGGTGTGCGTCCGCCGTCCCTACGTCGATCGCGTAGCGGGCCGCGGACTCCGGCATCGTCGTATGGAAGGCCGTGTCGAAGACCGCGACCTGGGGGAGATCCGGGCGCAGCGCACGGGCGGTGCGGATGCCGGCGATGTTCGCCGGGTTGTGCAGCGGGGCCACCGGGACCAGCCGCTCCACCTCCGCGAGCACCTCCTCGGTGATCAGGGTCGGCTCGGTGAACCTCAGCCCGCCGTGGACCACCCGGTGACCGATCGCCGCCAGCTCGGGGGAGTCCAGGCCCAGCCCGTCGTGCGTCAGCTCGTCGGCGACCGCCTTGAGCGCCGCGCCGTGATCGGCGATCGGGCCGGTGCGCTCGCGCTTCTCGGCGCCGCCGGTCAGCGGGGTGTGCACAAGACGGGAGGTCTCCTCGCCGATCCGCTCGACCAGCCCGACCGCCAGGCGCGAACTGTCGCGCATGTCGAGCAGCTGGTACTTCACCGACGAGGAGCCGGAGTTGAGGACGAGGACGCGGGTGGCATTCGCGGTCACGGCGGTCGTGCTTTCTGTAGGCGTGGTCATACGGATTCGGTCTGCACGGGCTGCGACTGGATCGCGGTGATCGCGACCGTGTTCACGATGTCGCTGACGAGCGCGCCGCGCGACAGGTCGTTCACCGGCTTGCGCAGACCCTGCAGCACCGGCCCGACGGCCACGGCGCCGGCCGAGCGCTGCACGGCCTTGTAGGTGTTGTTGCCGGTGTTGAGGTCCGGGAAGATCAGCACCGTCGCCTCGCCCGCCACCTCGGAGTCCGGCAGCTTCGTCGCCGCGACGGACGGCTCGACCGCCGCGTCGTACTGGATCGGGCCCTCGATCCGCAGGTCCGGACGCGACGCCCGGACCAGCTTGGTCGCCTCCCGCACCTTGTCGACGTCCGCGCCGGAGCCGGAGGTGCCGGTGGAGTACGAGAGCATCGCGATCCGCGGCTCCACGCCGAAGCGGGCCGCCGTCACCGCCGACTGGACCGCGATGTCCGCGAGCTCCTCGGCGTTCGGGTCCGGGTTGACCGCGCAGTCGCCGTACACCAGCACCTTGTCGGCCAGGCACATGAAGAAGACCGACGAGACGATCGAGGCTCCCCCAGAGGCTTCGCCCTGGGAGGTGCCCCCAGGCTTCGTCTTGATGATCTCGAAGGCGGGGCGGATCGTCGCGGCCGTCGAGTGCACCGAGCCCGACACCATGCCGTCGGCCAGGCCCTCCTGGACCATCAGGGTGCCGAAGTAGTTCACATCCGCCACCACGTCGTACGCCAGCTCCACCGTCACGCCCTTGTGGGCGCGCAGCTGTGCGTAACGCTCGGCGAAGACCTGGCGCAGCTCGGAGGTCTGCGGGTCGATCAGCTGGGTGGCGCCGGCGCTCAGGTCGATGCCCAGGTCCGCGGCCTTCTTGCGGATGACCTCCGTGTCGCCGAGCAGGGTCAGCTCGCAGACGTCGCGGCGCAGAAGTACGTCGGCGGCGCGCAGCACCCGCTCCTCGGTGCCCTCGGGCAGCACGACACGACGGCGGTCGGCGCGGGCCTGCTCCAGCAGATCGTGCTCGAACATCATCGGGGTGACCCGGCCGCTGCGGGCCACCGAGATACGGGCCAGCAGATCGCCGGTGTCGACATGCCGCTCGAACAGGCCCAGCGCGGTCTCCGCCTTGCGCGGCGTCGAGGCGTTCAACTTGCCTTCCAGCGCGAAGAGTTCGGCCGCGGTGGGGAAGCTGGTGCCGGAGACGAGGACCACCGGGGTGCCGGGCGCGAGCCGGGAAGCCAGCGTCAGGACCTGCTCGCTCGGCCGCTCGTTCAGCGTCAGCAGTACGCCCGCGATGGGCGGGGTGCCCGCGGAGTGCGCGGCCAGCGCGCCCACCACCAGGTCGGCGCGGTCGCCGGGGGTGACCACCATGCAGCCGGGGGTCAGGGCGTTCAGGACGTTGGGCAGCATCGCCCCGCCGAAGACGAAGTCCAGCGCGTCACGGGACAGGCCCGCGTCGTCGCCGAGGAGCACCGTGCCGCCCAGCGCATGGGTGATCTGGGCGACCGTGGGGGCCGCGAGCGCCGGATCGTCGGGCAGCGCGTAGCAGGGCACCGGGAGGCGGGCCACCAGCCGCTCGGCTATGCTCTCGCGCTCCTCGGGGGCGACCCGGTTGACGACCATGGCGAGGACGTTGCAGCCCAGGACCTCGTACGCGCGATAGGCGTTACGGGTCTCGGCCCGTACCGACTCGGCGGTCTGGCCCTTGCCGCCGACCACCGGGATGACCGAGGCGCCGAATTCATTGGCCAGCCGGGCATTGAGCGCGAGCTCGTCGGGGAGCTGGGTGCCGTGGTAGTCGGTGCCGAGGACGAGCACGACCTCGTAGTCCCGCGCCACCTGGTGGAAGCGCTCGACGAGCCGGGAGACCAGCTCGTCGGTGCCCTTCTCGGCCTGCAGCGCGGCGGCCTCGTGGTAGTCCAGGCCGTGGACGGACGCGGGGTCCTGCGACAGCCGGTAGCGGGCACGCAGCAGCTCGAACAACCGGTCGGGGCCGTCGTGGACCAGCGGGCGGAAGACACCCACCCGGTCCACCTGGCGGGTCAGGAGCTCCATGACTCCCAGCTCGACGACCTGTCGGCCGTCTCCGCGGTCGATCCCGGTCACGTACACGCTGCGCGTCACGCATGCTCTCCCGTCATGTCCATGTTTGTGCATACAAAAAAGCCGCTTGGGGCGGCATTGCCCTCTTGACAATACCTCTGCGGGTGGATAGAGCGCCCGCCGGACGGGGCCCGGATCAGGCCGGGATTCAGGCCGGGATTCAGGCCGGGATTAAGGCCCGGATCGGGCACGGACGGAGTCGGGTCCAAAGGCTCGCGAGCAAGGGCCTGGCGCAGTACGGCGGAGTAGCTGAAAGCGCGGGTTCCCCGGGGTCCGTGGAACAATCGAACCTGGGCTCACCTGTACCAATGACGAGCAGGAGACACAGCACGATGCGCATCGGAGTTCTCACGGCAGGCGGCGACTGCCCGGGCCTGAACGCAGTGATCCGGTCGGTCGTGCACCGTGCCCTGACCGGACACGGCGATGAAGTCATAGGTTTCGAGGACGGGTTCAAGGGGCTGCTCGACGGCCACTACCGCCCGCTCGACCTCAACGCCGTCAGCGGCATACTCGCCCGCGGCGGTACGATCCTGGGCTCCGCGCGCCTCGAGCGCGGCCGGCTGCGCGAAGCCGCAGAGAATTCCGCGGAGTTGGCGAAGCAGTACGGCATCGACGCGCTCATCCCGATCGGCGGCGAGGGCACGCTCACCGCGTCCCGGATGCTCGCCGAAGCGGGGATGCCCGTCGTCGGCGTACCGAAGACCATCGACAACGACATCTCCGCCACCGACCGCACCTTCGGCTTCGACACCGCCGTCACTGTCGCCACCGAGGCCATCGACCGCCTCAAGACCACGGCCGAGTCGCACCAGCGCGTGATGGTCGTCGAGGTCATGGGCCGGCACGCGGGCTGGATCGCGCTGGAGTCCGGCATGGCGGGCGGCGCGCACGGCATCTGTCTGCCCGAGCGGCGTTTCCAGGTCGAGGACCTGGTCAAGATGGTCGAGGAGCGATTCTCGCGCGGTAAGAAGTTCGCTGTGGTGTGCGTCGCGGAGGGTGCGCATCCGGCCGAGGGCTCGATGGATTACGCGAAGGGCGAGATCGACCAGTTCGGGCACGAGCGCTTCGAGGGGATCGGCAACCGCCTCGCCGCGGAGCTGGAGCTGCGGCTCGGCAAGGAGGCGCGGCCCGTGATTCTCGGTCATGTGCAGCGCGGTGGCACGCCGACCGCGTACGACCGGGTGCTGGCGACGCGCTTCGGCTGGCACGCGGTTGAGGCGGCGCACCGCGGCGAGTTCGGCATGATGACCGCGCTGCGCGGGACGGACGTTGTCATGGTGCCGCTGGCGGCGGCGGTCGCCCAGCTGAAGACCGTGCCCGAGGACCGGGTGTACGAAGCGGAGTCGGTCTTCTGAACCCTGCGGGCTTCGGCTTCGGTTGCCCAGTGGCCTTGATCGCGACCCCCGGTCCGGCCTGACCTACCGGGAGTTGACCGCGCGGGCGGACGCGGTCGGCGACGTACTGCCGCGCTCGACCGTCGCCAATATGCTCAGCCGCAGCACGGTGCCGCGCGAGGAACTCGTGGTGGCTCAGGAGTGCGGCAAGCGCGGCCCCGCCGAGGCCTTCCTGCTGGAGCCGGTGGGGCAGCCGGTGCGCGGCTACCGGCTGCGGCCCCTGCACAGCGACCTGTGCGCCGGGGTGCCTCAGGCCACGACGAAGCCCGGCGCCGAGCTACGACAACTGGCCTGCACCAAGGACGCGAAGGGCCAGTTGTTCGCGTTCGACCGGGATCCCAACGGGATTTAGCCGCGGGCCAGTTCCCAGAAGTGCTCCACTATCCGGTCCAGGAACTCCCGGCCCGGCTCCCTGGTGTCCTGCGACGCGGTGCCCCAGTTGAGGGTGGCCACCATCCGGGACTGGTAGTCGGCGTGCAGCTCCTGCAGTACGTCCTCGAGGTGGCCGCGGTCCATCGGCAGCATCTTCCCGACCGGACGGACGTACGCCTGCCAGCGCGCCTTCACCGCGTCCCGCAGCAGGTCGGCGAGGTCCTCGTCCCGGCCGGTCGCGGTCAGCAGCTCGCGGGGGCCCAGGTCCAGCACCTCGGCGAGCGCGGTGGTCTGCCGCTCATTGCCGCGCCAGCGCCCCGACTCCTCCATCCGCACATACGAGGTGGCGTCCACGCCCACCCGCCGCGCCAGGTCGTCGGGGGCGAGGCCGCGTGCCATCCGGTGCTCGCGCAGGGTGGTCGCGGCGGTGAGCAGATCGGTGGGCGAACACCACAACACCCCGGCGAGCGCGGTCAGTTCGTGCGAACCGGGGGCGTCGAGTCCGCGTTCCCAGGCGACCACCGTGTCGGGGGTGATGTGGAGTCCGTACTGGGCACGGAGGCCGTACGCGACATGGCCGGGCGCCATTCCGAGGGCCTCGCGCAGTCGGCGTGCGGCGGGGGCGTTGAAGGGTGGGGAGGGGGTGTGGTGCACGCACACACGCTAGGGGGCCGGAGGGGGCGGCGACTACGGTGCGTTCCCCCAGAGCGACTTATCGTAGGAACGTCCGAGCTGATCGTTACCGCTTGGTAACGTCACGTGACGGTGCATGCCGGCACTCACCCCTTGACGGCGCCGCCCAGCGCGAACCCGCCGCCCAGCCTCCGGGCGATCAACATGTACAGCACCAGCACCGGCGCCGAGTACAGGATCGAGAACGCCGCGAGCTGCCCGTAGATCACCGAGCCGTAGTTGCCGAAGAAGCTGAAGATCGAGACGGACGCCGGCAACTGCTCGGGGGAGAGGATCAGCATGAACGGTACGAAGAAGTTCCCCCAGAGCTGGATGAAGGTGTAGATCGTCACCACGGTCAGCCCCGGGCCCATCAGCGGCAGGACGACCCTGGTCAGCGTCTGCAGATTCGACGCGCCGTCCGTCCAGGCCGCCTCCTCCAGGACCACCGGTACGCCGTCCATGAAATTCTTCATCAGCCAGATGGAGAACGGCAGTTGGGACGTGGCGAGGAACAGGCCCGTGCCGTACATCGTGTCGATCAGATTGACCTGCACGAACAGTCCGTAGACCGGGACCATGACCGCGGTGATCGGCAGACACGTCGTGAACAGGATCGTCAGCAGATACGGACGGCCCCAGCGCGAGTGATGGCGCGAGAGCGGATACGCGGCGAGCGCCGCGCACACCACCGTCAGCAGGGTCGCGCCGCCGCACAGCAGCAGGCTGTTGAGCATCGGCGTGAAGGTGATCTCGTCGGTGAGCACCGCGTCGAAATTGTCGGCGGTGAACGACGAGGGCGCCCGCACCCGCAGATCCGCCTCCGTGTCCACCGAGGCCAGCAGCAGCCACACCAGCGGAATCGCGAAAGCCGCGGCGGTCAGCAGCAGGGCGGCGTTGGCGGCGAGCCGGGCCTGGGTGGTCCGGCGCATCACACCTCCACCTTCATCAGGCGCAGATAGACGATCGAGAACAGCGAGCCCACCAGCAGAAGCAGCAGCGCCACCGCCGTGCCGTAGCCGATCAGGCTCTTCAGGAACGCCTGGTCGTACATGAACACCGGCAGTGTCTGGCTGCGATTGCCCGGGCCGCCGCGCGTCATCGCCCAGATCAGGCCGAAGACCGACAGCGTCGAGAGCGTGTTCAGCATCAGATTGGTGCCGATCGAGCGGCGGATCATCGGCAGCGTGATGTGCCAGACCCGGCGCGGGCCGCTCGCCCCGTCGACCTCCGCCGCCTCCGTGATGTCGCGCGGGATCTCGGCGAGCGCGGCGGAGTAGATCAGCATCGAGAAGGCAGTGCCGCGCCAGACATTGGCGAACGACACCGCGAGGATCGGCAGTGTGAACAGCCAGTTCTGGGAGGGCAGATGGAGCCAGTCCAGCAGGGCGTTCAGCGTTCCCTCGCGGCGGAAGAAGGTGTACAGCAGGAACGCCGCGACGATCTCCGGCAGCACCCAGGCCGTGATGACGAGGGTGCCGGTGAGGGTCCGTACGGGACGGGACGCGGCCCGCATCAGACCGGCCAGCGCCAGGCCCAGCGTGTTCTGGCCGACTACTGCCGAGACGAAGGTGAAGACGAGCGTGAGCCAGACGGCGTTACGGAAATCGTCGTCGGCGAAGGCCCGGCGGAAATTGTCCAGGCCGACGAAGTCGGAGCCGGACGCGCCCGTCAGCTGCGTGTCGGTGAACGCGATCCAGACGCAGTAGCCGATCGGTCCTGCCAGAAAGAGAAGCAGAAGGATGGTGGCGGGGGCGAGCGGTACCCACCGCCACCATCCCGTTCCGGTGGCGCTCACTTGGTGAGGACCGCGCCGTCGACGATCGTCTTCAGCTGGTCGTCGTACGCCTTCGCCGCGTCCGCCGCCGATGCGTCACCCGTCGTCACCTTCTCCATCGCCTCGCCGATGGCCGTCGAGACCTGCGGATAGACGGGCAGCGCGGGCCGGTAGTGGGTGTACTGCACAAGGCCGGTGAAGAAGTCGATGCCCGGCATGGACTTCAGATACTTCGGGTCGGCCGCCACATCGTTGCGTACGGCGATCTGCGCGGCGACCACGCACCACTGCGTCGCGTTCTCCGCCGTCTGCAGCGTTTTGATGAAGTCGAAGGCGAGATCGGGGTTCTTGGCTTTCTGCGGGATCGACCAGGCCCAGCCGCCGGACATGGACACCTTGCCGGGCGCCTGCCCGGTCTGCGTCGGCATCGGGGTCTGGGCGAGCTCCTTGCTCCAGTCCGGCCACTCCTTGGGGCCCTTGTTGATCCAGTTCTGGCCCATCCAGGAGCCGTCCAGGGAGATCGCCAGCTTGCCCTCGGGGAGCCACTCGGTGGCGACGCGTGTGCCGACGTTGGGGTCGAGGGCGTCCGAGACGTCCGGGCCGAGCTTCTCCGCGTACACCGTCCGTACGAAGTCGAGCGAGTCCTTGAAGCCCTTGCCGCCCGTGACCCACTTCTTGGCGGAGGCGTCGTAGAGGGGGTCCTTGCCGGTGCCGTACAGCAGCATCTCGAAGCCCTGCATCACGGCCGCCTCGCCGGGGCCCTTGCCGGTGTAGACGTTGAGCGGGATGACGCCGGGGACCTTCTGTTTGACGGTACGGGCCGCGGTGAGGATCTCCGCCCAGTTCTTGGGCTGCCAGTCGGCGGGCAGGCCCGCCTTCGCGAAGATCGCCTTGTTGAACCAGAGGCCGCGGGTGTCGGTGCCGTCGGGGATGCCGTACGTCTTGCCGTCCTCCGCCTTGGCCGCCGCCTTCGCCGTGTCGACGAACTGGCTCCACTGGTCCCACTTGGGGAGATAGCCGTCCAGCGGCTTCAAGTACCCGGCCTTGATGTCGGAGTTGATGCGGAAGGTGTCCTCGTAGACCAGATCCGGGGCGGTCTTGGGGGAGCGCATCATCTGCTGCGCCTTGGTGGCGTAGTCGTTGTCCGGGGCCTGGATCGGTATGAGCTTGATCTTCTTGCCCGGGTGTTCCTTCTCGAACTGCTTCTTGGCGGCCTCGAGATGGGCGTCCTTGAACCGGATCTTGTTGTCGGTGGACCGGTTGTAGGCGACCTTGACGGTGTCGGGGTCGCCTCCGGCGTCGCCGCCGCAGGCCGTGAGCGTTGCCGCGGCTAGTGCGGTGACGGTGGTGACGAGGATCAGTGGGGCGGTGGGGCGCACGGGCACGACCTCCTCTGAGCCGGGGGCGTCCGAGCCGGAGGGCTGCGGGCACGGGGGCTGCCCGGTGACCGTAGGACCGGCCCGTTCACAAGGTCAATCCCCGTGCAGGCCAAGGTCGTTGGGGCGGCCATTCAATGTGCGGCGGGCTTCCAGCGGTACTGGAGCTCGGGCCGCCCGATCTGCCCGTACTGCGGGCTGCGCACGGCCCGCCTTTCGGTGACGAGATGCTCGAGATAGCGGCGCGCGGTGATCCGCGAGATGCCGACGGCGGCGCCGGCCTCGGCGGCGGTGAGCCCGGTGGCGGATTCGCGCAGGGTACGGGTGACGGCCGCCAGCGTGGGGGCGCTGAGCCCTTTGGGCAGACCGCCGCCCTCGGGCGCCCGGAGCGCGGCGAGCGCCCGGTCGACCTCGTCCTGGCCGCTGGCCTCACCGGCGGCGGCGCGGAACTCGGCGTACCGGCAGAGGCGGTCGCGGAGGGTGGCGAAGGTGAAGGGCTTCAGGACGTACTGGACGACCCCGAGGGAGACGCCTTCGCGGACGATGGCGAGGTCGCGGGCGGAGGTGACGGCGATGACGTCGGCCGAGTGCCCGGCGGCGCGCAGCGACCGTACGAGGTGGAGGCCGTGCCCGTCGGGAAGGTACAGGTCGAGCAGGAGCAGATCGACCTCGGCGCGTTCGAGAATCCGTACGGCTTCGGCGCGCGAGTGCGCGACCCCGGCGACGGTGAACCCGGCGACGCGGCCGACGTAGAGGGCGTGCGCGTCGGCGGCGACGGGGTCGTCCTCGACGACGAGAACTCTGATGGGGTCGCTGCTCACTCGGCCACCTCCGCGGTGCGCGGCGGCCGGGCACTTGGCGCGGCGGGGCGCGGGGGAGGCACGGCCTGGGTGGTGGTCATGCCGGGACCTCCGCCGTTTGCAGCGGCAGTCGTACGGTGAACTCCGCGCCGCCGTCCGGACCCTGGGCCAGGGTCACCGTGCCTCGGCCGCGGTGCGCGGCCTGCTTGACCAGCGCGAGGCCAAGCCCGCGCCCCGCGCCGTGCGTGGACCAGCCGCGCCGGAACACCTCGTCCGCGTCGGCCGGGTCGATGCCCGCGCCCGAGTCCGCGACGCGCAGCAGCAGTTCGTCGCGGTCCGCGCGCGCCGTGACGGCGACCCGGGCGCGCAGCGGCCGCCCGGGCACGGGCCCGGGTTCGAGCGGGTCGCTGCCCCACCCCGTCGCCGCCTCCGACGCCGCGTCGACCGCGTTGTCGATCAGGTTGCCCAGGATCGTCACCAGGTCACGCGCCGGCAGCGACGGCGGAAGGACCCCGTCGTCGATCCGGCTGTCCTCCGTGATGACCAGCTCAACGCCGCGCTCGTTCGCCTGCGCCGTCTTGCCGAGCAGCAGCGCGGCCAGCACCGGCTCGCCGACCGCGCCGACGACCCGGTCGGTCAGGTCCTGGGCCAGTTCCAGCTCGGCGGTCGCGAAGTCGACGGCCTCGTCCGCACGGCCGAGCTCGATCAGCGAGACGACCGTGTGGAGGCGGTTGGCCGCCTCGTGCGCCTGTGAGCGCAGGGCCTGGGTGAAGCCGCGCTCGGAGTCCAACTCCCCCGAGAGCGCCTGGAGTTCGGTGTGGTCGCGGAGCGTGACCACGGTCCCGCGCTGCTTGGCACCGACGACCGGGCTGGTGTTCACGACGACGACGCGGTCGGCGGTCAGATGCACCTCGTCGACCCGCGGCTCGGACGCCAGCAGCGCGCCCATGAGCGGGGCCGGCAGCCCGAGCTCGGCCACCGGGCGGCCGACCGCGTCGTCGTCCAGTCCGAGGAGCTCGCGCGCGCCGTCGTTGAACAGGGCGATCCGCCGCTGCCCGTCGAGCATCATCAGCCCCTCGCGCACGGCGTGCAGCGCGGCCTGGTGGTAGTCGTGCATATGGCTCAGCTCGGCCGCGTTCATGCCGTGAGTATGCCGCCGCAGCCGCGCGTTGATCACGTATGTGCCGATGCCGCCCAGTGCGAGCGCCGCCCCCGCAACGCCGAGCAGCGCGGTGACCTGCTTGCGCGCCTGCTCGCTGATCTTCTGGACGGTGATGCCCGCGCTGACGAGCCCGGTGATCTTCTTGCCGTCGTATACGGGGACCACCGTCCGCACCGAGGAGCCGAGCGTGCCCACGTATGTCTCGCTGTGCACCTTGCCCCGCAGCGCAGGGCCGATGTGCCCCAGATACGTCTTGCCGATCTGGCCCGGCTCCGGGTGCGTCCAGCGCGTCCCGTCCGGGGCCATGATCACCACGAAGTTGACCCCCGTGGTCTTGCGCAGTGCCTCCGCGTACGGCTGGAGCCGGCGCGACGGGTTGTCGGAGCGCGCGGCCTCGATGACGGAGGGTGAGCGCGCGGCGGCCGCCGCCGTGGCCCTGGACTGCAGGCGCGCGGTCTCCTCGGCCTGCGAGCGGTCGGTGAAGTACGCGAAGAGCGCGCAGCCCGCCACGATCGCGGCGACCAGCACGACCTGCATGGCGAAGAGCTGGCCGGCGAGGCTGCGGGCAACGGGTATGCGCATGTAACAAGTCTGCCTGGCCGTTTTCATGTGAACGAAACGCACGCAACGGTGACCCCTGTCACAGCCTCGTGAATAGTCACGGACATCCATCGGGACATGGACGCCCAAATCAACGAGGAGGCACCCCGTGGCTGCTGGAGCCGTCAGGCGGGATCGTACCCACTATCTCTATATCGCCGTGATCATCGCGGTCGTGCTCGGCATCGCCGTGGGCCTGGTCGCCCCCGAGTTCGCCACTGAGCTCAAGCCGCTCGGTACCGGCTTCGTGAACCTGATCAAGATGATGATCTCGCCGATCATCTTCTGCACGATCGTGCTGGGCATCGGCTCGGTACGAAAGGCCGCAAAGGTCGGCGCGGTCGGCGGCATCGCGCTCGGCTACTTCATGGTCATGTCGCTGGTCGCCCTGACCATCGGCCTGGTCGTCGGCAACATCCTGCACCCGGGTGACGGCCTGGCGGTGACCGACGCGGTCAAGGAGGCGGGCCAGGGCCAGGTGGCGGAGGAGGCCAAGGACACGGTCGAATTCCTGCTCGGGATCATCCCGACCACGATGGTCTCCGCCTTCACCGCGGGCGAGGTCCTGCAGACTCTCCTCGTCGCGCTGCTCGTCGGCTTCGCGCTGCAGGCCATGGGTTCGGTCGGTGAGCCGGTGCTGCGCGGTGTCGAGCACATTCAGCGGCTCGTCTTCCGCATCCTCGCCATGGTGATGTGGGCCGCGCCGATCGGTGCCTTCGGCGCGATCGCCGCCGTCACCGGCTCCGCCGGTCTGGACGCCCTCAAGAGCCTCGCCGTGCTCATGATCGGCTTCTACATCACCTGCTTCCTCTTCGTCTTCATCGTGCTCGCCGCGCTGCTGCGCATCGTGGCGGGTCTCAACATCCTCACGCTCTTCAAGTACCTGGGCCGTGAGTTCCTGCTGATCCTGTCCACCTCCTCCTCCGAGTCCGCGCTCCCGCGGCTCATCGCGAAGATGGAGCACTTGGGCGTGAGCAAGCCGGTGGTCGGTATCACCGTCCCGACGGGCTACTCCTTCAACCTCGACGGCACGATGATCTACATGACGATGGCCTCGCTCTTCATCGCGGACTCGATGGGCAACCCGATGTCGCTCGGGGAGCAGATCCCGCTTCTCCTCTTCCTCTTCGTCGCGTCGAAGGGAGCGGCAGGCGTCAGCGGAGCCGGGCTGGCCACGCTGGCGGGCGGTCTGCAGTCGCACCGGCCGGAGCTGGTCGACGGCGTCGGACTGATCGTCGGTATCGACCGCTTCATGAGCGAGGCGCGTGCGCTGACCAACTTCGCGGGCAACGCGGTCGCGACGGTGCTGATCGGAACGTGGACGAAGGAGATCGACAGGGCGCAGGTCGAAGAGGTGCTGGCCGGGCGGCTGCCGTTCGACGAGAAGACGCTGCTCGACGACGGTCACGGGATGCCGGAGGCGGTCGAGGACGTGGCTGTGGTCGATGGCGCGGACACGGACCTGCCGGAGCAGCGGGACGCGGACGGGGTGCGCGCCAAGGTCTGACGGTTGGCGGGCGAGTCGTGCAGCGGCTGGGCGGCGGGCGGCCTGACGGGCCGGCCCACCGACCAGCCGCTGACCGCGGTCCGGGACGCCCTGACCCGCAGGCCGCTGGGCATCCCGGACCCGGAAACGGATGAGTCACTGCTGGATCGGATTGCCGTCCGTCCCGCAGATGTAGCCCGCGTTGATGCAGTTGGCCACCCGGCGCTTCAGCTCACCGTCGTCCCAGGCGTTGAAGAAATCGCCGTGGAAGGTGTAGCCGGGCGCGTTCGTGACATTGGCGCCGTTCCTGGTGCCCGCGAGGGTGAGCCCGCCGCCGTTGACCGGCCAGGTGATCAGCAGCTCGAGCCGCGGCACGACCACGGGGTGCGAGGCCGGGCAGGTCTGCCCCGCCGCGTACGCCATGTGGTCCCGGTGGTTCGCGCTGTCCAGGTTCTTTCCGTCCCAGCAGGTGGGGAAGTCCAGATAGTTCTCCAGCTTGGTGCCGGGCGGGCAGTTGATGAAGTCCCGGCTGGACTCCGGCCGGCCCACGCACGACCAGCGTGCGGCGGGATTCTGGTCGGGGGAGGTGGCCAGGGCGTTGCCGACGACATACCGCAGACCGCGCGGATGGGCGACGGCACGGGTGTGGTCGGTGATGCCCTGGTAGTAGACGGTGACCCGCTCGGGGGCCACCGGGGCTCCGTTCTGGTAGAGGGTGGGGGTCCAGTACGAGGAAAGGTCCGTCTTCGGCGTGCAGTTGGTGGTGCCGGCGGCCAGCGACTGGAGCGTCGAGGCCGCGTCGGCGGTCCTGTTCCCGTAGAACTCATGGATGTGCGAGCGGCCCGCCTGGCCGGGGAAGACGATCGGGTCGTCGCCCTGGCGGTGGCTGGAGAAGCAGTCCGCACGGAATTCGCTGCCGCGCAACGGGGCCGCCGCCTGCGCGACGATCGCGGCCTGCTGGGCCTTGGTGAAGGTGTACGCGTGGCCCGCGTGGCGCGAGGCCGCATCGGGGGCTGGTGAGTCGATCCTCGTGGTCACCCATCCCGCCGTGACCAGGAAGATCACGGCGGCGGTGCTCGCGAGCAGTCGGCGGAGCATGTGTTCCTCCTGATCGGTCAGTCGAAGGGGATGCGTACGACGGACTGGTTGCCGACGCCGACCGTGCTGGGGCCGCCGCCGATGGCGCTCCAGACCTCGATCCGGACCTTGCCGTTCGCGAGATCGCCGAGCGGTCCGGTGGACGACTTCAGGCCCTTCACCTGCGTGTAGTGCTCATAGCCCGCCACGGGGTCGGTGGCGAAGTAGTTGTACGTCTCCGTCCGGTCCCAGGTGCCGTCGCCCGTACGGTCGTAACTCACCCTGACCTGCTGGCCGTTGGCGACCGTGGAGCCCGCGTCGACGAAGAGATCGAACTGTGTCGACCCGCCGTTGTATTTCCGGGTGATCCCGGAAGAGGTGAAGACCTGCGGGTTGTGCGGGGTGCCGTCGTAGTTGGCGCCGCCCGCCGACGCCAGGCTCACCGTCGAGGCCGATGCCGCGGCGTCGCCCGCGCCGCCTCCCGTACGCAGATACAGCTGCGAGGAGCCGGACGGCGGCGGGGTGGTGGGCGGATCGGTGGTGGGCGGGGTCGTCGGGTCGCCGCCACCGCCCCTGGTCCAGACGGCGACGTAGTCGACGAGCATGGGGCGGCCGGGGACGGTCGCGGCCGTCGGGGTCTTGCCGGCCAGGGCGTCGGGGAACGCGCCGCCGATCGCGACATTGAGCAGAATGAAGTAGCCCGCGTGATCGGTCATGTTCGCCCAGGTCCCGGCGTCCACGCGGTTCTGGTTGACGCTGTGGAAGAGCTGGCCGTCCACGTACCAGCGCAGCTCATTGGGGGACAGGGAGCGGTCCCACTCGAAGCGGTACGTGTGGAAGGCGGACTGGCAACTGGCGCCGGGGCAGGCACGGTTGTTGGCGATTCCGCTGGTCTCGTTGCAGGGGCCGCCGGGGTTGACCCCGCAGTGCAGCACACCCCAGACGGAGTTGATGCCGTTGACGTTCTCCATGATGTCGAACTCGCCGATGGACGGCCAGTTCCAGAAGTTGCCGCGGTACGGGGCGCCGAGGGCCCAGAAGGCGGGCCAGTAGCCGAGCGCGGCCTGGCCGGTCACATTCGGCATCTGGATACGGCTCTCGATACGCAGGGTGCCGCCCGCCGGGGCCTTGAAGTTGGCGCGCTGGGTTTCGATACGGCCGGAGGTCCAGTTTCCCGCACCGTCCCGGAGCGGGGTGATGCGCAGATTGCCGTTGCCGTCGTGGCTGAGGTTGTCGGGGTTGTTGGTGTAGTTCTGGATTTCACCGGTGCCCCAGTTGCCGGGCCCGCCGGGGTAGGCGTGCCCGAGGTCGATCTGCCAGTTGGCGGACGACGGCAGGGTTCTGTTGGCGCCGTTGAAGTCGTCGCTCCACTGGAGGTTCCAGCCGGGCGTGGGGGGTACGTCGCCGCGCGCCGACCCCGCGCCGGTGACGGCGATGAAGCCGGCGAGGGCGACGGCGAGGGCGACGAGGATGGTGAGGAAGGGGGTGCGTTTGATGCGGCTCGTGCTCAAGGAACACCTCCGGGAGGGTGGTGCCGAGGGTGGTGTCGGGAGGGTTGAGAGCGCTCTCAAACAGTTTTGTAGATGTATGCAGTGCGGCCGTCAATGGCTGGGCACCGTTAACTTCCTGAAGACATCGGGTAGCTGTGCTGAATGGCTGGTCAGGAGCGGGGACGTGCTGGAGCAGATCTCGGCGCTGGGGGCGTACAGCGACGCCGATCGTGCTGACGTCGCCGCTGGAGCGGAAGCCAAGCCGCTGACGTCGCCGCAGGAGCGGAAGCCAAGCCGCTGCTGCCGCCGCAGAGCTGACCGCGCTGACCTCGATGTTTACCTATCGGTGGGTACCTGACTTATTTGTAGGTACTTGTGGGGGAGTGCGTGGCGAAGAAGCATTGCGGTCATGTCCACCACCGAGAACACCCCCCTTACTTCTGTCACCGTCATCGGCCTCGGCGCGATGGGCCAGGCGCTCGCCGGCGCCCTACTCGACGCAGGCCACCCCACCACCGTATGGAACCGCTCTCAGGGCAAGGGTGACGAGCTCGTCGCACGTGGCGCGGTCCTCGCCGCCACCGCCGAAGAGGCCGTACGCGCAACTGAATTGACCATTGTCTGCGTGGTCGACTACGACGCGTCCCACGCGATCCTGGCCCCGCTCGCCGACGCCCTCGCGGGCCGCGTCCTGGTCAACCTCACCTCCGACACCCCCGAGCGCTCCCGCGAGGCGGCGGCCTGGGCGGAGTCCCACGGCATCAGTTACCTGGACGGCGCGGTGATGGTGCCGACCCCGCTGATCGGCTCGCCCGATGCGCTGCTCTTCTACTCCGGAGCGCAGGGAGCTTTCGAGCGCTACGAGTCCACCCTGAAGTCGCTGGGCGGCAAAGCCGCCTTCGTCGGCACGGACCCCGGGCTCGCCGCGCTCTATGACCTGTCGTTGCTCGACTTCTTCTACGGCAGCATCTCGGGCCTGGTGCACGCGTATGCACTGGCCACGGCAGACGGGGTCAAGGCCGCCGACATCGCCCCGTATCTGAACACCATCGTCCAGATCCTGCCGCCCATCGCGGAGTACACGGCGGCCAACATCGACGCGGGCAGCTACCCGGGGGCGCAGGCCAACCTCGGCATGATGGCCGCGGGCGTCGAGCACATCCTGCACGCCGCGCGCACCCGCGGGCTCGACGTCTCCCAGCTGGAGGCCGTCAAGTCCGTCGCGGACCGGGCGATTGCGAAGGGCCACGGCTCCGACGACTGGGCGAGCACGTACGAGGTATTGCGGGACTGAACCGCTTGCCTTGACGCCGACGTCAAGGATTACCGTCGAAGACATGCGAATCGGCGAGCTGGCGGAGCGGGCGGGCACCACCACACGCACCCTGCGCTACTACGAGTCCCGCGGGCTCCTGCCCGCCCGGCGCGCGGTGAACGGCTACCGCTCCTACAACGAGGACGATGTGCGGCTGCTCCAGCAGATCCGGACCTTGCAGGATTTCGGGTTCGACCTGGAGGAGACCAGACCGTTCGTCGACTGCCTGCGCGCCGGCCATCCGGCGGGGGACTCCTGCCCCGCCTCGCTCGCCGTGTACCGGGCGAAGCTCGGCGAACTGGACACGCTGATAGAGCAGTTGCAGTCGGTGCGCGCCCAGGTCGGGGCACAGCTCGCGCGGGCCGAGGCGGAGCTGCCGGCCGGACCGGAACCACGTTGTGAATTCGGAGGCTGACGAATGATTCAGGCAGAGGGCGTCGCCGCGGTGACGGACGCGGACTTCGACGCCGAGGTGCTGGGGGCGGACCGCCCGGTCCTGGTCGAGTTCACTGCGGACTGGTGCGGCCCGTGCCGCCAGCTCGCGCCGGTGCTGAGCGCGCTCGCGAGCGAGGAGACCGGCCGGCTGAAGGTCGTGCAGCTTGATGTGGACACCAACCCGGAGATCACGACGCGGTACGGCGTGCTGTCGATGCCGACGCTGATGGTGTTCCGCGAGGGCGAGCCGGTGAAGTCGATGGTGGGCGCGCGTCCGAAGCGGCGGCTGCTCCAGGAGCTGGAGGACGTGATCTAGGCAGTACCTCGGCGAACTTGGGGATCGGGCGACGGGGTCCGTCCGTGCGTTCTCTCGTGGCCGCTTAGGATCTGGTTGTGATAGCTGACCTGCAGTGTGTGGTGCTGGACTGCCCCGAGCCAGTGCAACTTGCCGAGTTCTACCGCTCACTGATCGGCGGGACGGTCAATCAGCAGGATCAGCGGTGGGCGTTCGACGAGGACTGGGCGACGCTGCACTCGCCGTCCGGTCTTGTGCTCGCTTTCCAGCGGGCAGCGGATTACCGGCCACCGCAGTGGCCGGATCCCGCCCGGCCCCAGCAGTTCCATCTGGACTTCGGTGTTGCGGACCTGGATCGAGCGCAGGAGCAGGTGCTGGTCCGGGGCGCGACGGTGCTGGATGACGGCGCTGACGGGCGGAGCTGGCGTATCTATGCGGACCCGGCGGGGCATCCTTTCTGCCTTGTCCGCCACTGAGCGCAGGCGACCGGATGCCCGGAGTTCGTTCACCAGGACGTCCCGGCCACCCCGCCCTCTTCAGGCGGATCCGCCCACCTATGTAGACGGTGACCCGTTATTGACACGGCCGACGACAAGCCTGATTGCGCTGATCGTCAGGTCAGGATCACGGATCTGCACGTAGTGATCGCTTCCCGTGGCCAGGAAATGGGGGGTCTGCGGCTCCAGTTCCACCAGTGTCTGCTGAACTTTCGGCCAGGCCCGCTCAAGGCTTGTCAGGAGAGACTTCGGGCTTCCGGGCGGAAGGGCGAAGGGCTTCGTCTTACTGAGAACGGCGAGGGTTTCCGGCATCGGTTGCGCTCTGGTAACTGCTTCGATTGCACCGTCGACGTCAATGGTCTCGAATCCACGTTTTGTGTCGAGGGCTGTACCGGGATGGTTGAGCAACCCCAGGTAGGACGTCCAGTCCTTGCCGAAGAACGGCTTCATGTTCGTTCCGAAGGCGTCGACGAAGACAAGGCCGGCCGTCTGTTTCGGATGGATCTGGGCGTACAGCCGCGTGACCATTCCTCCGAAGGAGTGGCCGACGAGTAGGTACGGGCCGGGGACTTTCGCCGCTGTCAGCAGCTTGTCGAGATCACCGACCATGCTCGTCAAGGAGCGCGGGCCGGTCACGGGCGTGCTGCGCGCGGTGAGTGTGGGGGGCTTCGTATACCGGATGGTTCCGGGCCGGTCGTATTCGCAAACACGGGTGAACGTTGCGACACCGGGGAAGACCGCTGGGGACTTCGGCACGGGCGGTTGTGTATCGGTCACGTTCCAGGTGTCGGACGAGTCGTGGAACCCGGACTCCAGAATGACCGTGGGGCTCCCGCTTCCTTTGCAGTGCAGATAGATTTTCCGACCGCCGCCTATATCGACCTGGCCGGAGAACTCCTCGGCCGCCGGCGTAGGGGCCCGGGCGGCTGCGGTGTTGGTTTCGAGCGAGGTGCTGTCGCACCCCGACAATGCGATCGGTGCTGCCGCAGCCAACACAATGCTGAAGACCGGAAGGCATTTTCGCATCAAACACTCCAGCGTGACGTTGCCGCCGAGCCTAGCGTCAATCTTGATCAATCACGCTCGCCCAGCACGCGGGTGCCACGCAGAAGTCGGCGCGATGCAGCGAGCGGGCGGGGCATGGCAGCGGCCGGCAGCCACCAGGTCGTGCACGGGCCCGCACGGCCGCAGCTCCGGCCGTGCGCCCCAGACCGTCACTCTCTCGTGCACCGGACTTCTCGGCGCACAAAAACACCCCGGTACCGAATTGACGGCCGGGGTATTCCTCTGCGAATATTGAGTGTTTCACGTCCATGCACAACTAGGCGCATGGAGAGGTTGATTGGTGACACCATATCGCGTCAGGAGCTGAATTGTCAACCGAGGAATTGCATAATGAACAGCAATTCGTCTCTCTGCTCTACGAGCGCCTCGACGCACTCCGCGAGCAGGCCGAAGCCGCAGTCCGGACCACGATCGGGCAGGTCAGCACCGGTTTGCAGGCCCGGGTCGAGCGGGATGTGCTCGTCGCCGAGCAGTCCGGGCTGCTCTCCGGGCTGAATGCAGTGGACTCCGGGCTATGTTTCGGACGTATCGATCTCAAGGACGGCGTGCACCATCACATCGGGCGTATCGGAATGCGAGAGGGTGATACGGAACGTACCCCGCTGCTCATCGACTGGCGCGCACCCGTCGCCCGGCCCTTTTACCTCGCCACCGGTCATGAGCCGATGGGGCTGCGCCGGCGGCGGCACATCACCACCAAGGGGCGCACCGTCACCGCCCTCCACGACGAGATCCTCGACCTCGCCGACACCACCCGCACCGGGTACGAGGAGCATGACGCGGACGCCGTTCTGCTCGCCGCGCTCGGGGCCGCGCGCACCGGGCGGATGGCCGACATCGTGCAGACCATCCAGGCCGAGCAGGACCGCATCATCCGGGCACCACGGCACGGCGTCCTCGTCGTCGAGGGAGGTCCCGGCACCGGGAAGACCGCCGTCGCGCTGCACCGGGCGGCGTATCTGCTCTACGCGCACCGCGAGCAGCTGGCCAGGCGCGCCGTGCTGATCGTGGGGCCCAACCCGGCGTTCCTCGGCTACATCGGCCAGGTGCTGCCTTCGCTCGGTGAGACGGGCGTGCTGCTGTCGACGATGGCCGAGCTCTTCCCCGGTGTACGGGCCACCGGCGCCGACACCCCCGAGGCCGCCGAGGTGAAGGGCCGCGCCGAGATGGCCGATGTGCTGGCCCGTGCCGTACGCGACCGGCAGGCGCTGCCCGAGTCCGCGCCGGAGTCCGACCGCGAGATTGATGAGGAGGACCCGGACCACCTGCCCGGGCCCGCGCTGGAGATCGACCACGAGGAGTACGGAATCCTGCGGCTCGACCGTGAGATGGCGTACGACGCCCGCGACCGTGCCCGTGCCACCGGGCTGCCGCACAATCTCGCCCGGCCGCACTTCGCCTTCCGGATCATCGACGCGCTGACCGCCCAGCTCACCGACCGGCTCGGCGCGGATCCCCTCGGAGGGCCGAACCTCCTCGGCCTCGACGACATCGCCCAGCTCGGCAAGGAGATCGCCACCAGTGCCGAGGTGCACGCGGCGATCGACGAGCTGTGGCCCCTGCTCACCCCGGAGCAGCTCGTCGCGGACTTCCTCGCCGCGCCCGAGGCGCAACTGGCCAAGAAGGACGCCGAGTTGGTCCGGCGTATCGCCGGTCCCTGGACACCCGCCGATGTGCCGCTGCTCGACGAGGCCGCCGAACTCCTCGGCGTCGACGACAGCGCCGAGCGCGCCGCCGAAGAGGCCGAGCGGCAGGAGCGGATCGCCTACGCGCAGGGTGTGCTGGAGCTGTCCGAGGGCTCGAAGACGTACGAGTTCGAGGACCAGGAGTCCGAAGTGCTCGCCGCGCACGACATCATCGACGCCGAGCGGATGGCGGAGCGCCAGGAGGAGGCCGACCACCGCAGCGCCGCCGAACGTGCCGCCGCCGACCGGACCTGGGCCTTCGGGCACATCATCGTCGACGAGGCGCAGGAGCTGTCCGCGATGGCGTGGCGGCTGCTGATGCGCCGCTGCCCCACCCGCTCCATGACCCTGGTCGGCGACCCTGCCCAGACCGGCGACGCGGCGGGCTGCGGCTCGTGGCAGCGCATTCTCGAGCCGTACGTCGGCGACCGCTGGCAGCACACCCGCCTCGAGGTCAACTACCGTACGCCCGCCGAGATCATGGAGCTTGCGGCGGACGTGCGGCGGAGCGAGGACCCGGCCTTCGAGCCGCCGCGCTCCGTGCGCTCGACGGGCGTGAAGCCGTGGGTGGCGTCCGTGTCCGCGGACGAAGTGGCCCGTACGGTCGCCGGGCGGGTGGCCGGGGCGCCCCATGAGGGACGGCTCGCGGTGATCGCCCCGGGCGGGCTCCACGCCGCCCTCGCGGCCGAGTTGCCCGATGCCGGCCAAGGGGCCGAACCGGACCTCACCCGGCCCGTCGTGCTGCTCGACCCGCGGCAGGCGAAGGGCCTGGAGTTCGACACGGTGATCGTCGTCGAGCCGGAGCTGATCCGCTCCGGCTCGGAACACGGGACGAACGACCTCTATGTGGCGCTCACCCGGGCCACCCAGCGCCTGGGGGTGGTGTCCTCAGTCACCCGACGGGCCTGAATTTCAGGCGCTCCGGCAGGCCCGTCCGGGCGCGGCGCTCACGCCGGCCGCAGCCACAACGTCGCCAGCGGCGGCAGCGTCAGCTGAATGCTCGCCGGACGGCCGTGCGACGGCACCGACTCCGGCTTCAGCGGGTCCGGGTTGAGCACATCGCTGCCGCCGTACCGCGCCCCGTCCGTGTTGAGTGCCTCCGTCCACGCCTGGACCGCGTCCGGCACACCGAGCCGGTACTCGTGCCGCACCACCGGCGAGAAGTGGCACACGGCGAGCAGCGGCGAGCCCGAGGCGTCGTAGCGCAGGAACGCGAAGACATTGTCCTCGGCGGCGTCGCCGTCCACCCAGGCGAAGCCCCCGGGGTCGGTGTCCCGCTGCCAGAGCGCGGGGGTGGCGCCGTACACCGTGTTCAGATCGCGCACCAGATCCCGCACCCCGCGGTGGTCCGGCTCCGCCGCGTAGGACGGGTCGAGCAGCCACCAGTCCGGACCGTGGCCCTCCGACCACTCCGCGCCCTGCGCGAACTCCTGGCCCATGAAGAGGAGTTGCTTTCCGGGATGGGCCCACATGAAGCCCAGATAGGCGCGGTGGTTGGCGCGCTGCTGCCACCAGTCGCCGGGCATCTTGCTCACCAGCGACCGCTTGCCGTGCACCACCTCGTCGTGCGAGATCGGCAGCACATAGTTCTCGCTGTACGCGTACACCATCGAGAACGTCATCTCGTTGTGGTGGAACTTGCGGTGCACCGGCTCGTGCGAGACATAACCCAGCGAGTCGTGCATCCAGCCCATGTTCCACTTCAGGCCGAAGCCGAGGCCGCCGAAGCCGCCCGGGCCGACATGGTGGGTGGCGCGGGTGACCCCGTCCCAGGCCGTGGACTCCTCGGCGATCGTCACGACGCCGGGGCAGCGCCGGTAGACGGTGGCGTTCATCTCCTGCAGGAAGTCGACCGCGTCCAGGTTCTCCCGGCCGCCGTGCACATTCGGCGTCCACTCGCCCTGCTCGCGGGAGTAGTCGAGGTAGAGCATCGAGGCGACGGCGTCCACCCGCAGTCCGTCGATGTGGAACTCCTCGCACCAGTACGTCGCGTTGGCGACCAGGAAGTTGCGCACCTCCTTGCGGCCGTAGTCGAACTCGAGGGTGCCCCAGTCGGGGTGCGCGGCACGCGCCGGGTCCTCGTGCTCGTACAGCGGGCGGCCGTCGAACTCCGCGAGCGCCCAGTCGTCCTTCGGGAAGTGCGCCGGCACCCAGTCGACGATCACGCCGATGCCCGCCCGGTGCAGGGCGTCGACAAGATGGCGGAAGTCGTCGGGGGTGCCCATCCGGGAGGTCGGGGCGTAGAAGCCGGTGACCTGATAGCCCCACGAGCCGCCGAAGGGGTGCTCGGCGACCGGCATGAACTCCACATGCGTGAAGCCCAAATCCTTTACGTACGACGGAAGTTGGACGGCCAGTTGGCGGTAGGTCAGGCCCGGACGCCAAGAGGAGAGATGCACCTCGTAGACGGAGAACGGCGACTCGTGCAACGGCCGCTCGGCGCGCTGCGCCATCCACTCCTCGTCGTGCCACACATGGTGTGATTCGGTCACGATCGAGGCGTTGGCGGGCGGCACCTCGGCGCGCCGCGCCATCGGGTCGGCCCGCAGGGTGTGCGAACCGTCCGGGCGGGTGATGTCGAACTTGTAGAGCGCTCCCTCGCCGACGCCGGGAACGAACAGTTCCCAGATGCCCGTCGAGCCGAGCGAGCGCATCGGATGGCCGGTGCCGTCCCAGTAGTTGAAGTCGCCGACGACCCGCACCCCGCGGGCATTGGGTGCCCACAGCGTGAACCGGGTGCCGGTGACGCCCTGGTGCGCCATCGGATGCGCGCCCAGCGCCCGCCACAGCTCCTCGTGCCGCCCCTCGCCGATCAGATGCAGATCGAGCTCGCCGAGCGAGGGCAGGAAGCGGTACGGATCCTGCACCTCGATCTCGATCTCGGTCCCGGCGTCGGTGCCGTCGTCGTACGCGACCAGCAGCTGGTACTCCGGGGCCGCGCGCAGCGGCAGCACACCCGAGAAGAACCCGCCGCCGTCCTCGTGCAGCTCGGCCCGCAGCCCCTTGGCGAGCACGGTCACCGACCGCGCGAACGGACGCAGTACGCGCAGCTCCACACCGCCCCGCATCTCGTGCGCGCCGAGCAGCGCGTGCGGATCGTGATGCGCGCCGGCCAGCAGCCGCTCCCGGTCACCGTCATCGAGCGGCCGGGCGGCCCGCACGCCATGGCTGGCGCCGGCACGCGGCTTCGGCGCTGCCGCCTTCTTCCCCAGGGGCGCGGTGTCGGCCACCTGTTTGGGCACATCGGGGTCGGAGGAATTGCGGGACGGGGGTCGGGCGCTCACGGGGGTCGGCCTCCTTGGGCAGTGGGGGATCAGGTGGTTGCGGCCAGGCGGTCGATCGCCGCCATCGGCACCGGAAGCCAGTCGGGGCGGTGCCGGGCCTCGTAGACGACCTCGTACACGGCCTTGTCCGTCTCGTACGCGCGCAGCAGTTCGGCCTCGGCGCGCGGATCGTCGCCGCCGGCCTCGGCGTAGCCCTCGCAGTACGCCGTACGGCAAAGCTCGGCCCAGTCGGGGTTCCACGGGCGGTGCGTGCGTGCCGCGTAGTCGAACGAGCGGAGCATGCCGGCGACATCGCGCACCGGGGGCTGCGGCCTGCGGCGTTCACCGAGCGGCCGGGCGGGTTCGCCCTCGAAGTCGATGACCGACCAGTGGCCGTCGCCGTGCGGGCCGCCGCCGCGCAGGGTCTGCCCCAGATGGAGATCGCCGTGGACGCGCTGGGCCCGCCAGGCACGGCCGCGCCTGCCCAGCGCGGCCAGTGCGTCGAAGGCGGTCCGCAGCTGTGGCACATACGGCAGCAGCGCGGGCACCGCCTGCGCGGCCGCTTCAAGACGCTGGGCCATCGCGTCCGCCAGGTGCTCGGTCTGCGGCCGGCGCAGCATCACGGTGGGCAGCTCGCCCGCGAGTGCGGTGTGCACCTCGGCGGTGACGCGGCCGAGCGCGCGGGCCTCGTCGGTGAAGGAGTGCCCGGCGGCCAGCGAGTCCAGCGCGAGCAGCCAGCCGTCCTGCGAGCCGCGGAGGAACGGCTGCAGCACGCCGAGGGTGTACGGCTCGGGCGAAGTGGCCTCGTACCAGGCGACCGGCACCGGCACCCGGTCGCACCCGGCGCGGGCCAGCGCGAGCGGCAGCTCCAGATCGGGGTTGGGGCCGGGGTGAACGCGGCGGAAGAACTTGAGGATGTACGCATCGCCGTACACCAGCGAGGAGTTGGACTGCTCGGCGTCCAGCGGGCGCGCGGCGAGAGAGGCGGGGATGGCGGGGGCGCGGTCGAACCGGTCGAAGCGGAGCGGCCCGAGAGCGCCCGGCGTGCGCAGCCGCTCCAGGATCAGCTCCGCGAGCCGCGGATCGTGCAGGCCCTCGTAGACCGTCCGCCCGGCCAGCGGGCCCTCGGCCAGATGGCCGATCAGCGCGGGCGCGAGATGCGGCGGCAGTGTCTCGCGTACGCCGAGGAGGAGTTGGTAGCAGTCCTGCGAGGAGGGGGCAGGAAGCCCCGGCTGCTTCACCCGTACGAGCATATGCAGCAGCCCGGGACCCGACCCGCAGTCCAACGGCAGCAGCTCGGTCGCCGAGACGAGCGAGAAGCCGGTGACCGGGTGGCCCTTGCCGGCGAACCATCGCTGGTGGGGCAGCCAGGCGTGCAGCAGAGGGGCGAGCGACGGGAGAAGAGCGACGGGAGTCCGGGTGGATGCAGCCTCCGACATGGCATCGCGTCCTTTCCCCGAGATGCACTCCAATGGCGCTGTATGCGCAGAGTGTCCCGGATTACAGCTGTGGCTGTCCGGCGGCGCGCGGGGATGAGGGTGAGAGTGCCCGGTGCGGGGCGGCGGAAACCGCCCCGCGGGAGGTACCTCTCGTTACTTGTGGGTCAGCCGGTCGCGGTGTCCTTTCTGATCCGGAACCAGTAGAAGCCGTGGCCCGCGAGAGTGAGCAGATAGGGCCACTGGCCGATGGCCGGGAACCGAACCCCGCCGATCAGCTCAACCGGATGCCGTCCGTTGAACGCCCGCAGATCGAGCTCGGTGGGCTGCGCGAACCGCGAGAAGTTGTGCACGCAGAGCACGAGATCGTCCTTGTACTCGCGGGTGAAGGCGAGCACGGCCGGGTTCGACGACGGTAGTTCGGTGTACGAGCCGAGCCCGAAGGCGCGGTTCTGCTTACGGATCTCGATCATCCGCCGGGTCCAGTGCAGCAGCGAGGACGGCGAGGCCATCGACGCCTCGACATTGGTGACCTGGTAGCCGTAGACCGGATCCATGATGGTGGGCAGATAGAGCCGGCCGGGGTCGCAGGAGGAGAATCCGGCGTTCCGGTCGGGCGTCCACTGCATCGGGGTCCGCACGGCGTCCCGGTCGCCCAGCCAGATGTTGTCGCCCATCCCGATCTCGTCGCCGTAATACAGAATCGGCGATCCGGGCAGTGACAGCAGCAGCGCCGTGAACAGCTCGATCTGATTGCGGTCGTTGTCCAGCAGCGGGGCGAGCCTGCGACGGATGCCGATGTTGGCGCGCATCCGCGGGTCCTTGGCGTACTCCGCGTACATGTAGTCGCGCTCTTCGTCCGTGACCATCTCGAGGGTGAGCTCGTCGTGGTTGCGCAGGAAGATGCCCCACTGACAGTTCTGCGGGATCGCCGGGGTCTTGGAGAGAATTTCGGAGACCGGATAGCGGGACTCGCGCCGTACGGCCATGAAGATCCGCGGCATCACCGGGAAGTGGAACGCCATGTGGCATTCGTCGCCGCCGGCCGTGAAGTCGCCGAAGTAATCGACGACGTCCTCCGGCCACTGGTTGGCCTCGGCGAGGAGCACGGTGTCCGGGTAGTGCGCGTCGATCTCCTTGCGCACCCGCCTGAGGAAGGAGTGGGTGGCGGGGAGGTTCTCGCAGTTGGTGCCCTCCTCCTGGTACAGGTACGGCACGGCGTCAAGACGGAAGCCGTCGATACCCAGGTCCAGCCAGAAGCGCAGCGCCGAGACGATCTCCTCCTGCACTGCTGGGTTCTCGTAGTTGAGATCCGGCTGGTGGGAGAAGAAGCGGTGCCAGTAGTACTGCTTGCGCACCGGGTCGAAGGTCCAGTTGGACGTCTCGGTGTCGACGAAGATGATCCGGGCGTCCTGGTACTGCTTGTCGTCGTCCGCCCAGACGTAGTAGTCGCCGTAGGGTCCCTCAGGGTTGCTGCGGGACTCCTGGAACCACGGGTGCTGATCGCTGGTGTGGTTCATGACGAAGTCGATGATGACGCGCATGCCGCGCTGGTGTGCGGCGTCCACGAACTCCACGAAGTCGGCCAGGTCGCCGAAGTCGGGAAGGACGGCGGTGTAGTCGGAGACGTCGTAACCGCCGTCCCGCAGAGGGGACTTGAAGAAGGGTGGCAGCCAAAGGCAGTCGACGCCCAGCCACTGCAGATAGTCCAGCTTGGCGGTGATGCCCTTGAGGTCGCCGATGCCGTCGCCGTTGCTGTCCTGGAAGGATCGCACCAGGACTTCGTAGAACACGGCCCGCTTGAACCAGTCGGGGTCGCGGTCCTTGGCGGGGGTGTCCTCGAACAGGTCGTGGACGGGTTCATTGACGATCATGATGTGGGTGACCCTCCGATCGGCGGGGACGGTCGCAGAACGACGATGTGCGCGGGCGTGATGCCCGGCTCGAGGCGCACATAGTTGGCCCTGCCCCAGTGATAGGTCTCGCCGGTGAGCTCGTCGCGCACCGGTGCGCTCTCGTGCCAGTCGAGGCCGAGGTGCGGCATGTCCAACGAGACCGTGGCCTCCTGGGTGTGGTGGGGGTCGAGGTTGGCGATCACAATGACGGTGTCGCCGGTGTCCGGTCCCGAAGGGCCCTCGGCGGATTTCGAGTAGGCGATCACCGCGTCGTTGTCGGTGTGGTGGAAGTGGATGTCGCGCAGCTGCTGCAGCGCGGGGTGGCGGCGCCGGATCCGGTTGAGGGCGGTGATCAGGGGTGTGATGGTGCGACCCTCCCGTTCCGCCGACTCCCAGTCACGCGGCCGTAGTTGGTATTTTTCCGAGTCCAGATACTCCTCGCTTCCGCCGCGCAGCGGGATGTTTTCGCACAGTTCGTAGCCGGCGTACACACCCCAGGAAGGCGACAGCGTCGCGGCGAGCACCGCCCGCACCTCGAACGCCGGGCGGCCGCCGTGCTGGAGGTAGGCGTGCAGGATGTCCGGGGTGTTCACAAAGAAGTTGGGGCGCATGTACGAGGCGGAGTCGCCGGAGAGCTCGGTGAGGTACTCGGTCAGCTCCTGCTTGGTGTTGCGCCAGGTGAAGTACGTGTACGACTGCTGGAAGCCGATGGCGGCGAGGGTGTGCATCATCGCCGGGCGGGTGAACGCCTCGGCCAGGAAGACCACGTCCGGGTCCGAGCGGTTGATGTCCGTGATCACCTTCTCCCAGAAGACGACGGGCTTGGTGTGCGGGTTGTCGACGCGGAAGATCCGTACGCCGTGGTCCATCCAGAAGCGCAGGATGCGCACGGTCTCATTGACCAGCCCGCGCAAGTCCTGGTCGAAGGCCACCGGGTAGATGTCCTGGTACTTCTTGGGCGGGTTCTCGGCGTAGGCGATGGAGCCGTCGGCGCGGTGGTGGAACCACTCGGGGTGCTTCTCCACCCAGGGGTGGTCGGGCGAGCACTGGAGCGCGAAGTCCAGGGCGACCTCCATGCGCAGGCCGCGCGCCGTCTCGACGAAGTGGTCGAAGTCGTCGAACGTGCCGAGATCGGCGTGGAGCGCGTCGTGACCGCCGTCTGCGGAGCCGATGGCCCAGGGGACGCCGACATCGTGGGCGCCGGGGGAGAGGGTGTTGTTGGGGCCCTTGCGGTGGGTGGTGCCGATGGGGTGGACGGGCGGCAGATAGACGACGTCGAATCCCATCGCGGCGACCGCCGGCAGCCGCTCGGCGGCGGTGCGGAAGGTGCCGGATACGGGCGGCTCACCCTCGGTGACGACGGCGCCCTCGGAGCGCGGGAACAGCTCGTACCAGGAGCCGAAGAGCGCGCGCCGGCGCTCGACGATGAGGGACAACGGGCGGGAGGCGGTGACCAGTTCGCGCAACGGGTGGCGGGTGAGCGCGGCGCGGGCGTCGGGGGCGAGGGCCGCGGCGAGCCGGGCGGCGGCGGGCCGCGCCTCGTCACGCAGCGCGTCGACGGCGGCGAGCACGGCCTCCCGGCCGTCGCGCTTGGGCACCCCGGCAGCGGCGCGCTCGTACAGCGCGGCGCCCTCGGCGAGCACCAGCGCGGTGTCGATGCCGGCGGGGATCTTGATCTGTGCGTTGTGCCGCCAGGTGGCGACCGGGTCGCTCCAGGCCTCGACGGCGTACGTCCAGCGCCCTTCGGAGTCCGGCGTGACATCGGCGCCCCACCGGTCGGTGCCGGGCGCGAGTTCGCGCATGGGGCTCCAGGGTCCGGGGCGTCCGCTCGGGTCGCGCAGAACGACGTTGGCGGCCACCGCGTCATGGCCCTCGCGGAACACGGTGGCGGTGACCTGGAAGGTCTCACCGGTCACGGCTTTTGCGGGCCTTCTTCCGCAGTCGACTTGGGGGCGGACGTCCAGGACGGGGATGCGACCGATCATGAGATCACCTGAGGGCTGTGCGAGCAGGGTGGATTGGGCGGGATGTGCCGTTTTAGGGATACGGGTGTTTCTTTGTAGCTGCTCGGTCGACGACTGGCGTGCTGCGGGCATGGCCGCTCCTGTCCGCGTTCACTCGGGTGGGCGGAAAGAATGTTGAGAGGGGTGCGGTGGCCTGCGTACCGCATGAGCCTTCCCATGGGGTTCGGGTGGGCAATCCGGTGGATTGTTAACTACTAGGGCGTAGGTGGGTGCACAAGGACTTCGCGGGGCGCGATCTGTTTCTGCTGGGGTCCGGGGGTCGTCCCCCGGGGGATGCAGCACTACGAGGGCGTAGCGGGGTGCACAAGGACTTCGCGGCGCGCGATCTGTTTCTGCTGACCCGGACAGCACGCGAGCCCCGACGCATTTCGCGCCGAGGCCCGCACCCGCACCCGTACCTCCTCAGAGCACCGCGCCCCAGCTGGGCTCCGCGCCCCAGCTCGGCTCGGGCCTCCTCGTCGCCCTCATGACTGCTCCCCCGACCACATCTGCCACGGCTGGCGCGCCACCCACTCGTCCACCGGCGCCGGCTTGACCGACAGCGCCTCCGTCGACGCGCCCTTGTCGCCCGCCATCAGACGCGGCTCCAGGCCCGTCGCCATGTAGTGGTAGATCCCCGCAATCCCCGCCGCCGACTCCGCGTCCAGGATCTGCGCGAGACCCTGCTCGAAGACGAGTGGCTCCAGCGGTACATAGCGGATCTCGCGCCCGAGGCCTTGGCCGAACGCCGTCGCCAGTTCATGGCCCGTCAGCGTCTGTGCGCCGCCGATGTCGAAGGTGCGGCCCGCCACCCCATCCACCGTGAGCGCCGCGTAGACCGCCTCGGCCAGGTCCCGGTGGGAGATCCACGCGGTGGGTGTGTCGGCCGGCAGCGGGTAGGCGAGCACGCCCTCGTTCACCAGGGCCGGGCCGTTCCACGGGCTGAACAGGTTCTCCAGGTAGACCGGGGGGCGTACGACCACCACCTCCACGCCGCTCTGCGCGAGGCTCTCGCGGAACACCGTCTCGGCGAGCCGGCGGGTCTCGAAGGCCGCGACATTCGTGGTCCGGTCCGGGATGCGGGTGTTCGCGTTGTAGACCAGCCGGCGCACCCCGGACTCGCGCGCCGCCTTCGCGATGTACTGGGCGTACCGCATCACCTTCTCGGCCTGGTACACCAGCGGCAGCATCACCGCCGCGTGCGTGGCACCTTCGAAGAGCTGGCGCACATCCTCGTACCGCCCGAGGTCGCCGCCGGCGACAGAGACACCGGGGAGCTCCGGGCGGTCCGCCGCGGGCTTGCGGCTCAGCGTGCGGACCCGGTGTTTCCGTTCGGCCAGCAGGCGGGCCGTCGCACCGCCCTGGAAGCCGGTCGCCCCCACGACCGCTACGCGCATCGGAATGTGATCGGACATGTGTCTTAAGGGCCCCTTCGATAGGGTGTGGCTGCCTGCCGTGAACGGCTCTTCCAGGCTCGCGTCGGTGAGTTCGGCCGATCAATTAACAAACCGGGGCGGAGGTTGAAGGATCGTCCAATGGAAGCGACGGACAGCGAAAGCGATGACCTCCTCAGCGAGCTGCTGAAACCCCTGCGTCTGACCGGGGTCTTCGACAGCCGATGGCACGTCAGCGCTCCCTGGGCCATCGAGGGCGACGCTGAACAGAGCTGCGCCGTCCTCCACTTCATCACCGAGGGCGGCTGCTGGATCACCGGCGAGGACCAGAACCCGCTCGAACTGCACGCAGGCGACCTCGCCGTCTTCCCGACCGGCACGGCCCACCGGCTCTCCGACCGGCCCGACCGGCGGGGCGTCGCGCTCGGCGCCGTACTCCCCGAGCGGGCGCCCGGCACCTCCGGCGAGATCAGGATCGAGGGGGAGGGACCGGAGAGCCGGCTGCTCTGCGCCGGGCTGCACTACGACGCGTCCGCCGCCACCGGCCTCTACCAGGCGCTGCCCTGGGCGCTGGTGCTCGACGGCTCCCAGGTGGACAAGGAGCCGCTGCTGCGCGACACGCTGCGGCTGCTCGCCGCCACCGACCGCCCGGTCGGCCCCGGCGACCGGCTGGTCACGCTGCGCGCCTTCGAGATGGCGCTGGTTCTCGCACTGCGCCCGCTGCTGCGCGAACTGGCCGACAACCCCTCCGCGCTGCCCGTGCTGCGCCATCCCGGCATCAGCAAGGCGATGGTGATCATCGCGACCCGGTTCGCGGAGCCCTGGACCATCGAGTCGCTCGCCCGCGAGGTCGGCATGTCCCGCTCCGCGTTCACCGCCGCCTTCAGGGAGCTCGTCGGCGAGGCGCCCGCCAGGCATCTGACCGGGCGTCGGATGCAGGAGGCGGCCCGGCTGCTCGGCGAGACCTCGCTGCCCCAGTCGGCAGTGCCGGAGCGTGTCGGCTACCAGAGCGCCGTCGGCTTCCACCTCGCCTTCCGCAAGTGGTACGGGATGACGCCGGGCGAGTACCGATCGGGAAGCCCCTCAGCTGCATGACTGGCCGGTTCTTAATCACCGCTGGACGGTCGTTCATTGCCCTGCGTCCTCGGCGGGAGACAGGCTCGACCGAGTCGAGAGCCCTTCCGCTTGCGCCGTTTGAGGAGAGACGTTGACCAGGTCCGGCCAGGAATACCTCGAATCGCTGGGTGACGGGCGCGAGGTGTGGCTCGACGGCGAACGGGTCAAGGACGTCACCCGGCACCACGCCTTCCGCAACACCGCAGCGTCGATCGCGCACCTCTACGACCTGGCACACGACTCCGCGCACCGCGATGTGCTCACCTCCGGCGGGGTACACCGCGCCTTCGTCGTGCCCCGCAGTTACGAAGACCTGGTCGCGCGGCGCAGGGCGTACAAGGTGTGGGCCGAGTCGAGCTTCGGCTTCCTGGGCCGTACACCCGACTACATGGCGGGCGGCGCCGCGGGCTTCGCCGCCGTGCCCCAGCTGTTCACCACCGACTCCTTCGACGGCGCCGAGAACGCTCTCGCGTACCACCGCAGGCTCGCCGAGGGCGACCTGTACGCGGCCTTCACCATCAGCAACCCGCAGTCCGGCGAAGGAGACGACGACCTCGTGGTGCGGGTCGTCGCCGAGAAGGACGGCGGCATCGTGGTGCGCGGCGCCAAGACGATCGGCACCGGCGCGGTCTTCGCCGACGAGGTGATCGTCGGCACGATCGAGCCGCTGGCCCCCGAGGACGTGGAGCACGCGCTGTGCTTCTCGGTGCCCGTCGACACACCCGGCCTGAAGTTCGTCTCGCGTACGTCGTACGAGGCACAGGCCCGCAGCGTCTTCGACAACCCGCTCTCCTCCCGCTTCGACGAGAACGACGCGCTGCTGGTGTGCGACGACGTCTTCGTACCGTGGGAGCGGGTGCTGACCTACCGCAACGTCGAGGCGACCGCCGCGATGTGGTGGCAGACCCCCGCCTACCTCAACTTCGGTCACCAGGCGGCCACCCGCTTCTGGACCAAGCTCGAGTTCCTCACCGGTCTCGCCATCCTGTTGACCCGCACCAACAAGACGTACCAACTGCCGCCCGTCACCCAGGCGGTCGGTCGACTGCTCGGCATGGTCGCCCAGGCCAAGGCCTTCGTGCTGGCCGCCGAGGCCGACTGCGAACAGGTCGACGGCGGCCGCGGCGGCGTCATGCCCGGCCAGGAGATCTCCTTCGCCCAGCGCATCATGGCCGGCGAGCTCTACCCGCGCGCCGTCCAGGACATCAAGCTGCTGGCGGGCGGCGGGGTCATCCAGCTGCCGGCGTCCGCCGGGGATCTGCTCCACCCCGAGCTCGGGCCGGTCGTGAGGAAGTATCTGCGCGCGCCCGGAACTCCGGCCGAGGACCGGATCAAGCTGCTCAAACTGGTCTGGGACGCGCTCGGTTCGGAGTTCGCCGGACGCCATGAGCAGTACGAGCGCTTCTACCACGGCGCCCCACACGTCTATCTGGCCATGCAGACGCGGGCGGGCGGGGCCGATAGCTGCGAGCAGCTGGCCCAGGACTGTCTCGACGGCTACGGCCTAGGGACCGGACAGGACCTGGGGACCGGCCGGTGACCTCGGCCCGCCCGGGCGCCGCGCTTGCGCTGCTCGCCTCCACCCAGCTGCTGCTGATCATGGATACCGCGATCGTCAACGTCGCGCTGCCGTCGGTCGGCGACGACCTCGGCTCCGGCTCGGCCGGGCTCTCCTGGGTCGCCAACGCCTACCTGATCACCTTCGGCGGGCTGCTGCTGCTCGGCGGCCGCACGGCCGATCTCCTCGGCCACCGGCGGCTCTACCTCACCGGACTCGGCCTGCTCGCCGCCGCGTCCGCGGCCGGCGGCCTCGCCGGGACGGCGGGCACGCTGATCGCCGCGCGGGCCGCACAGGGCGTGGGGGCCGCCCTCGCCGCCGCGGCCGCCTTCGCGCTGCTGCTGGGCCTCTTCCCGGACGGGCCGGGGCGGCACAAGGCCCTCGGCGCGTTCGCCGCGATGGGCGGACTCGGCGGCGTGCTGGGCACCGTCCTCGGCGGCGTACTCACCGATCTGCTCGGCTGGCGCTCCACATTCTGGCTCAATGTGCTCGTCGGGCTGGCGCTCGGGCTGCTCGCACTGCGCCTTCTCGACGGGGGGACGCGCAGCGCACAGCCCGGCTTCGACCTCGGCGGCGCGCTCACCGCCACCGGCGGCCTCGGGCTCGTCGCCTACGCACTCGTCGGCGCGGGCGAGTGGGGCTGGACCAGTGCCCGCACCCTCGCCGCGGGCGGCGCCGGCCTCGTGCTGCTGGCAGCTTTCGCTGTACTGGAATCGAGGATCGCCCACCCACTCGTGCCGCCCGCCGTGCTGCGGCGGCCCGCGCTGCGCGACGCCAACATCCTCAGCGCGCTCGCCCAGATGGCACTCTTCCCGATGTTCTTCCTGGTCAGCCTCTATCTGCAGAGGGTGCTCGAACAGTCCCCGCTGACCGGCGGCCTCGGACTGCTGCCGCTGTCACTCGTCGTCGTCGCCGTCGCGCCCCAGACCGGCCGCCTCATCTTCAGGATCGGGCTCAGATCCACCATGACGCTCGGCTTCGCACTGCTCTTCGCCGGCATGGTGTGGCTGGCGCTCGCGCTCACCGCCGACGGCACCTTCGCCGGTACCGTCCTCGCGCCCAGCCTGGTCCTCGGCGTCGCTCTGCCGCTCGTCATGGTCACCACCAATGTGGCCGCCACCGCCGAGGCCGCGCCCAAGGAGACCGGGCTCGCCTCCGGACTCATCAACACCAGCCAGCAGTTCGGCTCGGTGCTCGGACTCGCTGTCCTGGTGGCCGTCGCCACCGCCTCAGGCGGATCGTCGCCCGCTGCCCAGACCTCCGGTTTCCGTTCCGCGCTGCTGGCCGGGGCCGCCTTCGCGGCCCTGGCCGCCCTGCTTTCCGTACGGCTGCGGCTGCCCGTGCCCGCGACGGCGCCACGGCGCCAGGACCCTGTGGGCGGCGCCGTGGAGTGACCGTGTGCGGCGAGAGCGTGCGGTGTACGTGTACGCATGCGGCGAAAGCGTCCGGTGACCGCATGACGCCACCAGGCCCGCATCCCACCCAATGAACCGATGTTGCCCGAGGGGGGCATTCCGTTGACCTTGTACGACCTTGTCGCGCCCGGTCTCGATCTGCACGGCGAACCGCGCTACCGGATAGCCGAGATATGCGCGGCCGACCCGCTCGGCGCCGACGCCCTGCTCGCCGCGCTGCCCGGTATGAACGCCGATGCCGATGCGCCCGCGCTCACCGTCGCCCTGCGCACCCTGGTGCCCGACCCGGACCGGGTCGCCGCCCTCGCCATCACCGACGCGCTCGCCGCCATGCGCGACCTTGGGATGCTCCTCGGCTCGCTCAAACGGCACGGCGTCGAGCCCGTCGCCGCCGTGCCCGAAGTCCTGCCGGTGCTCGAAGAGCTGGGCCGGCGCACCGACATGGTGCCGCGCGACACCGTGCACCACTACACGACGTGGAACCCCCTCGGCGCCCGGCGGCGGATGTACACCGGCGACCGGATGGAGAGCAGTCTCCAGGACGCGGTCCGGATGGTCTTCCCCAGCCTGGTCGCCTCGCTCGACACCTGCGCGGAGCTCGCCCGCCTCGAACCGTACGACCCGGGCTTCGCCCTCGCTCTCGACCGCACCGCCCAGCATGTTCAGTCCATGGTCGACTCCATCGACTTCACCGTCGCCAATGTCTCCCCGGCCTTCTTCGCGCGGGAGATGCGCTCCTACTTCGAGGAGATCGACATCGCGGGCGTCGACTACCTCGGCCCGGCCGCCGCCCAGGTGCCCCTCTGGCTGGTCGATCTGACGCTGTGGCAGTGCGACCGCAACAATCCCGCCTACGACGCCTTCCTCGACGACTCGGTGCAGTACAGCCTCCCGTCCTGGCGCGACCACTACGCCAAGCACAAGGGCGGCACCTCCGCCGTCTCCAAGCTGTCCGCCGCCGTCAGCTGGGAGGCGACCGACCGGCCGCCCCCGCAGCTCGCCGCGTCCGCAGTCTCCCTCGCCCGCGTGCTGCGCATCCTCAAGACCTTCCGCGCCCGTCATATGACCATCGCCCGCAAGGCGTACAGCGACGAGGTACGGCTGTACGACGTGGGCAGCGGCGGCGCCCCGATCGCGCTGCTGCGCTCGGTGCTCGACCTGACCCGGGACAACGAGACCCTCGTACGCCGCTCCGTCGAGCGGCCGCGCACCCCCGCTGCCTGACCGTCCCAGGAGGTCCGACACCCATGACCCACATCATGATCGCCGGCGGTGGAATAGCCGGGCTCACCGCCGCACTCGCCCTGCACACCGCCGGATTCGAGCGCATCACCGTCGTCGAGGCGGCCTGCGAGATCCACCCGGTCGGCGCCGGGCTGAACATCATGCCCAACGCGGTACGCGAACTCGACGCGCTCGGCCTCCTCGACCGCCTCGAAGAACGCGCCGTACGCACCCGCGAGCTGCGCTACTACCACCGCAGCGGCGGCCTGATCTCCCGCGAGCCGCGCGGCCTCGGCGCCGGATACCACTGGCCGCAGCTCTCCATCCAGCGCGGCGAACTCCAGCTCGCGCTGGCCGACGCGGTACGCACCCGGCTCGGCCCCAGCGCCCTGGTGGGCGGCGTCAAGGTCACCGGCCTCGAACCGCTCCCCGACGGGCGCCCCCGGGTCCAGCTGGAGCACCGCGACGGCGCCCGCCGCGGCAAGGCGTCCCTCGAACCGGACGTCCTCATCGGCGCCGACGGCATCCGTTCGACGGTCCGCGCGGCCCTCAACCCGGGCGAGGGCGAGCCGCCGTGGAACGGCATGCTCGTGTGGCGCGGCGTCTCCTCGCTGCCCGCCCACCGGAGCGGCACCTTCATGTTCATCGCGGGCGACGACCGCCAAAAGGCCGTCGTCTACCCGATGACCGAGCCCGCCACGGACACCGGCGAGGTGCTGGTCAACTGGGCGCTCGCGATGCCCGCCGAATCCATCGACGACGCTACGCGCGGAGACTGGAACCGGCCGGTGCCGGTCGCCAAATTCCTGCACCACTACGAGGGCTGGGACTTCGACGGCGTCAGCGTCCCTGAAGTGCTCCGGGCCGCGGAGGGTGCCTTCGAGTACCCGATGGTGGACCGCGAGCCGCTGCCGCGCTGGTCCCTCGGCCGTACGACGCTGATCGGCGACGCCGCCCACGCCATGTACCCGATCGGCTCCAACGGCGCGACCCAGTCCATCGTCGACGGCCGCGCCCTCGCGCATGCCATGGCCCTGCACGCCGACCCGGCCGACGCACTCGCCGCGTACGAGGCCTGGCGCAGGCCCGCCACGACAGAGCTTCAGCGGGCCAATCGGCAGCTGGGCCCCGAGGTCGTCATCAACCTCGCCCACGAACGCGCCCCCGGCGGTTTCACCGACATCCACGAGGTGATCCCGCAGTCGGAACTGGACGAGATCGCCGCCCGGTACGCGGCCACCGGGGCGTTCGACCCGCAGAGCGTCAACCAGGGCTCTCCCTACGGTCCGACGGTGCGCGCGCCACGCTGAATGCCCCGGCGGGAATCCGCCGGACGGCCGTGCGCCGTGGTTGCGGGGGCAGGGCTGGCACTACCGTCTGTGGGTGACGGAGAGGCGCACACCGTCGTGCGTCCCCTCGGATGTGTACCTCCCCTGCGAAGGTGGGACCCGTGAAGGCCATTCGTCGATTCACCGTCCGCCCCGTCCTCCCCGAACCGCTCCGACCGCTCAGCGACCTAGCGCGCAATCTGCGCTGGTCCTGGCACACCGAGACCCGTGACCTCTTCCAGGCTGTCGACCCCGAGGGGTGGCAGGCGGCAGGAGGCGACCCCGTGCGGCTGCTCGGGTCCGCGTCCGCCGTCCGGCTGGCAGAACTGGCCGGAGACCGCCGATTTCTGCGCAGACTGGCCGCCGTCGCCGATGACCTGGACGACTACCTGCACGGGCGCAGGTGGTACCAGGCACACAGCGGCTCCGCCGGGGACAGCGGCCCCACCGGGCCCGAATTCCCGGCAGCGGTCGCCTACTTCTCGCCCGAGTTCGGCGTCACCGCCGCACTGCCCCAGTACTCCGGTGGCCTCGGCATCCTCGCCGGCGACCATCTCAAGGCCGCGAGCGACCTCGGCGTACCGCTGATCGGCGTCGGGCTGCTCTACCGCCACGGCTACTTCCGCCAGTCGCTGTCCCGCGACGGCTGGCAGCAGGAGCACTACCCCCTCCTCGACCCCAACGAGCTGCCGGTCAGCCTGCTGCGGGAGTCCGAAGGGACACCCGCCCGGGTGTCGCTCGCGCTGCCCGGCGGGCGCTCGCTGCACGCCCACATCTGGGTGGCGCAGGTCGGCCGCGTACCACTGCTGATGCTCGACTCGGACGTCGAGGAGAACGGCCCCGGCGAGCGCGATGTCACCGACCGGCTGTACGGCGGCGGCAGCGAGCACCGGCTGCTGCAGGAGATGCTGCTGGGGATCGGGGGCGTACGGGCGGTGCGGACCTACTGCCGCCTGACCGGCCATCTGGCCCCCGAGGTGTTCCACACCAACGAGGGACATGCCGGCTTCCTCGGCCTGGAACGCATCCGCGAACTGGGGGAGCCCCCCGAAAGCGGCGGCCAGGGCCTGGACTTCGACTCCGCACTGGAGGCCGTGCGCGCCGGGACCGTGTTCACCACCCATACCCCGGTCCCCGCCGGGATCGACCGCTTCGACCGCGAGCTCGTCGCCCAGCACTTCGGGGACCGCGGGGAACTGCCCGGAGTGCCGGTCGAGAAGGTGCTCCAGCTCGGCATGGAGACCTATCCGGGCGGCGAGGCCAACCTGTTCAACATGGCGGTGATGGGGCTGCGGCTGGCCCAGCGCGCCAACGGCGTCTCCACCCTGCACGGTGCCGTCAGCCGCGGCATGTTCGCCGGTCTGTGGCCCGGCTTCGACGCCGAGGAGGTGCCCATCACCTCCGTCACCAACGGTGTGCACGCGCCGACCTGGGTGGCCCCCGAGGTGTTCCGGCTCGGCGCGCGCCAGATCGGCACGAGCCGAACCGAGGACGCCCTGTCCGTCGGCGGCTCCGAACGCTGGGACTCCGTCGCCGACATCCCGGACAACGACATCTGGGAGCTCCGCCGCGAGCTGCGCGAACAGCTGGTCATGGAGGTACGGGACCGGCTGCGGGCCTCCTGGCGACAGCGCGGCGCGGGCGCCGCGGAACTGGGCTGGATCGACGGGGTGCTGGACCCCGACGTGCTCACCATCGGCTTCGCCCGCCGGGTCCCCTCGTACAAGCGGCTCACCCTGATGCTGCGCGACCGCGACCGGCTGATGGAACTGCTGCTCCATCCGACCAGGCCGATCCAGATCGTCGTCGCGGGCAAGGCGCACCCGGCGGACGACGGCGGCAAGCGTCTCGTACAGGAGCTGGTGCGGTTCGCGGACGATCCGCGGGTGCGGCACCGGATCGTCTTCCTGCCGGACTACGGCATGGCGATGGCGCAGAAGCTGTATCCCGGCTGCGACGTCTGGCTCAACAACCCTCTCCGTCCCCTGGAGGCGTGCGGGACGAGTGGGATGAAGGCCGCGCTCAACGGCTGCCTCAATCTGTCCGTGCTGGACGGCTGGTGGGACGAGTGGTTCGAGCCGGACTTCGGCTGGGCGATTCCGACCGCCGACGGCTCGGCGACCGACGAGGACCGCCGCGACGATCTGGAGGCGGGCGCGCTGTACGAGCTGATCGAGAACCGGGTGGCGCCCCGCTTCTACGACCGGGGCGCCGGCGGGCAGCCGCAGCGCTGGATCGAGATGGTCCGCCGCACGCTGACCACGCTCGGACCCAAGGTGCTCGCGGGCCGCATGGTGCGGGAGTACGTGGAGCGGTTGTACGCCCCCGCCGCCCGGGCCCACCGGTCCATGGACGCGGACGCGGCACGGGAACTGGCGGCCTGGAAGGCACGGGTGCGGGTGGCCTGGCCACAGGTGGCCGTCGACCATGTGGAGGCCCTGGAGGAGGCCGCGGCGGAGGGCACGGCGGAGCTGGGCGCGACGCTCGCGCTGCGGGTGCGGGTCGCCCTCGGCGAACTACAGCCGGACGACGTGGATGTGCAGGCGGTGGCCGGCCGCGTCGACTCCGACGACGCGATCGCCGACGCCCAGACCTCCCCGCTGAAGCCGGCGGGCGGCCCGGACCTGGACGGCCGCTGGGTCTACGAGGGGCCGCTCTCGCTGGACCGCACGGGCCCCTTCGGCTACACGGTGCGCATCCTGCCGGCCCACCCGCTGCTTGCGGCCAGCGCGGACCTGGGTCTGGTGGCGCTGCCGACGGAGGCGACGGGGGAGGGCGCGGGAGTGCTGATGCGCTGAGGAGGGGAGGGCGGCGGGGGGGGGGGGGGGGGGCCCCCCCCCCCCCCCGTTTTATATTGTTTTTTAAAGCAGTTTAACTATATGTTTTATTGGGCCAAAGGTTGAGTTTTTATAATTGAGAAAAAAGGGGGGTTTATC